>JBFXFK010000040.1:0-33302 GCA_050179135.1 Desulfatirhabdiaceae bacterium | reverse complement strand
GATCAAGCATGGACATTCCATATCATAAATAATTTGGCGTGTCCCGTAAAAAATGATGCTTGCTCGATTTTTTTCTGAATATGAAAAGGATGAGTAAAAAGAAACCAGTTTACCGAATATTTACAATTAATTTCGCAAGGCAGCAGGGAGGGAATAGGCCTTTTTTGCGGCTGACGCCTTGAAAAGATTCCGGCCATTCCCGACCGATAACTCAGCGAAATTATTTTTCTGAAAGTCTATAGCGTGCTTTTTGCCTGAAAGCAGGAAGGAATCCCCCCTTTGAAAAACGGGGATTGAGGGGGGATTTTTCGATATATTTGAAAACCGGGATTTCCGTTCCGACACGGTGCATCCGAAATTCAAATGGGTGAATGGCTTGTGGGACGATTGAAACGCGGACCATCGCTTTTTCGTCGGCTGACCGGCGCCCATGATTTTTTCTTTTCGTGTGCGCCAAAAGCGAATTCACGTTTTCGATATCGTTTTTCCGGTTGACCCGCCGATGACCTCTTTGGGTGCTGACGGGGTTCAGAAAGACTGGAAATCGGTTCAATCATGCGATATTTTTCGGTATCACGGGTCAGTTTTAACGCAGCGGCGGCAATGTCCAGAATATCACGCCCGCCCATGACCAGCTCATCCACCAGTTTTTTCTCTTTCCCAAGGTTCTCCTGGGACAATGCATTCAATATTTTTTTCAGAAATCGGGTTTCCCGTTGAACCATTATATCCGCAGCCGTGGGAAGTGTGCTGGCATTGATTTTTTGCCTGGTGTAGTCTTCAACGCGGGCAAGCTGTCTGCGATCAGAAGGGGTCAGAATGGAAATGGCGATGCCTTTTTTCCCGGCTCTGCCGGTTCGCCCGATGCGATGCACATAGACTTCGGGATCTTTGGGCAACCCCAAATTGAATATATGCGAAATATCATCGATATCCAGTCCCCTGGCCGCGACATCCGTGGCTGCCAGAACCTGAATTTGATTGCGGCGAAACCGGTTGAGGGTCCGTTCACGGGCATCCTGGCTCATGTCCCCGTTCAGGGCTTCGGTCAAAAAGCCCCTTTCCGCCAATGAATTGGCCAGTTCAGAGGTTTCCAGCCGTGTGCGGGCAAAAATAATGGCGCTGGTAACGGCTTCACTATCCAGCAGACGGGACACGGCCGCGAGCCTGTCGGATTCATTGACCAGATAATACCGCTGTTCAACGGCCACGGCGGCAATCTGGGCGCGATCAATGGTAAATGACTGGGGTTTGCGCATATACCGGTCTGCCACCATCCGGATTCGATGGGGAAGTGTTGCTGAAAACAGGGCTGTCTGGCGAACCGACGGGGTTATGGCCAATATGGATTCAATATCTTCAATAAACCCCATGCTCAGCATTTCATCCGCCTCATCCAGAACGACAGAGGATACGCTGGTCAAATCCAGGGCTTTTTGGCGAATCAGATCCAAAAGCCTTCCGGGTGTTCCCACAACAATGTCCACACCTTTTTTCAGTCGGCTGGTCTGGCGGATATAGGATTGCCCGCCATAAACAGCCAATACCTGCACATTTAAAAAACGACCATACTGACTCATGGCCTCGGCCACCTGAACCGCCAGCTCACGGGTTGGTGCAACGACCAGACTTTGTACACATCCCTTGCCGGCAGAAAGATTGTGCAGAATGGGCAATGCAAAAGCGGCTGTTTTGCCGGTTCCGGTTTGGGCCTGACCAATGACATCATGTCCTGTCATCATGGCCGGAATAACGGCGGACTGAATCGCGGTGGGTTCTGTGTAACCGACGTCGGTAATCATCTGCATCAGCTTGGGATGCAGGTTAAACTGGGTAAACGTGTTTTGCGTCATTATGCTCCTGCTTGTATGAACAACAAAAAACCCGACCGCTTCCGGTCGGGTAACTATAGCTTTTCAGATAATGATTTCGGGAAGACAGCAGGGAAGGGACAGATTGGTCATCTTCGACCGAAAACGCACCCAAAAACATTATCTGAAAAGCTATAAAAAGAAAAAAATTGTTTTCAACCATTAAACGGGCTATCTATACCACACTTTCATTTATAAAAAAACAGAAGAATTTTGCCGATTGTCATGCCCCGACCGGTAACGCACCCGAAATCTTTACATTGAAGCGATATATAGTGTCTGAACATGGATTTTCGTTCAGACACTATATAACAGACGGGCAGCAGGTTTCAGGCAACTCCCAGATTGGCCTCGGCAAAATCCCAGTTGATCAGATGATCGATGATTGCCTGAACATAATCCGCCCGGCGGTTCTGGTAATCCAGATAATACGCGTGTTCCCATACATCGATGGTCAACAGCGGGGTCATGCCCATGGTGAGCGGGGTTTCTGCATTGGACGTTTTGATAACGGCCAGCTTATTCCCCTGCTTCACCAGCCACGCCCATCCACTGCCAAACTGGGTCAGAGCGGCATCTGAAAATGCTTTTACAAATCCGGCATGGTCACCAAATGACCGGGAAATGGCGTCTGCCAGTTTTTCCGATGCCGGCGGGCCACCGCCGCCAGGTTTCAGGCTTTTCCAGAAAAAATCATGATTGAAGGACTGGGCCGCGTTGTTGAACAGCCCCGTCATCTGCTTTTGATGGGCTGTTTGAATGATATCGGTCAGCGACCGGTTTTCCATGTCAGTTCCGGCAATCAGTTTCAGCGTGTTGGTGACATACGCCTGATGGTGTTTGCCGTGATGAAACGACAGGGTTTGGGATGATATCCAGGGCTCAAGGCCATTGGGCGAATAGGGCAGCTCCGGAAGCACAATCCGGGGTTCCGGATTTTTTGCCATCAGGTGGCCTGCCGCCAGATTGATCAGGCCAACAGCCCCCATGCCCAGTGACAATTGAAAAAATTCCCTTCGGTTCATTGCGTCACCTCCTGTAAATTGGCGTCATATTGATCAAGCGATTAAACCCTATGATATCAATACAGCGACAAACGGTACAGGTCAATATAAATGGTCATGTGTCATTCCGGTAGTTTTACCCCCATATCAGAAAATAAATGATTCGGAATATCTCAATACCCACCTCTCAATTCTCACCACTGAACGTACTTTCACGATATCCCGGCATTTTATAACCTGTCAATCGCTTATCCGCATGATTTTTCCTGCTTTACGCCATACCCGAATTTGGGTTATAAGGAATGCGGGACGCATATCGAGCCCGTTTATCAACCCTGTAAACAAATGACCATGAAATCAATACAATTCAAGCCTGTTTCTGTTCTGATCCTGTTTTTCCTTTTTGTTTTTCCGGCAATCCTGCGCTGTGAAACCATTATTCTTCCCCTTCACCTCGATTATCCCATGCTGCGGTCACTGGTGATATACAAGGCATTTACCGATAAAAATCAGACTGCAGTTTTGACGTCATCAGCCGATCCCTGCCGCAGGATTGTCATTTCCGAGCCGGCATTTTCCATGTCGAACCAGTTGCTGCGATTTGAAACGCGGCTTCATGTCGAGGTCGGCGCCCAAATGGCCGGGAATTGCCTGGTTCCGGTTGTGTGGGACGGGTATCTGGAGCTGTACCAACGCCCGCTTATAAGCCCGGCCTGGATGCTGTCGTTTGAAAGTGTCAGCTCGGAACTCCTGACCGTGGACCGCAAGCCCACCAAGCTTCCGGAAATCGTGTGGGAATTTATTGCGGAACAGGTGTATGATTATCTGGGACGGATTCAGATCAATATGGCGCCACCGGTTATGGATGCCCAGTCTGTACTGTTTTCACTGTTTCCCAAGGACGCCGATTCGTCAGCCAAAAAACTGATCGACAGCATGCGTCCCGGAAACATTGTCATTTCCCCGAATAATGTCAGAGTGGAAATTCTGGCCGATTCCGACACATCCGCAGCGCAGCCATCCCCACCCGAAACCGACCTGTCACCCGAAGAGCTTCAGGCGTTTGCCAGCACCTGGGAGGCATACGATGCATTTCTGGTTCAAATCATTCAAACCCTGGTCAACCAGCCCCTGACACCGGATGAACGCCAGATATTGTTTCATGCACTCATCGATACCCGATACCGCTTTGTGGCGGAGCTTGCCGGCGGGAAAAGATCAGGGCAGGATTTTGTTCGTGAACAGTTTATTCTGGTCTGGAATCAACTATCGCCTGTTTTCAGAAATCATCTGGGAAAAGATCCATCCAAGGCGCTCCTGGCCTATATCGCATTCTTTTCCGCATCAGATGCCCTTGCCGCCCTGGACCGGGTTGGCCCGGAATTGGGAATTGAAATCAGCCGGGACGGACTGATCCGTCTGGCCAGACTGTTGTCCGGTCAGGAACAGATTGACCTGTCCTATTCCGGTGAAACCGATTCGGAACTCAGGGCCGTTCTGGGCATGGGAGAACCCATTCCGGTCATTGGTCCGGCCTTTGATCAAAACGAAATTATTTTGCCGGAATCACGGAATACCACCTTAAAAAATGTCTTCAAGCTGAATCTTCTGGCGGTTTTGGCAGGGCCATCTGCCGCATGGGCCGGAGAGAATATTTCACCTGCTGAACTGAAACAGATTAAACAGTGGATCGCAGAGCCCGGCAATCTGGATACATTTGTACAACAGGTTCAGGTTCTTCTGGATGAGGTGACGGACACGCAGTTGAAAAAAAGCACCATACCCGAGAACCGTCGGGATCTGTTTCGCCAAATCGTCAGTGCATCAGCCTGGCAGGAAAGCTGTTTTCGTCAATATCTGATCGAAAAGGGGAAAATTACCTATCTGCGATCCTATAACAACACCTCTGTCGGTCTGATGCAGGTCAATGAACGGGTATGGCGCAGCCTGTATGATCTGAAAGCACTCCGATGGGATATCCGTTACAATGCCCAGGCCGGTTGTGAAATCCTGGATCAGTATCTGACCCGGTATGCCCTGCCCAAAGGCGGAAAATCCATGGACGATAATGCGTTGGCAGGCAGTCTCTACGCCATGTATAACAGCGGCCCCGGTGATTTCTCAAAATTTCAGAACCGTCTGAAAACCAAAAAGCTGATCCGAACAGACACGCTTTTCCGGGAAAAATTTTTGTGGGTCAAGCAGGATCAGTGGAACAATATTTCCAAATGTCTGGGCGGAGGCTGATTGTATGAATACGAGCACCCATGCCGATATTCACCGGAAAAGCGTGGAACTGCCCCGTTACAAGATTTTCATGGCGCTTTCACGAACACCTCATGGTGTTATCGATATGGCGACCCCCTGTTTTGCGGCACTGGTATGGCTGGGTGAATTTCCGCCCTTCTGGGTAACCCTGCTGGGTCTGGTAACGGCATTTGCGGGCTATACCGCGGTTTATGCGCTGAACGATGTGGTTGACTATGCCAATGATCAAAAAAAAATGGCGTTCGGCGTTCCGGAGTCTTCAGTCCGGGATATTGATGGGGTATGGATCCGCCACCCGCTGGCACAGGGCTTTATTCCCTTTAAAAATGGGGTTTACTGGGTTCTGGCATGGGCATCTGTCGCCATTATAGGCGCCTGGATATTGAATCCGGTCTGCCTGATGATATTTCTGGCGGGCTGTATTCTGGAAACCCTTTACTGCAGGATGCTGAAAATTACCCATTACCGGGTGCTGGTCAGCGGAACCGTCAAGACCCTGGGCGCCGTCGCCGCAATATTTGCTGTTGATCCATCCCCGTCACCCGGTTTTGTTGCCATATTGTTTCTGTTTTTGTATTTCTGGGAAATTGGCGGGCAAAATATTCCCAATGACTGGTCGGACATCCATGAGGATAAACAAATCGGAGCCAGAACCGTGCCGGTACAACTGGGCATTCAGCGATCTGCCATTCTGATTCTGGGATGTATTCTGATGGCGCTGTTGCTGAATGTGTGGGTGTTCAAATTTTCCCGTGCCGTCTATGAACCCGTTTATCTGGCAGCAGCACTGGCAACCGGCATTTATCTGCTGCTGATCCCGGCAATCCGGCTGATGATGTCGCAATCCGATGAAAACGCCATGCGTCTGTTCAATCGGGGAAGCCATTATCCTGTTGTATTGTTGGCAATCGTGCTGATTCGGATCATTTTGGGCGGCTGAGTGGTGCTAATCTGAATTCCAACGTCAAGGAGATTTCATGAACGTCACATTTTATGGCGGTGTTCGGGAAGTGACCGGGTCCATGCATCTGGTAACCGGTGTCAATGATCATATTCTGATGGACTGCGGCATGATTCAGGGCAGACGGAAAGAAAGCGAGGCCCGAAACAAATCCCTGCCATTTCATCCCGGGCTTATCACCAATGCGGTTTTGTCTCACGCCCATATCGACCATTCCGGGCGTATTCCCATTCTGACGCAAAACGGCTTCAAGGGCCGGATCGTCTGCACCCGGGCAACGGCGGACGCCTGCCGGTATCTGCTGATGGACAGCGCGCATATTCAGGAATCCGATGCCAAATATCTGAACTACAAAACGGTTCGCAACCTGCTCTATCAGATGAAGGCATCCCCGAAAACCCAGAATGTATCCAAAAAGGAAAAGGCCAGGATTCAGAGTCTTCTCAAAGAGGACCATAATGTGCTGAATACCGCAGCCATTGAGGATATCATCAACCGGTATGGCCTGGCCAGGGTTGAACCGCTCTATACCAAAGACGATGCGGAAAGAGCGCTCGGGTTTTTTGACGGATATCCCTATGAATATCCGATATCGGTCGGCAGGGACACATCGGTTGTCTTTTATGATGCCGGCCATATTCTGGGATCATCCATAACTGTGATTCGGACGGTCGAAAACCAGAAAAAATTTACAATCGTTTTCACCGGAGATATCGGTCGGTTTGATATGCCGATTTTAGAAAATCCGACATTGAATTTTGCCGAAGAAGACCGGGACGTGGATCTTATGATCATGGAAAGCACCTATGGTAACCGGATTCATGAGCCAACAGCCGATCTGAAGCCCAGCCTGAAAAACGTGCTGAATGAAACCTGGGCCAGAGGCGGATCCCTGATCATTCCGGCATTTGCATACGGCAGAACCCAGGACATTTTATACCGTCTTCATGAGCTCTTTAATGAAAAAGCGGTCCCCCGGCTCCCGGTGTATGTCGATAGTCCGCTTGCGACACAGATCACCCGGGTTTTTGGTGAGCATCCGGAGGTATTCGATTCCCAGACACACAAAACCTTTCTGGAAAAGGGGCAAAACCCCTTCAGTTTCGATCAGGTCAATTTTGTCAGTTCGGTTGAGGACTCCATGGCCCTGATGCGCGAGGAGCGGCCCCACATCGTGATTGCCGGATCAGGCATGTGTGAAGCGGGCCGGATTCTGCATCACCTGCGCTATAAAATTCACAATCCCAAAAACACCATCCTAATTGTGGGTTTTATGGCGGAAAACACCCTTGGCAGACGGATTCAGGAAAAAGGTCTGGCCTATGAGGAATCCGGCCGGTCCGGTCCGCCGCCACTTGTCCGGTTTTTGAACAAGGATTATCCGGTAAAGGCCCATGTGGTTCGACTGGGTGGTTTCAGCGCCCATGGCGATCAGGCCGAGATGACGCGCTTTTTGAAAGAATCGAATCTGAACATCAAAAAAATTGCCATTGTGCATGGCGAGGAAGAGCAGTCCCTGGCTTTTGAAAAACATCTCACTGCAGAAGGATTTTCTGCAACCGTGCCCATGCCGGGTGAAATCATGACGGTTGGATAAGCCGCCAGGCGTCACAGCCAACGGTCTCGCCAACAGCTTTGGATACATTTATGGAAACCCAGATCACATTTCCCAATCATGACAATGAACTGCTTTCCGGAACCCTGCACATGCCAAAAAAGAAAACCGGCATGGGAGCTGTTCTGGGTCACTGTTTCACCTGCTCGCGCCATACCGCCATTCTCCGGGAGATTGCCGGCAATCTGACCGATGCCGGAAGTATCGTGTTGCGTTTCGATTTTTCAGGAAACGGCCAAAGCCAGGGCCTGTTTGAAGAAACCTCCATCACCAAGCATATCCGGGAAATGGCCGCTGCTGTCGACCTGATACGTCAAAACGGGGCGTCGTGGATCGCATTGGCCGGCCACAGCATGGGCGCGGCCATATCGGTTCTGGCGGCGCCTCAAATTCCCCATGTCACCGCCGTGGCTGCCCTGGCCGGTCGTTTGACCGGATTTGATCCCATGCGATTTTTAAGCCCGGCCCAGATCGCCGATCTGGAACAGGATGGAAAAGTGACGTTTACCAGCCGGAACCGGAATCTGGAGTTGGGCCGGCCCTTTTTTGAGGATGCAAGGGCCTACAGTCTGCCCGAAACGCTTAAAACCATCCGCATTCCGATTCTGATTGTTCACGGAGACCAGGACGAGATGATTCCGGTAACAGAGGCCCATAAAGCCGGGCTTTTCAATTCGGATTATATTGATTTGGACATCGTTTCCGGTGCGGATCACATGTTTTCAAACCCCGATCACCGAAAACAGATTGCTGCCCGCATCACCCAATGGATGCTTCAACAGAAAGGCCAATTCGATGACTGATTTCGAAACCCTGAATCTGAATTTCATTGAGTCGAATTATCGGATATGGAAAACCCGTCCGGATGACCTGCCGGCAGACTGGCGGTTTTTTTTCCTGGGATTTGAGATGGCCGAGGGTCAGACATCTGTTTCTGGTCCGGCGTGCGATGAACGGTCCCTTCAGTTTCAGTCCCGGGTTGACGCCCTGATTCACCGGTACCGGGACATCGGCCACCTGCTGGCCTGCATGGACCCGCTGTCCGCCTGTCCTGTGGATCATCCCCTGTTGAATCCGGCGGCATTCGGCCTGAATGAGTCCGACATGAATCAGGCTGTCCGGCCCCTGACCCAACCGGATGGCAATCCGGCGCCCCTTCGGCAGGTGATTCACCATTTGAAAGAAACCTATTGCCGGTCAATCGGTGTGGAATACATGCACATCCAGGACCCGGATGAACGGGTCTGGCTTCAAAACCGAATGGAACCGGTACAAAACCAGCCGAACCTGAATCCGGATGACCGCAACGCCATTCTTTTCAAACTGGTCCAGGCCGCCGGTTTTGAGCAGTTTCTCAACAAAACCTATGTCGGGGTTACCCGGTTTTCACTGGAAGGCGGTGATGTGCTGATTCCGCTTCTGGATCGGCTGTTCAACCATGCCGTACAGTCCGGTTGCCGTGAAATTGTCATGGGCATGGCCCATCGGGGCAGACTGAATGTATTGGCGCACATTCTGGAAAAACCCTATGCCAGCATTTTGAGTGAATTTGAAAACTGTTATGACCCGACGGATCTCAGCGGATCGGGGGATGTCAAATACCACAATGGCTGGATGGCGGATGTCACCCGGAATGGTCATCCGCTTCGTCTGTTTCTGGTTCCCAATCCCAGCCATCTGGAGTCGGTCAATCCGGTTGTGGAGGGGTTGTGCCGCGCCCGGCAGGATGTGGCCGGGCATCATGGACGCAATCAAATCTGGCCAGTACTGATTCATGGAGATGCGGCGTTTGCAGGCCAGGGTATTGTGGCCGAAACCCTGAACATGTCCCAGTTGGCCGGATATGCGACAGGCGGCACCATTCATATTGTCATCAACAACCAGATCGGTTATACCACACTTCCCGCGGATGCCCGATCTTCCCGCTATGCTACGGATGTGGCCAAGATGCTGATGGTCCCGATTTTTCATGTTCATGGTGAAAATCCAGAGGCCGCAGCCCAGGTCATTTCCATTGCAGCCGATTATAAAATGAACTTCAACAAGGATGTGTTGATCGATCTGGTCTGCTACCGCCGATATGGTCACAACGAGGGAGATGATCCCTATTTTACCCAGCCCCGGATGGTCGAACGGATCAAATTGCGTCAGGCGCCTTACCGGCTATATGGCGCCAGCCTGGTGGAACGGTCTGATATCGGGCCGGATGCCATCGCCGAAATGGAAGCGGCCATACAGAATCAACTGGAATCCGCCTATCAGGATATTCATGGGTCTGTATGCCCCTTTCCCATGCCCCGGTTTTATGAAAACTGGAATGGTTATGGCGGCAACTGGTCTCATGAAGCGATTGAAACCGGGGTCGATGCGAAAGCGCTAACCATTTTGGCGGAGAAACTGAATCAGATTCCCGATGGTTTCACGGTCCATCCCAAATTGACAGCCATTCTGAAAAAACGCGGGGATGCGGTTCAGTCCGGGCAGGGAATCGACTGGGCCAATGCCGAATCCCTGGCGTTTGCGTCGATTGTGTCAGAAGGACACGCCATCCGCCTGAGTGGTCAGGATGTGGGCCGGGGAACCTTCAGCCAGCGGCACTGTGTATTGACCGATACGAAAAATGACAATCGCCACATCCCGCTTCAGTCGGTCTGCAGCGGATCCGCAACCTTTTCTGTTTATGACAGCATGCTGGCCGAAGCCAGTATTCTGGGATTTGAGTACGGATATTCCCTGGTCAGCCCGGAAAGCCTGATTGTGTGGGAAGCCCAGTTTGGTGATTTTGTCAACAATGCCCAGTCGGTCATCGATCTCTTTATTGCCAGCGGTGAATCCAAATGGCAGCGACTGAGCGGCCTGACACTTCTGCTGCCCCATGGGATGGAAGGTTTGGGGCCTGAGCACTCCAGCGCCCGGCCCGAGCGGTTTCTGGAACTGTGCGCCAATCACAACATGGTGGTGTGCAATCCAACTACCCCGGCCCAGTATTTTCACCTTTTAAGACGTCAGATCACATCCAGGGTGAGAAAACCCCTGGTCATTCTGACCCCCAAAAGCCTGCTTCGGCATCCGGTGGCCGTGTCGAATCTGACGGATCTGACATCCGGTACATTTCAGCCCATTCTGGCGGACCCCGACGTTTCCCATCCCGCCCGGGTCCTGATTTGCAGCGGAAAAGTGTATTATGATCTGCTGGATCAGCGAAACAAGGCTGATAGACCGGATATTTCCCTGATTCGAATGGAGCAGGTGTATCCGTTTCATGAGGCCGCGTTCAAAGAAATTGTTCAGTCCCATACCCGTGCTCCGGAATGGTTCTGGGTTCAGGAAGAGCCCGAAAACATGGGGGCCTGGCGATTTGTTCGCCCGATTCTGGAAGATATTCTCAGCCATCCGGTGACATGCATCAGCAGACCGGCATCCCCGTCTCCGGCCACGGGTTTTCCCAAAATATATCAGCAGCAGAAGAAAGTGTTACTGGAAACGGCGGTTGGAAGGGAAAAAGGCTGAAGGATGAAAGTGGCCGCATACCGCATTCGGGCGGAGCGGTCGCTGACGGCCAAATCCCCGGAAAGCGGACTGACGACTGACCACTGATTACTGATCACTGTTTTAACGCCAAAGGATTTATATGAACATCATTCCCACAAAACTGAAAGACGTGCTGATTGTCGAGCCCAACGTGTTTTCGGACAACCGGGGGTTTTTCATGGAGACCTTTCATTTGCCCCGGTATCAATCCATGGGCATCGACCGGCAATTTGTACAGGACAACCTGTCCTATTCGATAAAAGGCACGCTTCGCGGTCTGCATTTTCAGATCAACCACCCCCAGGCCAAACTGGTTCAGGTCATACAGGGTGAAATTTTTGATGTGGCCGTGGATATCCGGCCCGGTTCACCCACATTCGGGATGTGGGTTGGCGAGTATCTGACATCCGACAACAAACGGCAGTTGTTTATTCCCGAAGGATTTGCTCACGGCTTTTGTGTTCTTAGCGACACCGCCCTTTTCCTGTATAAATGTTCGGATGTTTATGCACCCGGGGATGAAGGCGGCGTATTGTGGTCTGATCCGGAAATCGGCATTGCCTGGCCGGTTCAACATCCCATCATCTCTGAAAAGGACAGTCGGTTTCCCTGTCTTTCCGAACTTCGGAAAGATCAGCTTCCGGCTGGAATGGAATCTGTATGAAAATGCTCATCACCGGCGCCAACGGGCAGTTGGGGTCGGAAGTCGTTCGTCAGGCAACCGCCATGGATTATGATCTACTGGCAGTGGATTTGCCCGAATACGATATCACAATACCGGAAACCGTCAATCGTCTGATTGCCGACTACCGGCCATATCTGGTTCTGAATGCGGCGGCCTACACCCAGGTTGATCTGGCCGAGTCCCAGGAAAAGCCGGCCTGGGCCGTAAATGCGGATGCCGCCCTGAATCTGGCGCTGGCCTGCTCTGCCAAAGATATTCCGCTGATTCACATCTCGACGGATTTTGTATTTGACGGTAAAAAAACCACTCCGTACCGGGAAAGCGATCCGGTTGCCCCGCTTTCGGTTTATGGAAAAAGCAAGGCTGCCGGAGATGATCATATCCGGGGCAACCTGGATCACCATGTCATTGTCCGCACCTCGTGGCTGTATGGCGTTCAGGGAAACAATTTTGTCAAGACCATGATCCGGCTGGCATCGGAGCGGGAGACACTGAATGTGGTGGCCGACCAGTTTGGCTGCCCCACGGCTGCCGCCGATCTGGCAGACGCCCTGTTGACCATCAGCCGAAGCATTTTCAGCAGCCCGGACAGCCGCTGGGGCACATACCACTACTGTGGTCAGGGCGTGGTCTCCTGGCATCAGTTTGCCCAGGCCATCATCGACATTTCAAAAAAGTATCGTGCGCTGAAGGTCACCCGGGTCAATCCCATTCCGACTTCCGATTATCCCACGCCGGCAATGCGACCCGCCTATTCCGCCATGAACTGTGAGAAGATAACAAAGGAATTCGGCGTTCATCCGGTCCCCTGGAAAAAAAGTCTGGAAAAGACAATTCAAGAGATCATGGCAGTTCCATGAGCCGAACGGTTGAACTTCTGGCGCCCGCCGGGAGTTTTGAAAAGCTGGAAATCGCCATTCATTATGGTGCGGATGCGGTCTATCTGGCCGGAAAAGATTTCAGCCTCAGAAATTTTTCCGGCAATTTTTCGGTTGACGAAATGGACCGTGCCGTTCAACTGGCCCATGACAACGGTGTACGGGTCTATGTGGCCTGCAACATTTTTCCCAGAAATCCGGAAATCCCTGGCATTGCCGATTTTCTGACCGGCCTTGGCGCCATCAAACCGGATGCCGTGATCATTGCCGATCCCGGCATTTTTATGCTGGCCCGTCAAATCATTCCCCATATTCCGGTTCATATCAGCACCCAGGCCAACATTACCAGCTTTCAGAGTGCGTTGTTCTGGAAAAATCTGGGGGCTTCCCGCATCATTTCGGCGCGGGAACTCTGTCTTGAAGAAATCAAGGAGATGGCCCGTCAGACCGGCATGGAAATCGAGGCGTTTGTTCATGGCGCCATGTGTATATCCTACTCGGGCCGGTGTCTGTTAAGCAACTTCATGACGCGGCGGGACAGCAACCGGGGAAAATGCGCCCATCCCTGCCGCTGGAATTATGCGGTTATGGAAGAAACCCGGCCCGGGCAATACATGCCTGTTGACGAAGATGACCGGGGTACATATATATTCAACAGCCGGGATATCTGCATGATCGATCACCTGCCGGCCCTGATCGATTCCGGCATCACATCTTTGAAAATCGAAGGCCGGATGAAAGGCATCAACTACCTGGCATCCGTTGTCAAGGTGTATCGGGAAGCAATTGATTTCTGTCTGGCCGATCCCGGAGGGTATCGCGTTCGGGACGAATGGCGGCACGAACTGGAAAGTGTCAGCCACAGGCCGTATGGAACCGGATTTTATCTGAATGATCCGGATGCCGTCATTCCGGCATATGATGATCCGCAGCCCAGTGCCGGAGCCATATTTCTGGGAAAAATTCTGGAATCGGATTCATCCGGCATCTCCCTGGTGGATGTCCGGAACAAATTCTGTCTGGGGGACAGGGTGGAAATCATTGGACAAAAAGGTCCAAGTATTCCGGATGATATACTACAGATATGGGACGGAGACGGAATTGCGACTGACATGGCACAGACCGGCCGGCAGGTCAAAATTCAACTGAATCATGCTGCCCGGCCGTTTGATCTGATTCGAAAAAAGATGCCTTTATAATTAAAAATCGATATCTATTTTTTTCCTGTTTGATCCCTCCCCGACACGGATAACCGCCAAGCGCCAGGTATCCCGGCAGCTATTCTCCACCCCAAATTTCAATACCGGATTCGACACAATCCATCAGATTTATTCATTTTCACCATTTTAATTTTCAGAAGATAGTTATTGTGTTTTTTTATTCTGACTGCTAAGGAAAAAATGTATGGATAATCGCCAATTTTTCAAGAAAAAGGAGCAATGCATGTATAAATCATATGTTGGAACCAGCCCGTTGCAAAAATTATTTCGTTTTACCGGTATCTCACTGTTTCTGTCGTGTTTTCTGATGATGAACACGAATTGGGCATTCGGGACGACATTAGGGGTAACCAGCAATGAGAACAATAGTTATGATACCCTGCGTCAGGCCGTCATGACTGCTGAGGATGGTGATGTGATCTCTTTGGGTAACGAAACGGAATCGATGGGATACAACACAAATTCGGGCACTGTCGGCATGCTGGAAAGCCTTCCTGATCCACCTCCGATACCGAATCAACCTGTTTTGTCCGTATCCCCAACTGTCCGCACCGTAACCCAGGCGGCAGGCGCTACATCCTTCAGTGTTACCAACACCGGAACTGGAACCATGAACTGGACTGCAACGGTAACATCCGGAAGCACTTGGCTGAGAATTACATCCGGTGCAAGTGGCACAGATACCGGAACCATTGCCTGTTCATTTGATGCCAACCAGCAAATAGCGGCGCGAACCGGAAAGATTCTGGTGGAATCAGCAGGCGCATCCGGAAGTCCGGTTGAGGTTACCGTCACTCAGCAGGCATCGGCGACTAAACCGGTACTGTCCGTGGATCCTGTCGCCCAGGAGGTTGGCCCAGAAGCTGGTGAGGCAACAGTCAGTGTCTCCAACTCGGGAACCGGAACATTGAACTGGACTGCCCGGGTGATATCCGAAAGCAGTTGGTTGGTGATCACATCCGGAGGTACCGGCGTAAATGAAGGGGCTGTCATCTGTTCAGTGGAAGCCAATACAGAAGCCGTGCCGCGCTCTGCAACAATTTGGGTGGAATCGACCGATGCAGACAACAGCCCGGTTGAGGTTACCATAACCCAACAGGCAATTCCCATATTGTCGGTAGAACCGGCCCAGTTAACCCTGGAGCAGAATGCCACGACCGGCACCTTGACAGTCTCCAACATTGGCGGCGGCACCATCAACTGGACCGCCGAGGTGGTTGTGGGAAACAGATGGTTGAAAATCGTATCGGGTGGCACCGGTACAGATGCCGGAACCATTGTTTTTGAATGTGATCCAAACAGACGATTTTTCAAACGCAGGGCTCTGGTTCAGGTCACGGCCGTGGATGTAACCGGAAGTCCGGTAAAGGTCAAGGTAAGTCAGGCTGGAAGATGGTAATCATTGGATTGGCAGTCAGGATGTCACAAATGACCACGACATCCTGACCCGGCGGAAGGAAGGATGACAGCAAAGCAGTCAGGCGGCCTGGCTGCTTCTCAGTACGCACCACTCAAATCTCAGGGCTGAGCCTGTTTCCACGGTCAGCACCATCCATACAAAAACTATTCACGTTTTCATGGTACGCAGTCTGGCCAGTTCCCAGATATAGTCATACAGATGCAACCCCTTGCTGGCGGCGATGATTTCGCCATCGTCCACCCCGATCTCTGCGGCCATATATTCCTTCAGCAGTTGAATGGCGCCCAGGTTTGCCGGAAAACCGTTCCACAGATCCCAGGACCGGAAATAGACCATGAAATGCAGTTTTCCGTACCGGATGCGGGTGTCGATGCCCCGCAGACAGGGCGGATCATTCAGATAAATGGCCTGGGGATCACCCACGGTCATGTAGGCCTGATTTGTCCCGTGCCCGTCCTCTTTATACATGCGGATGACTTCACTGATCTGGGGCTCCAGATAGGTGCCATAGGTATAGTCTTCGTTGGGCTGCTTGACCGATGTCATCAGATAGGGCAGATAACATTCGATGTAGCCGTCTGCAACCGGATTGGGGATGCCCATTGCCACCGGAATGTCCGGAATCAGAGGTCTGACACCGGGATTTTTGATCTGAACCGTGATGTAGTCAAATTCCAGCCGCTCCTGTCCCTGAAAACTGCCCCGGTCAATGATATACCGGTGTCCCCTGTCAATGATTTCATAAACACATTGAAACCAGGCATCGGGTATGTCTCTGGCCGTAATGGATACCAAATTCATGGTGTGGGTCCTTTCTGTGAGATCTGTCATTTTTTCATTATGTTCATCATCTTGATTGTCTGATCAATTGAATGTATAATTCACAACACAATTTGTAAGATGGCCGATTCATCAAAGGGGTCAAACAACGGGAAGCCCGGATCAATGCCCTGTTTAATTTATACCATACCGTCATTTTTGTAAAAAGTATTCTCATGCAGCCGGCACCCTATTCACCTTCAGTCTGGCTCAGAAGTGCCCATTTGCAGACATTTCTGGCCAGCGCCAAATTCCGGGCCTGGGGCAAAAACGACATGGCCTCAAATGCAGAGCCCCGAATCATCCATACAACTGACGGTTCCCGTCTGTTGGGATATCTCAGCAGGCATCCGGGCACAACAGACAATGGTTTGGTGATTCTGCTTCATGGATGGGAAGGCAGCGCCAATTCAACCTATATCCTGACTGCCGGACGTCGTCTGTATCATCATGGATTTGACGTGTTTCGTCTGAATTTACGGGATCATGGTCCAAGCCATCACCTCAATTCCGGCCTGTTTTATGCGGTTATGCTGGATGAGGTGTTTCAGGCAGTGCAACAGATTGCAGAAGATGCCATGCCCCGGTCGGTTTTTATGGCCGGATTTTCCCTGGGGGGCAATTATACGCTCAGAATTGCCAGGCGGTGCCGGGATAATCCGATTCCCAACCTGAAACATGCCATTGCCATCAGCCCGGGTCTGAATCCATCAAAAGCCACAGACAAAATTGACGAAAACCCGTTTATCCGAAAATATTTTCTGAAAAAATGGCGGCGATCACTTTCCATCAAACAGGACCTGTATGCAAATCTTTACGATTTTTCAGAGCTGATGTCACGTGACAATATCCGGGCAATGACGGAAATTCTGCTGAAAAAATACAGCCCATTCCGGACCGCAACCGAATATTTCAACGCATATGCCGTGCTGGGTGACACCCTGAAATCCGTTGAGACGCCGGTTACCATTATCACATCCGCAGATGATCCCATCATTCCGGTTGAAGATTTTTACCAGCTTGAACTGAACCCGTCCACACGTCTGATGATTCCGCCTTATGGGGGTCACAATGGATTTTTACAGGATGTCCGGCTGACGGGCTGGTATGAGATGCTGTGCGTCAACACATTTAAGGACTATTTGAACTAACCGTTTTTTTTGACAATCTTTTACAAGGACAGTTATGCCATTGGAAAAAACCATCCCCGTCGTCATCAGCGGCACCGGCCTGTGGACACCGGATCATGTCATTACCAACGAAGAACTGGTCGCCTCCTTCAATGCATGGGCGGATCAGTACAACCGGACCCATGCCGATGAAATCGCATCCGGCAAACTGGAAGCCAAGCCCAAATCCACGGTTGAATTTATTGCCAAGGCTTCGGGGATTCTGCAGCGGTTTGTTTACATCAAGGAGGGTATTCTGGATATTGACCGGATGCGTCCGGTCATACCGGAACGTCCGGAAAACGCCCTGTCCGATCAGGCTGAAATCGCACTGCATGCCGCACGGGATGCCATGACCGCAGCCAATAAAACGGCGGCCGATATCGATGCCGTGATCGTCTCCTGTGCTTACACCCAGCGACCGTATCCGGCCATTGCCATCGAAATCCAAAACGAACTGGGAATCAACGGCTTTGGCTTTGACATGCTGGTTGCCTGTTCCGCCGCCACGTTTGCCCTGCATCGGGGTTATGAAATGGTGGCCGCCGGGACAGCCCGTGCCGTACTGTTGATCAATCCGGAATTGACGTCGCCACAGGTCAATTTTTGTGACCGGGACAGCCATTTCATTTTTGGGGACGTGGCAACGGCTACCATTGTGGAGCGGGCCGATACTTGTACAGCACCCCACAGTTATGATATTCTCGGCACAAAGGCCATGACACGGTTTTCCAGCAATGTCCGGTCCAATATCAGCTATGTCAGCCGTGTCAATGATGTGGACCCCTACGGTGCAGACAAACTTTTTCATCAAAATGGCCGCAAGGTCTATAAAGAGGTTTGCCCCATGGCGGAACAGCATATCCGCAGCCATGTGGAAAGTCTGGGCCTGTCCATTTCCGATATCCGTCGGTTCTGGTTGCATCAGGCCAATATCAACATGAACACACTGGTTGCAAATCGGCTTCTTGGAAGGGAAGCCAACATCGATGAAGCCCCGATTGTACTGGACCGCTATGCCAATACCGCATCCGCCGGTTCGATTATCGCCTTTCATCTGCACAATCAGGATATGGTCCGGGGTGATCATGGCGTCATCTGTTCATTTGGGGCCGGATATTCGGTTGGCAGCCTGGTGGTCCGAAAGCGGTGAATGTTTGTGAGTATTGAGATATGAGATGTCGGAATCGAGAAATGGCAAGTTTGTAAAACAGGCCCAAAATCGGGCATTACACACATCAATCCATAACGCACGAAAGGAGAAAAATCATGGTTAAGTCATTGATCCGGGGTGCAGCCCTTTCTGCAATGATCGTTTTACTGATGATGCCGGGCATTGTCTCCGCTGATGAAATCGTCGCGGTAGATATGAAGCCTGGAAGCTGTGAGAATTCCATCAATGTCAAAAGCAACGGTGTAACGCCATTCGCCATTCTGGGCGCAATCGATTTTGATGTAATCAATATCGATCCCGTTACGGTCCTGATTGGTGAAGTGGTCTTTGACGGTTTTTCATATTTTCTGGCAGAACCGGTTCGACCCCTTCGATCAGGCTATGAGGATGTCGGCACACCCGATATCTGCGATGCCGGAGCAGATGGCATCGTCGACATGACCCTCAAATTTGGCACCCAAGCCATTGTAACGGCGCTGAGCAGCGTTCCGGATGTGAATATCGTGGAAAACGGTAACTCTGTCACACTGATTTTTACAGGCCTCTTGGGTGATGGAACCCTTTTTGGCGGCGAATGCGTTGTGCAGATCAAATCCAAGGGGAAAGGCAAGCCGAATTTTTGAAAATCATTTTAAACATGACCGGTCCTGAAAATTTGGTAAATTTGATACCTGAATTTTTTGGACCTGTGCGGTTAAGAAAATGTCAGGTAGGCCAAACAACCGGCCAACCTGACCTACTGAAGAGTCCTCCTTTATCCCCTTTTGAAAAAGGGGAAGGGGGATTTTTTAGCATTGTGCGGCGGGTGTCATACATCATTCCAGTTGGCCAACACCCGAATATTGCATCTGATACAGCTTCCAGTAATCTCCCTGACGGGCAAACAGCTCATCGTGGCTGCCCTCTTCCACAATTTCACCATCCACAATGACAACAATCCGGCTGGCATAGCCAATGGTGGACAGTCGATGCGCGATGACAAATGTGGTGCGGCCTTTCATCAAATTTTCCAGAGCCTTCTGAACCAGCATTTCCGATTCCGAGTCCAGCGCCGATGTGGCTTCATCCAGGATCAGAATCGGCGCATCCTTCAACAGGGCCCGGGCAATGCAGATCCGCTGCTTTTCACCGCCGGACAGGCGGCTGCCCAGTTCGCCAATGCTTGAATCAAACCGGTTTGGCAGTCGGTCAATAAACTCCCAGGCATAGGCGGCGCGCGCCGCACGTTCAATTTCAGACATTTGGGCCGATGGATTTCCATAAGCGATATTGTTGCGAATGGTGTCATTGAACAGGATTGGTTCCTGGGTGACAATGGCAATCTGATGTCGAAGGGACCGGATGGATGCGTTCCGAACATCGATGCCGTCAATCAGAACCGCACCGCGGCTGACATCATAAAACCGGGGGATCAGATTCACCAGGGATGTTTTGCCGCCGCCACTCATGCCGACCAGTGCCACAATATCACCGGCCTTGACCCTCAGGTTGATATTTTTCAGCACCATGACGTCATCATACTGAAACCAGACATCCCGAAACCGGACCGAGTGCGGCTCCTGCCGGATCTGGACCGGATTGGCGGATTCCCGAATACCCGGAACCGTTTCGACAATGTCAAACACCCGATCGGCGGCAGCAAGTCCCTCCTGAATCGAATTGTTCAATCCGCTCAGTTTTTTGACCGGATCATAGAGCATCAACACCGCTGCCATAAACGAAAAAAACGTTCCGGCGGTTGATGCACCATTGATGACCCGGTAGCCGCCATACCAGATGATAAACGCAATGCCGAGGCCTGCCAGAAATTCCATGATGGGCGATGACAGGGACTTGGCGACCACCGCTTTCATTTCGAGCTGAAACAACTCTTCTGTCTTCTGATGAAACCGGTTTTTTTCATACGGTTCCATGCCAAATGCCTTGACTATTTTATTTCCGGAAAAGGTTTCGTGCAGGAATGCGTTCATTTCGGCCATGGATTCCTGACATCCGGTGCTGACCCGCCTGACCCGCCTGCCAAATTTGACAACCGGAATGAATGCAACAGGCAGAATGATCAACGCATAGAGCGCCAGTTTCCAGTCCCGGTAAAAAATTACACCGGTCAGGCCGATAATGGAAAAGCAGTCCCTGAGGGAGGCCGTTACCGCTGTCGAGACCATGTTGCGGATGATGTTGACGTCATTGGTGATCCGGGACATCAGCACACCGGTTTTTTCAGCATGAAAAAATGCCAGTGGCAGATCCTGAATCCGGTCATACAGCATGTTGCGAAGCTTACGAATGATCCCCTGGCCCACATCGTTCATGAGATAATCCTGACCGTACATGCTGATGCCGCGCAGCAGATAAATCAAGATCACCGCCAGTGGAATCAGTTTTAGCATGGTCAGGTCACGACTGAAAAAAATGTCATCCAGAACCGGTTTCACCAGAAACGCGGTCGCTGACGTGGCGCCGGCCATAACCAGCATGCAAAGCATGGCCAGAAACAGCTTGTGCCAACTGTCCCGAATCAGGAACAGAATCTGTTTATGGCGCTCACGGAATGAGGGGATTGGCAGTTTCATTGTGGACATTCAACAGTTGGAGGGCAATATCGGCAACTCTTCCGGATGCACCAGGGCCACCCAAAATCGTTTTGGCTTTCAGAAGTTTCTGACGCATGACGTCACGCTCTTCCGGGTGTGTCAGCAGTCGATACGACATATCTGTGATGGCTTCGGGCGATGCGTTCTGCTGAATGAGTTCGGGCACAATCGATTCACCGGCAACCAGATTGATGAGTCCGATATGTTTCACCTGAATCAGTGCCCGGCCCAGCCAATAGGACAGGGGGGAAACCCGGTAAATAATGATCATGGGTTTGCCATGAATGGCGGCCTGAAGCGTCACCGTGCCCGAAGCGGCAACCACCATGTGGCACCGGTCAAACACATCGCCGATGTCACGATCGTCAATTTCAATGGAAATTTGATCCGATATCGGACGGCATATCGGGTCGAGAAATTCGCGGCGAATACCCGGCGCCTGAGATACGACAAACCGGATGTCCGGCGCCATTTTTTGCAGTCTGACGGCGGATTGAAGCATGATGGGCAGATGCCGATGAATTTCACCTTCCCGGGAACCGGGAAGAAAGGCTATCGTGGGGTTCCCGGGGGCTTGGGGCGGAATGGCATCGCGGGAAGGATCGGTTTCGATATCCAGCAGTGGATGTCCGACAAATGTTACCGGAACATGGTGTTGGTGATAGAACCGGGCTTCAAACGGCAAAATGACGGCCATGTGATCAACCCGCTTGGCAATGGTTTTGACCCTTCCGGAACGCCAGGCCCATATCTGCGGGCTGATATAGTATAAAACCGGTATGCCGTTTTGCTTTGCGGTTTTTGCCACCCTCAGGTTGAAATCCGGAAAATCGATCAGAATCAACAGATCCGGTTTAAGAGCCGTCATCATGCGGGTTGTGGCTGAAAAGCCCTTCAGAATTTGTGGCATTTTGGCAACCACCTCGGTGATTCCCACAACGGAAAGGGTCGAGGAATCCACCAGTATCCGTACACCCGCCTTCCGCAGGGCCTCTCCGCCGATTCCAAAAAAAAACAGATGGGGGTGTTTCCGCCGCATGGACCGGACCAGATTGGCGCCATGGAGGTCGCCGGAGGCTTCGCCGGCAATAATCATGACGCATTTTAACGATGCCGCGCCATTCATCCGGTTAACGCTTCTGCATGTTTCTGGTTGAAAATCTGGATTTTATCCATGATGTGAAGGGCAATTTTGAGCGCATCCCGTCCCATCTCTCCGGTAACCTCCGGCGCCTGCCTGTTGGAAACCGAGTGAATGAATGCCGTCAGCTCAGCCTCGAGTGCGTCACCCTTGTCAAGTGTCCATTTCTGAATATCGGTCCCGGGAATGATGCCGTCTGTTTGAGCGCCATCCCGGCGAATCACCAGAATGTCACGCGAGGCAAAATCAATTGACACATAGGTATCTTTTTGAAAGAGCCGGAGTTTTCGTTCATTTTTTAACGATATCCGGCTGGCCGTGACGTTGGCGACACAGCCGTTCTCAAATTCCAGCCGTACGCTGGCAATATCCACATGCCTGGAAATGACCGGAATGCCGGAGGCATGAATATCCCTGATGTCCGAGTGAACAAAGCCTAGGATCAGATCGATGTCATGAATCATAAGATCCAGAATGACGCTGACATCGGTACATCTGGGCTTGAATATGCTCAGACGGTGTGATTCGATAAACATTGGACGGGTGATGATATCCTTCAGCGCGACAACGGCCGGATTGAATCGTTCCAGATGACCCACCTGAAGCACCAGGCCCCGGTTTTTGGCCAGATCGACCAGGCCATCGGCCTGTTTCAGGCAGTCCGTGATGGGTTTTTCAATCAGCACATCGATATTGTGTTCCAGAAAAACTTTGCCCACCTCAAAATGATTGGGGGTTGGAACCGCAATGCTGACCGCATCCACTTTATCAAGGATGTCCCGATGGGAAAAATAGGGGGTTGTGGAAAACTGACGTGCAATTTCCCTGGCCCGGTCCGGATCGGAATCCACGACACCAACCAGCTCAACATGGTCCATGCGGGAATATTTTTCCGCGTGGAACTTGCCCAGATACCCCACACCAATGACGCCGACTCTGATTTTTTTCATTAATTGAACATGTCCATCTTCAATTGAAAGGCGTGAGGGGTTCTAAATCCCGATAAGGGTCAACCCGTAATTATCGGCCTTTTCAATCATCTGAATCCGATCAAATACCACGGCTTTGCCGGCTTCGACAGCCAGAACCCGAACGCCGGCCTGATGCATGACTTCAACCGTCTGATGTCCTACAGCCGGAATATCAAACCGGGTATCCTGATTGGGTTTGCAGACCTTGACCACAACCGCATTGCCTTTGCCAAGTGCCCCGCCCCGCAAAATGGTGGCGTCTGTCCCGTCGATGGCCTCGACAGCCAGAACCGATCCGCCGCCAATGACAACACACTGGCCGATGTCCAGTCTTCCGATTTCACGCCCCAATGTCAGGCCCAGTTCGATGTCCGACTTTTCGGATGCGCTGGGTTTGCGCTTTGTCCAGACCCCGGAAGGCGCCAGAAGGTCCGGCAACAGAAATGTGGAGGGTTGAATTCGAATGCCTTTTTTTTCCAGAAGATGTGCAAACCCGCGTAAAATGGCGTCATCATGGGTGCTTCGCATGGTGGCAATCATCATGACCGCACGGATATCCGGACGGATGTCGGTAAACATGCGGGTTTTTTGAATGGCGCCCAGCATCACGGCTTCGGTGACCTGGTGATGCTGAAAAAATTGAATCAGGCGACGGATTTGTCCCAGATGCAGCCATTCCAGGGCATCGACATGATCGCCTATTGCTGCATCCGCTTCGTTAATATATGCGGCAGCATAAACCAGATAGCCTTTGGATCTGGCGGTTTTTGCAAACAGAACCGGAAACTGACCGCTCCCTGCAATGAGTCCAATGCGTTTTACTGACATGGATTCCAGTGAATTTGACGGGGTGTGTTATGGGTCCGGATCATCACCGCGTCACGCCCCGTTCCGAGGTCTGAAGAAATTCGATGAACGAATGAACCTCGGGAATCATGTCCACCTCGGCCTTGACCCGCTCGATGGCCTCATTCAACGTCAGCCCAATCCGGAACACAATCCGGTAGGCCCGTTTGAGCAGGGACAGGCTTTCCGGAGAAAACCCGTGACGTTTCAACCCAACCGAATTCAGTCCATGCAGAACCGCCCGATCTCCGGCAGCGATGACAAACGGTGGAATATCTTTTACGACAGCCGATTTGCCACCGATGAACGCATAGTCCCCAACCCGGACAAACTGATGGATCGCGACCAACCCGCCGACCGTCACATAATTCCCCAGAACAATATGACCCGCCAGGGTTGCGGCATTGGCCATGATGACATGTGATCCGGTCTTGCAGTCATGGGCAACATGGGAATAGGCCATCAACAGATTGTGGTCTCCAACAATCGTGATGCCACCGCCCGATACAGTGCCCCGATGAATGGTGACAAACTCGCGAACAATGGTATCATGCCCGATTTCAACAACTGTTTTTTTGCCTTCAAATTTTATGGACTGGGGCGCAGCGCCAATAGAGGCAAACTGATAGATATGACAGTTTTCACCAATTGTGACATAGGGATCAATTGTGGCATGCGGCCCGATTCGGGTGCCATCCCCAATGATTACATCACCCGCAATTACCGCGTACGGGCCGATTGTGACATTCTCACCAACTTTTGCATCAGAACTGACAATTGCAGTCGGATGAATCATATATCCTCTCCATAAGCGGCCAAAAACTCGGCTTCAGCCACCAGTTTATCGTCAACAAATGCGCTGCCGGCCATTTTGACGGTTTTCATCCGCTGTTTCAGCAGACGAATTTCCAATATCAACTGGTCACCGGGAACAACGGGTTTTCGAAATCTGACCTTGTCAAAGCCCATGAAATACACGATTTCCAGTTCAGCGTCCGTCGGGATTTGGGCAACCGCCAGTATGCCCCCGGCCTGGCCCATGGCTTCGATAATCATCACGCCCGGCATGATGGGATTGGACGGAAAATGTCCGCAGAAATACGGCTCGTTGATGGTGACATTTTTTAATGCAACAATTTTTTCGCCGGGGACCAGCTCGATCACCCGATCAATCATCACCATCGGATACCGGTGCGGAAGCCGTTTGAGGATATCGCGAATGTCCATAATCCGATCCATGTTCAAGTCTCCCATCTGATATACATCCGGGCCCCTGGCATCATCCTTCCAGGGCAGCCAAACGCTTTTCCAGTTCAGATATTTTTTTCTTCAGCTCAGGGAGGCGGGCGATAACCC
Organism: Desulfatirhabdiaceae bacterium; assembly: GCA_050179135.1. Taxonomy (GTDB): domain Bacteria; phylum Desulfobacterota; class Desulfobacteria; order Desulfobacterales; family Desulfatirhabdiaceae; genus UBA4064. The sequence continues at coordinate 7,779 of JBFXFK010000040.1, read as the reverse complement.
GTTGCACCCGAAGCCATTGACCATGTGGCATTTGCGGCGATCCGGAAACCACGGTATCGGGTGGAACAGACTGGGCGATGCCGGCCTGGGGTCCGATGGTGGCGCCGTCTCCGATCGTCAGATGTCCGGACACGCCGGCCTGGCCTGCCAGAATCACCCCTCTGCCGATTGTGACACTGCCGGATATACCGACCTGGGCAACGACAAGAGAATTTTCGCCGATAACAACGTTATGTGCGATATGAACCAGATTATCGGTTTTGACACATTTCTGTATCCAGGTTTTTCCCAAAGTCGCCCGATCGATGGTGTTGCATGCCCCGATTTCCACATCGTCATCGATCTGAACATATCCGATATGCGGAATTTTATGATAGACCCCACCCTCCGGCACATAACCGAATCCATCACTGCCAATGACGCTTCCGGACTGAATAATGACCCGATTTCCAATTTGGGTATCATGAAGAATGGAAACCTGGGGAAATATTTCAACATCGTCACCAATGACCACGTCCCGGCCGATCGTGACATGGGAATGAATCGTGACCCGGTTTCCGATACGGGTTCCGCTCTGGATAACCGAAAATGGTCCGATGGCACAATTCTCGCCCACTATGACATGATCTTCGATACAGGCCTGATGATTGACGCCCAACCCGGGATGGATTTCGGGATGAAAGTGCCGAACCAGGGAATTAAAGGCCAACTGGGGATTTTTGACCCGAATCAGACATCCATACCCGTTTGTGACATGTTCAGGGACCAGGATGGCGCCAGCCCGGGTTTGCCCGAGATTTTTGAGAAATTTGGGCTGGTACGCAAAGGTTATCTGATCTTCCTTCGCCGTTTCAAAAGACGCAACGCCATGAATGATCATGGCACTATCCCCATGGACCGTTCCCTGGATCAAGCGGGAAATTTCGGCAATCGAAAGTTTCATGGGACAGAGCACCCTATTTTTTCTTTTCTGTCGCGCCCTCTGCTTTTTCCGGCGACTGGGCGTTGTACAGTTGAATGATACTTTCGGTAATGTCAACTGCCTGTTGAGCATAAATCACACCACCGGTGCGTTTTTCAACAATCAGCATAAAATTATCTTTCTTTCCATATTCCTGAATGATTTCAACAACTTCTTTCTGAATTTTGCTGATGATCTTATTTTCCAGAAGCTTGAAATCCTCCATATATTTCTGCTGAAGCGCTTTGAAATCGCTGACTTTGATGCGAAGATCACGCTGCTTTTCATCCCGCATTTCTTTGCTCATCACCAGGGACTCGCGATCCAGTTTCTTTTCCATATCCTCAATTTCAGACCCTTTTTCTTTCAGGTCAGACTCCATCTGTTTGCCCTGCTTGTTGATTTCAGCCTGAGCCGCCTTGCCCGCATTGGAAACCTCCAGTATCTTCTGAAAATCAACCACAGCAATTTTGTTATCTGCTGCATGGACGGAAATCGCAGCGAAACCCATCAAAATCAAAACAGCAACGCCATACCGTAACAAACGCATCATAACCATTCCTTTTCAAATTATATTATTTTCTGCCGAAAAGTCCGTGACATTACATGGTTCGAAAGTTCATCAGAACGCCGAACCCATGGTAAATTCCCATTTCCCGCTTCTGCTTTCATTGTCTTTGGGATCCAGAATAAATCCGTTTTCCAGCCGGATCGGGCCCATTGGAGAATACCAGCGGATACCAAAACCGGCACTTTGTCTCAGGTTGTCCAAAGCGATTTCCTCGTCATCATCATAAACATTTCCGGTGTCATAAAACACCACACCCATCAGACCGGCGTCTTTCAGCAGCGGGAAAATGCATTCCAGGTTCATTTGAACATATTTGTCGCCACCGATATAATCGCCGTTTTCGTCAACCGGACTGAGCTCCTGCCAGTCGAATCCGCGCAGTGAATTGATGCCCCCCAGATAGAAGCGTTCATATGGCGGCAGCAGTTCATCGGGATGCTGGTCCAGCAGTCCGGCTTTGGCATGGGCAAATCCAACGGTGCCCCAGAAAAGCGGAAAGTACCAGCCGGTCTCTGCGATATATTTGGTAAAGCCGATATCTCCGCCCAGAAAATCACCGGCGTATTCTACAGACAGGGCATGGTTGGACCCCTCTGTCGGGTTGAACACCCGATCCCTGGAATCGTACCGGAGGGACGGGGTGATACTGCTGGTGATATTTTCACCTTCCATTGCCTTGAAATAATTGGACAGGTCATCATCCAGATCATACATGTCGTTCTGTTCAAGGGTATAGGTCGCATATGCCCGGGTATAGTCCCAGACCGGATATCCAAACCGCAGGGCTACACCGGTGCTGTCCAGATCGTAGGTGTCATAATCCCGTTCCTGATCATACAGGTCAATACCGGCTGACAGGGGAATATCAAACAGCCACGGTTCGGTAAAACCCAGATTGTATCGGGTGGTTGTGCCACCAATCTCTCCCTTGAACTGCAGAATCTGTCCTCGTCCGAAGAGGTTCCGCTGGGTGACCGCGCCGACAAAAAACACATTTTCGATGCTGCTGTAACCGCCGCCGATTGTAAATGTGCCGGTCGGTTTTTCCTTGACCACGATATCCAGAATCATTTTGTCGGGTTCACTGCCTTTGACGGTATTGACCTTGATATCTTCAAAATAATCCAGCCGATACAGATTTCGAATGCCGCGTTTGAGTTTTTTACCGCTGAACAGCTCCTGTTCATAGGATTGGAGTTCCCGACGAATGACTTTGTCACGGGTCTTGGTGTTGCCGGATATCTGAATCCGTTCAAAATATACCTGTGATCCCCGGGTGATCACATAATCGATATCCACCAGAAGATCCTTGGCATTCTGATCGATTTTGGGCATGACGTCCGCATAGGCGTATCCTTCATCGGCGTAATAGTCATTCAATGCCAGAACATCATTTCGCATGACTTCCCGATTGTAAAAGGATTCCTTTGAAATTTTCAAAAGCGCCAGCAATTCAGCCTCGGATGTCAGAAGGTCACCCGATACCCGGACATTTCCAACTTTGAACCGGGCGCCTTCATCAATTTTGATCGTGACATAAATCCATTCATTGGAAAAATCCACAACCGGTTCGCCGACCCGGGCCTGAATATAGCCGTTATTGTGGTAAAAGGCAGCCAGAAGTTCCGCATCCTGATTCAAATCTTCCCGATTCAGTTCGCCCGAGGATGTCAGCCAGGACCAGAAGCCTTTTTCATCGGTTTTCATGACACCTTTCAGCTTTTTGGCGGGAAATGCCGCATTGCCTTCAAACCGGATTTCCTTGATTTTGATTTTTTCACCCTCGTCGATGACAAATTCCAGATCACCCTGATTGTTGTCAAGGGTTTTGATGGCATAGGTGACCTTGACGTTGTGATAGTTCTTTTCCTTGTACAGATTCAGGATTCGGTTGATATTGCTCTGAACCTTGAAAATATTCAAAATGGAGCCGGTCTTGATATCCATGTTTTCCAGGAGCTTTTCGTTTTCAAACACCTGGTTTCCGGAAAAACTGATCACCCGGATGGTTGGTTTTTCCCGAACCTGAAAAATAATCCGCTTTCCGCCGGCTGTGTCCTCGGCCTCGATGCGGACATCCTCAAAATAGCCCATGCCGTAGATGGCTTTCAGGTCATTGGACAGATTCTGGGCCATGTAAATATCACCCGGCTGGGTTTTGATGGTTCGCAGAATGGCATCCGCCTCGATTCGGCGATTGCCGACAATGGTGATGTCTGCGATTTTATCCCGTTTGAACAACCGCAGTCCCATTTCATTGGTAATTTTTTTAATGGCCGGCGCCAGGTTTTCGATGCCTTCACCCTCGGAAAAAAATACGGCCGGAAATTTTCCGCCGGTGGTATCCACCATTCGGGAATCGATGCTGAAATTCTGGACAAGCCAAGTCAGGCTTCCCCAGATGATATAGTCTGCGCCGGCATTGAGGCCGATCTGTTGCAACCTGGAAATATCTTTTGCCTTCAAGGCCTCAGCCGCCTCAGTCTGAACTTCGGGTTTGATCAGGCTGGCCCCGTCCTTTTCCAGATTGCGTCCCACCGCTTCCGGTATCTGGTTTTTCAGATAGTCCAGATTTTGCGGCGCATGAATTTCAAATGGAAAAACAAGAATTTTAATGGTCTGCGCGGCATGAACCGGCTGCATACCCAATCCCAGGACCAGGACAACCATCAGGCATATTCGTTTGAACATAACGACACCTCAGCGTGTTTCCACCAATCTGGCATGTTGAAGGGTAACATGGCGCGACATCAGGCCGGCCAAGTCCCGATTATGGGTAACCACCACCATTGTCATGTGAAATTCCTCATTCAGTTCCATCAGCAGGCGATGCACGGTTTCACTGTTGCTCTCATCCAGATTCCCGGTAGGTTCATCCGCCAGAATCAGGGCCGGCTTCAGAACCAGAGCCCGCGCCAAAGCTACGCGCTGCTGCTCTCCGCCCGAAAGCAGGCTGACCCGGTGTTCCAGCCGATCTTTCAATCCGACCCGAACCAGAATCTGTTCTGCCTGAAGCCGGGCATGCGGCATGGAATCGCCCTTGATCAGGGCCGGCATCATGGCGTTTTCAATGGCGCTGAACTCCGGAAGCAGATGATGAAACTGAAACACGAATCCAATGGATGTATTTCGAAACGCCGCCAGTTGAACCGGATTCATATCAAACAGATTGATGTCGCCAAACTGCATCGACCCGGAGTCCGGTTTTTCCAGCGTTCCCAGAATATGAAGAAATGTGGATTTTCCAATCCCGGAAGCCCCTACAATAGCTATGGTTTCGCCTTTTCGAATCTCAAAGTCAACATCTTTCAATATCTCGATGCGAACACCGCTGCTGTAAAAGCTTTTGCTGATTTGTCGAACCGACACCAATGGTTCCTGCGCCGGGTCCGGTTTTGCCATCTGCTCATTATCACCCATAACGGATCGCTTCGACCGGATTCAGGCGGGATGCCTGTCTTGCCGGATACAGGGTTGACAGAAAACAGATGACCATGGAACTGACCGCAATGATGCCAATGTCCATCACGTTTAACAGAACCGGCAGCTTGCTGAGATAATAGACATCTCCGGGCAACTCGATAAACTGATAGTGCTCCAGAAGCTTGCACAGGATGACGCCCAGCGACACCCCGATAAACGTCCCCAGTGCGCCGATGGCCATCCCCTTGAAAACAAATATTTTTCGAATGCTGCTGTCGGTTGCGCCCATGGTTTTCAATATGGCGATATCCCGGGTTTTTTCCATGACCATCATGATCAGTGTACTGGCAATATTAAAAGCAGCCACCAGAATAATCAATGCCAGAATGATAAACATGACGGTTTTTTCAAGCTTTAACGCGGAAAACAGGTTCCGGTTCATCTGCATCCAGTCTTTGGTCCAATAGGGATAGCCCAGCGTGCGGGATATAGTTTTCGATATGGATGCAGCCTGATAGATGTCCTGAATGCGAACTTCAATACCGGTTACCGATTCTTCCAGGTTGGTCAGTTTCTGGGCGTCCCGAAGATGAATATAGGCCAGGGAGCCATCGTATTCATACATGCCGGATTCAAAGCGACCGACGACTTTGAAGCGTTTCATGGATGGCATGATTCCGGCAGGCGTAATCGACCCCCGGGGAGAAATGATATGGACCAGATCATCCTGAGAAACACCGAGACTTCGGGCCAATTCCTTCCCCAGGATAATGCCGGGCAAACCGGATGCGGATTGGGCGTCAGAAGATGATCCATCCAGCCGGGTCAGGTCATCGACATTGAAATTTTTGATGACCCGCCCAACCGTGTCGGGTGAAATGCCCCGGACCACAGCGCCGGACAATCCGGACGATGAGCGGATCATGACCTGGGTCATGATAAAGGGTGTGGCCGCCACAACACCCGGTGTTTTTTCCACAACATCCATGATGCGGGAATAGTCTTCGAACCGCTCGCCCTGTTTCATGACTACGATATGGGATTCCACACCCAGAATACGCGATTTCAGATCGGATTCAAAGCCGGCCATGACCGCAATCACCACAATTAGCGCCATCACCCCGACAGCCACGCCGGTAATGGACAACAGGGTGATCAGGGATATGAATGCCTGGCGTTGTCTGGCCCTGAGATAGCGTCGTCCGATAAAATATTCAAATCGCATCATCACATCCCATACCAGAAAACAGGGCTTTGTCTTGGGCCGTCATCCAGCCTTTCCGAATTACTCATTGATGACCGGTTTCATGTGCGGAAACAGAATGACTTCCCGGATGGAAGCCGAATCGGTCAACAGCATGGCAAGCCGGTCGATGCCGATCCCCTCTCCGGCTGTCGGCGGCAGGCCATATTCCAGGGCTTCGATATAATCCATATCCATTTGATGCGCTTCCTTGTCTCCGGCTTCCCGGTCTTCGACCTGCATACGGAACCGCTCATACTGATCTTCCGGATCATTGAGTTCGGAAAACCCGTTGGCAATTTCATATCCGGCGATGAACAGCTCGAACCGGTCCGTCAGGTCCGGACAAGACTCACTGCGTCGGGACAGCGGTGATACCTCAACCGGATAACCGGTAATGAATGTCGGCTGAATCAGGTGGGGCTCGACCAGAACATCAAACAGCTTGGTAATGATTTTTCCCAAGCGGGTTTTCGGGGGAATGGCAATATTTTTGGAATGTGCAAATTCCAGAAGTTTTTCGGTGCTGTTCTGGATGTCCGGATGGACGCCACCGATTTCCGCAAGGGCCGCGCCGAGTGTCATCCGGGCATATGGGCCGAGCAGTTCAATGGTTTGTCCCTGATAGACAATTTGCGTGCCGCCGGCAGCAGCCCGGGCTGTTTCTGCAAACATGGCTTCTGTCAATGTCATCAGGTCCTGATAGGTGGCATATGCCTGATAGAATTCGAGCATGGTGAATTCCGGGTTATGCCGGGTGGAAACCCCTTCATTCCGAAAATTCCGGTTGATTTCAAAAACGCGCTCAAATCCCCCCACCACCAGCCGTTTCAGGTACAGCTCCGGAGCAATCCGGAGATACAGGTCGATATCGAGTGCATTGTGATGCGTGACAAACGGCGTTGCCTCTGCGCCACCGGCCATGGTCTGCATCATGGGGGTTTCAACCTCTGTAAAATCGCGACCAATCAGAAAAGACCGGATTGCCTGGATCATTTTGGATCGTCTGGAGAATATTTCCCGCACGTGGGGATTCATGATCAGATCCACATACCGCTGCCGGTAGCGTTTTTCAGCATCTTTCAGGCCATGAAATTTTTCCGGAAGCGGCATGACCGCCTTGCAGACCAGTCGGAACGAGAGTGCCAGAAGGGTCCATTCACCGGTTCTTGTTTTGAACAGGGTCCCGGTCAGACCAACGATATCTCCCACCTCGAGCTGCTTGAACAAATCATAGGTTTCCAGTCCGATCTTGTCTTTCTGAACATATGCCTGCAATTGACCGGACCGGTCCTTGAAACGGATAAAGGCGGATTTTCCAAACCGGTTGATGGCCATCATTCGGCCGGCCACAGAGAAAACCGTCTCTGCAAGCCCGGCCTCATCGCCGGTCTGGTCAATGATATCCAGTATCTCCCGAATTGAATGCGACACGCTGAAATCATTGGGATAGAGATTGATGCCGCTCTGCCTTAAGGCTTCAATTTTCAGTTTACGTTTTTCAATAACATCGCTGGTCTTTTCAGCCGCCATGATGGAACCGGTCCTTTTGGTGATTTGAAATGTGATATGTCAGATTTG
>JBFXFK010000039.1:15589-33630 GCA_050179135.1 Desulfatirhabdiaceae bacterium | reverse complement strand
TGTTCCCGGATTGATGGTGATGGCACCCGAGGTATCCTTCGGAAACCCTTCACCACTGATCCAGTTGTGCGTGATCATGGCCTGAAGGGTCGGAATGGGGTTGTAGCCATGATAGACAAGCGTGTTGCCATCGACATCGGTCAGAATCAGGTCGATTCCCATGCCGGGTTCCAGGCCATTGCACTGGGTTGAAAAACTACCGTCCGGATCGATGGTGACCTGGGTGTCGCACAGCACCATTCCATCGAGTTGATATACGACGATCAGTACCGTCTGAAAGCCGGATGCGGTTCCGGATATGGCACCGGTTTCCAGATCGACCGCATGGGTCACATCGGGTACCGTCACCGTGACGGTATGGGTGCCACATACTGCCGTGACCACATCACCGGGTTGCAGTTTGTAAGATATCGAAGGATCGGACGGATCGGTGAAATCATACACATTTTTGTTGAAGTTGCCTGACGAGTCGCTGGTCAGGTTTGCAGTCAGATTGTTGCCTGAATTGACCGGATCGATGGTCAGGACGAGGGGAGTATCGTATGGAAAATCGTTTCCGTTGATCCAGTTGTGATCCGGTGAGACTTCCAGACGGGGTTTATTATCCGATATAAGATTCAAGCCTATTTTTTCGGGCTGATATCTAAAAAATGGGCTAACAGAGCTTACGTAACCCCATGTCCAAACATTGCCATCTTCAGTTACAGCGGCGCTGAAATCCATACCTGCTGCGATTGCGATGGCTTTGGGGAGATCTATTACACGAACTGGCTCAAACCGATCCTGGTTGGTACCATCACCTATTTGCCCACCTCCATTCGATCCCCATGCCCAGACTGTTCCGTCAGACTTCAGCGCAAGGCTGTGATGTCCACCGGCAGATATGGCGATAACATTGGTCAACCCATTCACTTTTGTCGGATTTCCGTCGGAAGCATCATTTTGGGCGCCATCTCCTAATTGACCATAAGCATTTTGGCCCCAAGCCCAGATCGTTCCGTCTGCGTTAAGCGCAAGACAATGAAAAGGCCCCGCGCTGAATCGCTTGATTGGTTCAATGACTGTAGCGAATCTTCCAACCATATTCGGATTCGTGTCCAATTTCCAAAATGAACCATCTTTCTTTTGATAAAATTTCTCATAAAAATCGTCGGAAAACATGTATCGTGTGTGTACAGCCAAAATATCTGTAAATTCAGGCCATTGATACCATTCTTTATTTATGCAGTCCCATTGCCAGGCCGTGTTGTCATCTTTTAACAAAGTTCCATTAAGATTATGAGGGTATTCTCCCGCTCCCCCCTCTGCTGTGGCATCCAATACCGGACTTGATCCGGGCAGAAGCACCGGTGTCGTAACATTAACGCCACCAAAAAGGTCACAATGATTTTGCCCAAGGCCCCATACACTTTTGTCTTGCTTAATCAAAAAAATCTGATCATGTCCTGCAGATAAACCAGCAACATCCGATATGCCTTCTATGATAGCAGGTGCAAAACCGCTACTCCATCGCCAGACAGTTCCATCACTTTTTCTGGCCACGGAAAGATCATTTCCACTGGTATTACTAACACTGATGTGCGGATTGGAGGGATAGGTGAATTCATTTTCCTGATGTACCCAAATACAATGTTGTTTTGTATGAGTATCCTGATGATCTGACCCAGATACAGTCAAACTCACAGAATACAATCCGGGATTCATGTAAATATGTTCGGGGTTTAATTGATCGCTGCTGGTTCCGTCACCAAAATCCCATAAGTAGGTTGTTGGGTTGCCTGACGCGTAATTGGTGAACTGAACAGGCAACGGCGAGATCCCCATCGAGCGTGATGTCAAAAAACCGGCATGAATTTTATTATAATCATAACTTCGAGCGCTGTGAGCATAGCCACCAGACTGCATCGGCCATGAACTTTCGCAATACCCTCCCGAATCCGTTCGAATGGCGATTATTCCCCCTGAAGAACTGCCCGCATATAAAATGCCATTGTTTCCGATAATCGGATTTGAATTACCAATACCTGTATATTTCCATGCCAGCGAACCATCCGGATTGAGCGCATTCAATCCGTCTCTACCGCTGACATAAACAACGCCATCCTTTCCTATCGCGGGTATACCCCACCAATCGCCTGTCCACTTTACAGTGCCTGACGATGTCAAGGCCCTCCCATCAGCGTATATTGTTCCATCATCCGCAATAGCCAAGCCTTTTGTTGAGAAGGAGACATCAGTGTTCACCCACAAATCCGATCCATTTTCGTCAAACGCATATAAACCACCATCAGTTGATACCACATAAATCTGGTTAAGATTGCCAATAGCAATGGCATTTGCAACGATCGAGACGCTTTTTTTCCAAATGACTTTTCCGGTGTCGGGATCCAGTGACACCATTAATTCAGAATTTTCATCGTGATCATAGTAGCCAGTGATTATTTTTCCCGTTGAGTTCACGACAGGCTGCCACCAAAGGGCATGTTCTTCGAATAATTCCCACTTCAAGCTCCCATCAGGGTTGATGGCAGAGAGTTGACTATACTGGGAATTATAAATAGTTCCATCATTCCCAATTGCCAACCCCAAAGAATTGGGTGCATGAAATTGCCACTTAATCTGTCCATTTTGATCTATGGCGGTGAGCATACCTGATGATCCAGCATCACCATTTTTTATGTAAATTGACCCATCAGCCCCAATAACCGGCGTATCCCTGAATATGCCTCCCCCAAATACCCCGATATTCCATTTCAATGAACCATCCGGATTCAACGCATAAAGATTTCGATCATCATCATTGGAAAAATAAATATTCCCGTTTTGGTCCATTGCAGGAGATGATTCGACAGTGCCTGAAGGAAATGACCAGATTAGTCTGCTTTCTGCAAAGGATAAGTGTAAAGGGTAAATGAATAGTGCCAATAATAATATACCAATTTTTTTCATTATTATTCCTCCAAATGGTAAATATTCGATAAGCCTGTTTTGGTTTCGAAGAGATTCTTTCGTAGAAAACTTTGATGGCTTCGTAAAAAGTCCTTTCGCTATGTCATGCTTCATTCTTCGTCACTGCGGCGTACCCGTAACTACTCATCATTACGTAGGATTCGAATGCCTTGCCACTAGAGCGGTGTAGGTCAGGCTTGCCGGTTGTTTGGCCTGCCCGACATTGCCGGAACGTATTCTGACCGTTCCGCTTGTCAGGGAGTCGCAAAGGGAGGCCGCACCCTGACCTGCTGGCTGTATGCCGGAAGATATGAAGTTGGGAAGATCAGAAGTTGAGATTGTGCCTGGCGATCATGGACCGTTTCGGAACATCATGACTTCTGACGTTCTGATCTTCTGTTTTTAGGCGGCAGCCGCAAAACACGATGTCTCAATGTACGTCAATGGAACGCATTTTGTTGGTGAATCCTGAAAATATGATATTTTGAGAAATTGATTGGTGGGTGGCGTAGTTATGACCCGCAGCACAATTTCCCGCAATTCATCCGGTAATGTATCGATGTTTTCCAGAGCAAAACTACGGGGACCATATTCGGTCTGTTCAGCCAGAATTGAGAAATGATGAATTGTCAGGCTGATTGCCCTCCCTGCCGCCTTGTTTAACCGCAGCAATATGTCATCCGTAATTTCAACGCCGGTGGCGGGTTCATTTTCCCCGAAAAAAATTTCAAGCGTATCACCTTCCTCGTCATAAGCGAACCGGATTCCCTCATTATTTTTCATGCGCAGCTTTTGTATTAGATTGTTTGTTGGCATTGGTAATCATCTCCTCGAATCAAGCAATTTCGCCCAACCGGTTACAACAAAATTGTTTGGTACACAGTTTCCCAATTCATCGATTTGGGATTTGAATATCACAATCGCTACAAGATGTGTGTTGTCTGGTAGTAATTCATCAACAGACATGAAATATCGATACTCATTTGGAATCATTTTATCCTGTTTACGCCGTCCGGTTCGAATGGTGTTCAGAAACTGCTCCAGAAATGGGTGAAGTTCGGGACGTGATGCAAGGATATGCTGCCATCGCTCTTCTGTCATATAGATCGTATTCCCATATCGGTCCTGAATTACCCATTTGTTCATTCCAAATAATCCAATAAATCAGGCTGGCCGATAGATTGGTCTGCCTGAGATTGCCAAATATAGCTTTCAAGAAGTTTTCTGGATTCAACAGATTGCATGGCGTGCATTCTGACTTTATGTATTCTTCAGCCGGTCGATCAGACTGATCCTGTTTTTGGGTCTGCCAGGAATTGGCGAACTGCGATTGGTCGCTGGATTATTCCCGCCCTTATGATCTTCATACCTTCTGATGTTCTGTTTTTGTAGCATAGCCCCTTGTGGCGTATCTGCATGAACTGGTCCGTTGTTTTATGGCCTTTCAGGGAACTCCCGTTGGTCGTATCCTGACCTGCCGGCTGTCTGCCGGAAGATATGAAGTTGGGAAATTCGGAAGATGGGATATTGCTGGAAAGCATTTTGCCGTTTCCGATCTTCCTGACTTCTGAAGTTCTGATCTTCTGTTTTTCCGAACGGTCACAAGGCCCTATGCTACAACTGCTGGGAAGATCAGAAGTTGAGAAAAATGTTTGGCGGCCATTATGCGGTTTCCTATCTTCTTATCTTCCGAAGTTCTGATCTTCTGTTGCTCGGCCGCGTAGATCAGGCTGGCCAGTTGTTTGACCTGTCTGACATTGGCGAATGGCATTCTGGCCGTTCTGCCTGTCAGGGAGTCGCAAAGGGCCGCGACACCCTTACCTACAGCGGCTGACAGATCGTTTGGATCATTCAGACATTTGAATTTTGAATTTGTTTCGAATTTCGGATTTCGAAATTCGAATTTTGTCTGAACAGGAGTTTTCATTCAAACACAAATTTATGCATATTCATCATTTCAGGATTCACCTTTGGCAGATTAAAACCTGAAACATAAAACGTAAAACCAGTTTTTTCCAAGATCATCCAGCAGCACATACGCATACAACGAAAACGGTTTTTCCGTTTGAACCTCGTGAACAATATCCAGTAGCAGGTGTTTGGCCGTTTCCGGTTTCAGATATGATGTTCGCCGGTGGCACACGGTTGTAATAAAAACCGGTTTGTTGTGGGTTGGTATTGTCGGATGCCGGTCACGGTTCATATTTCCGTTTCATGTCAATTGTGTAGGTCAGGTTGCGACTGGAGGGAGCTATCTGACAAAATATTTTCCGTCATTGATGGGGATGTCAGGGAACGCCACATTTGTATAAGTCTCCCCGCGGGCCAATGTGATCAATATAAACCGTATCCTCCATTTCCTCATACCAGAAAATGACCCTGAAAACACCGATTCGCATGCGTCGATATCCTTCCCATTCGCCTTTCATATATTTAATGCCGGAGATTTTTCCTGGATCCAGTTGCCCCTTCAAAACCTCCAGCCGGTCGACAAGCATTTTGGCCTCGAATCGGGTAGAATCATCCACCTTGCAACCAATCGATTTTCCCGCTGCCTCATGAATCCGTCTCAATCGATCCATCTGCCGCTGTCCCGGTTTCGTGCGCGTCACCCGTTTGACAAAATCATTGAACGACATCCGGCTGATCTCTTTGGGATCTATGCACCACCGGATGATGGCCATAGTCTCCGGGTGGCAGCCATCCATATATTGATCCAGCTCCGGAAAATACTTGCACACCAGCGTGTTCCGTATCCGCATTCGAAGCCGGTGCTCATCTTGCTTCAACCGCTTTCGAAGCGACAGAAGATTCCGCAACGCCACAATCTGCTGGTCCGGTTCATCGAAAAACTGACATTTCCCCTGGGATATCAGATCGGCAATATTCGCGCTGTCCCGCATGTCGTTCTTGTCCCATCTCCCATCCAGCATCTCCCGATTTTCCTTGACCGACTTACCCGGAACTTGTACCACCCAATACCCCTGTCCAGTCAACCATGCGCATAATGCTTTATGATAATTGCCCGTCGGCTCGGTTGCTACGACCACTTTGCGCTTTGCAAATTTTGCCATCACCGACTCAATATGCAATTTCAATGAGCCAAAACCCTCTTCCGAATTGTCAAAGATCAACCATTTTTTCAAAGTCTCGCCACGCGTTGTTCGGAAAAATGCGTGATGCCTGTCCTTGGCGATATCAATACCCACAATCACATAATCCGGATTGCTTCGAATCTCAGACCGAAATTGACAAAACACCTCATACCGGCTACACTTGTTTTCGTTCATGATAACCTCCTTTTGGCATAATTTTGATTAATGAAACTGAGCTCTTATGCTATCAGGAGGTTATTATTTTATCTATGCGATAATTTCCTCATTTTTTGATATAATCGTTAGACTTTTGTCCCATGATTTCAATATATAACGTTCGTTACCCGGGACGAAACCGAGTATTCGGTCCTGTCGGAGCGCCGCCGGGACACCCATGATCTGTCATAACGGTGGGGAGAATAAACCTGATTTACTAAGTACTTGAAAAAATAGCCATATTTTGAGCTATTTTTCTTGATTATATGCTTGATTTCTATTATTGACGGATATTCTGCTTCAAAATAATACATGATAAAACACTTGAGAAAATAAAAATTATGACAGACATTATCGATAAAGTAATGGATCTCCTTGATCAGAATAAACATGAAAAAGCATTGGCTATTCTGAATAAAGCGATCCACCGCGATCATACCGACCCGTTTTTGTATCACTGGCGCGGGATAGTTTACTATAACAAACAAAACTATGAGGAAGCCATCAAGAACTTTGATATGGCTATTTCTATTGATCCGGAAGACATATATAGCTACTACTGGTGTGGATCATCTTATTACGATTTGGAAAACTTTTCAGAAGCAATTCGAAACTTTGATAAAGCCATCGATCTTGATCCAAATGATGCTGCTTCTCATTTTTGGCGTGGTCGTTCCTATTCGGATATCGGGGACTTGACAGAAGCTATCCGGAGTTTTCATAAAGCTGTTGATCTTGAACCGGATGAACCTGCTTTTCATCACTGGCTCGGGTTAGCACATTACGATCTGAAAAATTATGAAGAAGCCATAAATCACTTCAGGAAATCCATAACTCTTGATCCAGGCCGACCGATGAATTATCGCTGGTTAGGCCAATCCTGTTATGAAATCGAACACTATGATGAGGCAATAATACACTTCAATAAGCTCATCGACCTTGATCCGGATGACGGATACGGTTATTTATGGCTTGGTAAAACGTACTGTGAAAAAAATGACTTTCACACAGCCATTGAAAACTTTGACATAGGCATAACCCTTGAACCGGATGATGATTTTATGTATCACCAGCGAGGAATGGCCTATTATCAAACTGAGAATTTTGATGAAGCCATAAAAAACTTTGAGAAAGCCAAAGAAATCAAACCGGAAGAAGCAGATAATTATTTTTGGTGTGGCGTGGCATATTATCGCAAAGGAGAGCAGAAAGAAGCCATAGATAATTTGGATAAAGCTGTTGCTGTCAAACCGGACGACCCGCATATTTTTTATTGGCGTGGAGTAGTGTATTTGAATTCAGGCACGGCAGTTGAAACCAATCTGATTCGATCAAACAAGTTGAAAGTGGTTAATAAATCACATGTACAAAAATCCCGGCAAGATTTTGAAACCGCATGCCGTTTGGGTGATCAGGAGTCGTGTGAGCGATTGTCATTTGTTCAGAAATTACTGAAAGACGGATTTGTCAAGACAGATTGAAAAAGGACTGATGAACTTCCTGATTGCGTTGGCATTTGGCGGATTACCGAAATGGGGCGGTGTGATCCGGGTGCGGGAAGGGGGAGGGGACATCGTTCCGACTCATTCATACCGGAGCGCTTCAATCGGATCCAGCCGGGATGCCCGCCATGCCGGATAGTAACCAAAAATCATTCCCACGGTAGCCGATACCACAACGGCGGCGGCAATGGCGCCAGGCGAATTTTCGATCGGCCACTTCAAAATCAACTGAACCAGATATGAACCGCCGCGACCCAGTGCAATCCCCAGTCCACCGCCAACCAGACACAGCACAACCGCCTCCACCAGAAACTGGCGCAGAATATCCCGGCCTCTGGCGCCCACAGCCATTCGCAATCCAATTTCACGGGTTCTTTCTGTCACCGACACCAGCATGATATTCATGATGCCAACCCCGCCGACAACCAGCGAAATCATGGCGACACACAGCAGCAGATTGGTCATCACCCGGGCGGTGGATGTCAGGGTTCGGGTCATTTCGGTCATGTTCCGGATGATAAAATCATCCGGCTCGTTATTTCGGATTCGATGCCGTTCCCGAAGTATTTCCGTCATTTGATCGATTGCATCTGAAATTTCGGCAGCCGAATACGCCGAGACCAGAATCTGGTCGATATGGGTAAACCGTACCGGTGAGGGATGATTGGCTGCCTGGGACGCGGACTGTTCCGGATACAGATTGGTGGCGCCGGGATAAATCTGGTTGAGTGAATTGACACTGGATGTCTGCTCCGAAACACTTTGATTGGTGTTGGCCATCGGACTTCCGGCAACCCGGTATTTGATCGTTGTCCAGGGTGCGATCAACAGATCATCCTGATCAGATCCCATCATGTTGGCCCCTTTGGCAGCCAGAACACCCACCACCCGAAACGACACATTTTTGACCCGGATTTCCCTGCCAATCGGCATTTCATCCATAAACAGTTCCCGCGCAGTCGTCTGACCCAGCAGACATACCTTGTTGGCATTCAGAACATCCCGGTCCGTAAACACATCACCTTCGGCAACGGACCAGGATCGGACATCCAGAAATGAGGGCGTTGTTCCGGCAATATAGGACGGGACCCAGTTCCTATTGCCGTAAACGACCTGAGTCCGGGCCCGGACAACCGGCGCCGCACTGCGGACAGCCGGACATTCTCTTAGAATCGCCTCATAGTCTCCCGGTGTCAGGGTCATCACACTTCCCGAACCAAAACTGACACCACCACTGGCTGCCGTACCCGGCAAAATCAGAACGGTATTGGCTCCCATGCTGGCAATGGATTTTTGAATTGCAACAGATGATCCCTGCCCGATTTCCATCATGGCGATGACCGCTCCAATACCAATGACAATCCCCAGGGTTGTCAGCATGGCCCGCATCGGATTTCGTTTCAGGGCCTGAAGCGCCGTTTTCAGGATTCGAAATGCGTTCATACGTCTTCCTCCGCCCGAAATTCTGAAACCGGGATGTTTTCGATCTGGCCGGGCGGCATGATACCCGATTCACATCCGCCATCCACAATCTGTCCATCACAGAGATGGATGGATCGACCGGCATGCGCCGCCACTGCCGGATCATGAGTCACCAGAATGATGGTAATGCCCTCATCCCGGTTCAACTGACGAAACATTTTTAAAACATCCTCACTGGTTCGGGAATCCAGATTTCCGGTTGGTTCGTCCGCCAGAAGGATTGGCGGACGATTGATCAATGCCCGTGCAATGGCCACCCGCTGTTGCTGCCCGCCGGACAACCGGGATGGCTCATGATCCATCCGCCCCTCAAGACCCACCCGGCCCAGCATGTCTGCGGCGGCTTTTCTGGCCTGCCGGTCAGTCACCCGTTTTGAAGAATAGGACAACGGCATCAGCACATTGTCCAGTGCGCTGGTGCGGGGAAGCAGATTGAAATTTTGAAAAACAAATCCGATACTCCGATTTCGCAGTTGGGCGCGCCCATCCGGTGACAGACTGGCAATTTCCTGGCCATTCAGCCAGTACAGACCGGATGTCGGCCGATCCAGACATCCCAGAATATTCATCAGGGTGCTTTTTCCGGAACCCGATGACCCCATCAATGCCACCATCTCCCCCGCATCGATGGTCAGAGATATGCCTTTCAATACCGGAACCGTCATGTCGCCCATGAAATAGGTTTTATGAATGTCCTTCAGCTCGATCAGGCAGGACCCCGGTTTCACTTCTTGCCTCCCTGGTTTCGCCTGAACTGGGGCACAAACGGATTGGATGATTCGGAAGACCCGGATGGTTCTGAAACCGGTTGGCCGATAATGACCGCCATCCCGTCCGAAAGGCCTTCGCCGTGAACTTCAGACATCATGCCGTCATTTTCCCCGATCTGCACCGGAACCGGTTTTGCATATTTACCGCTGCGGATCCAGACAATACCGGATTTTCGTGTTTCCGGTCGGTGTGATTCCCGGACAGAAGCAGGCGTGGGCGCAGCCGGATTGTCTTTGGGTGTTTTTTCGGGCTCTGACGATGGTTTCCTGTATTCCGGATCGATCTGTTCCGGATTCGGCTTGAAGCGCAGCGCCGCATTCGGCGCCAGAAAAACATCGTTAATCCGCTTCAATTCAAACTGCACATTGGCTGTCAGATACGGCAGGAGTCGCCCACTGGAATTGTCTGTCAGCACTTCCACGGTATAGGATACAACATTCTGGGTCATGGCGGCATTCAGGCGCAGCTTGCCCACCTCGCCGGTAAACACATCATCCGGATAGGCATCCACCGTAAAACTGACCGGCTGCCCATCATAAATTTTGCCGACATCGGCTTCATTCACGGCCACCCAGACCTGCATCCGTGTCAAATCTTTGGCCAGCAGAAACAGGCTGGGTGCGTTCAGGCTTGCCACCACGGTCTGCCCGATATTGACCCGGCGGTCAATGATCACACCCTTGACCGGTGATCGAATCGTGCAATAACTCAAATTCTGCCGGGCGCGCTGGAGCCCTGCCAGGGCCTGAGCCTGACTGGCCACTGCCTGCAATACCGCAGCGTCTCCAACCAGCACATTGGCGTTTGCAATCTCGTATGCCGCCCGATACGCATCGAAATCGGTTTTGGACAGGGCATTTGAAGAACCCAGGTTCTGGACCCGCATCCAGTCCCGTTCGGCCTGAAACCGTTTGGCCTTCAACTGCTCGAGATCGGCTTTGGCCCGCTGAATCGCAGCACCCGCCTGCCTGACCTGTGCGTCAGCCAGCGCGGCATCCGCCTGATAAAGAGAATCATCGATCTGTGCCAGGATTGTACCTTCAGCCACCACAGACCCGTAATCAATGCTTCTCCCGTTTTTGTCCGCGCCAAAACTGACCACCTTGCCGGCGATCTGGGCGCCGATATCGATGACTTCCTCAGGTTCAACCGTGCCTGTTGCACTGATGGACACCAGCAGATCACCCCGTTTGATGACATCCATGCGGTAAGAACTTGGCGATTCATCCGCATTATGGCCATACAGGTAAACGCCAATGCCGATAAGTGCAGCCAGGATTGCTGCGGTCAGGCTGATTTTGATCCAGTTTTTCATGATGGGGTGTTTTTTCCTTACTGAATGTATTTTCACGGTAAATTTAAAATACCCGTTTCGAGTTAATGTTTATTTAATCCATATACCCCTGTCAAGAATAAAGCCAGACTCCCGGTCAGGCTCCGGATCAATCCTTTAACCCCTTTTCATTTGCTGCAGTTTATGATAATAGGGTTAACAAATTCCATGATTACAGGGCGATAAATTTTCAATGCATGTTATGCGCCCATTGGCTGCAGTCTTCAATTTACAATGGCTCAAATGTCGCCTGCATGGCGATATGTCAACCGGTGTATGAATATTGCATTCATGAATCGGGATAACAAAATTTTTTCGATCCAGGAGGAGAAAAGATGAAATTCAAAATCGGATTGTTGTTGTGTGCCGTTGTTTGCATGCTGGGTTTTTCAGGTGTGGTTAACGCCGAAATCCAACTCAAGCAACTGGGTGTCAGGCCTTTTTACAAGCCAGAGCTCAAATCTGTGGATGATTTCCGCCAGATGGTCAAAAGCACGTTGCCGGACCTGAAAAAAGGGTTTGAAATGGCCGGAGCTGCGGATTTGTTTGACGGATTTGTCAGCCAGGCCGGAAAGCCTGGAGTTGAGGAAATCCAGATCAAACCGGGCGAAAAACTTCACTGGATGATGTTTAAAAGCGGGAAAAAAGTCAAACTCCTGAAGGATGTGGTATGGGCCGGGAAAAAACCGTTCAAGGCATTCCGGGTGAATCTGGAACAATCCGGCAAACGCTATACATTTGTCATTCCGGCCCAATGCGGAAACGTGGCACTGGATGAAATGACAGCATTGCCCCCGGCGCCGGTCGTCAAGGCTCCGGAACCCCCCAAACCGGCGCCTGCGCCTGCACCCAACAAATCCCCCCTCTGTCATGTCGATGTCTCCCCTGTCAAACTGATGGCGGGAAAAGAACTGACCATCGATGCATCCCGGTCGAATGATCCGGATGGCGCAATCACTGCCGTATCCATCCAGGTACTGAATGATAAAAACGAGGTGGTTTCCGAAAAGAAGCTCGACAAGCCCCCCTTCACACATCAAATGGCCATGCCAAAAGCCGGAGACTATAAAATCCGGGTCAGCGTTACCGATGACAAGGGGACCACATCATCTGCGCCGGGGTGTGAAGACAAAATGGTTACGGTTGTATCCCGCGGGCATTTTGTAGCCGATATCGGGGTTCTGTATCAGGATGATCCGGCAACATTTTTGCCGCTTCGGGTCGGCTATGACTATCGTTTCTGTGATTATTTCTCCCTTTTGGGCATGGTTGGATTTGCACCGGTCATACATGGTTATGATGACAGCAATTCGGTAATGGCGGATATCACCGGGAATCTGCATTACAAACGCATGTTTTTCGGAATGGGTGTCGGCTACTGGTATTCCAGCAGGAATGACCGTGTCGATTTCATTTTAAATGCAGGAGTCCGGCTGTATGGCGAACCGGACCAGAAAAATGTTTCCCTGTTTGTTGAAGGCCGATCGGCATTTGATGAATTTGATGAAATTGAAGACTACGGCCGTATTGGTGGTGGACTCCGATTCCAGTTTTAAACACTGATTCATCTGGCGGAACCCTCGGAACCCTGACCCGTTTCGGGTTCCGCCAGTCTTCACAATCCTTTCCTATCGTGCATCCTACATAGGTATCATCATTCCTGTCAGCACCCCTGCTGCGATTGGAAGGTTCACTGCAATGACGCATCTTCTCAGTCATTTCGATCGTGAAAAAGCTTCCCTCAAAAATCAGATCGAGGCGACGCCATCACCTGCAGAAGCTGTCAATATCATTGAGTCATATTTCGATCAACTGCATCGGGACATGGCCGAATGCTATTCAATGCATCAATACCGGCATCTGGGATATCTGCTGGAAACAATCCGGTATGGCATCAGAACCCTGTTGACAGTTGATAAACACGTTCATTATACGGCATCGGAAGCGCATTCCGGTCCGGATTCCGTTTTCAGGAAACAGATATGGTCAGCCCTCCGGATTCATCTGGCGATTCTCATCTTACTGTTGTTGCTGTTGATAACCACCGGTCCAATTTCAGAAACACCGCTTCTTCTTGTTCTGATTCTGTTTGGAATTGACGGTTATGCAATGGTGGCGCTCTGGAAAACCCGTTTCCATTCCAATCGCAATTCAGGTGTTCAAACCGTCAGCCAGCCGCCTCCGGTAGAAATCCCGCTGAATATATCCGAATCACAGAAATTTCTGAACCATATTGCCGATGCACTGTCCTTTGCGGACAAGCTGTTGGCAATGGATGTTTCTGCAAAATCGGGAGCCGGAATCGAAAATGATTCCCAAATCCTCACCCTGTTTCAGGATCTCCATGAGGCCATGTATTTTCATGACGGGGACTGGGCACTGAAAAAAATATCGGCCATTCGCGCCATTTTGCGGGAAAACGGCATTACGGTCAAAGAATTTGATTCCGGTGATGCAACCGGTCAACGCTATTTTGATCTGGAACCCGGCGCCGATTCATCCATCAGGCAAACCGTCACAATCCGGCCGGCGTTCATCAAGGATAACCGGGTTCTGTTGCGGGGCAAGGCCGCCGGACCTGCTGACCTTCATGTTGCAGAATCACCTGACATGCATAAAATGACAGGTGACTCATGACATTTGAACGGAATCGGGCCGATCATCTGGATATCATCGGATTTGATCTGGGGCATGGAGAAACCGCCCTGGCCAGAATCGCTTCGGGTGACGGCGATGCCGAACCGGAAATGATCGAGATCATGTCCAAAAAAAGCCAGATCACGGCATTGGGATTCAAACCGGGTTTGGGTGATCTGGTTGGTGATCAGGCACTCAAAACAACCGGAATCAGCGAGCTTTATATCGGCTTCAAACCCCTCCGCGGCAGGCTGAATTCCCCGGATCATCAGGCCATCATCAATCGCTTTATCAAAAAATATCTGTTTATCCTGGAAGAAAGCGGTCAGATTCCCGATAAAGAACACCGAATGTTTGTTGTGGGAGCGCCATCCGGATGGACGGCTGCCGAATGCGACAACTATTCGGATATTTTGAAACAGGCGGGGCTTCACCCTGTCCGGGTTGAAAAAGAATCCAGGGCCGCCTTTCTTCAAATGAAAGAATCGAGAGCCAGCCAGATCAGTATGGACCGGTTGAAAAGAAATGTGCTGATCATCGATATGGGGTCTTCCACCACTGATTTTACCGCAGTCTTTCATCTCGAAGACCGGGGGCTTGCAGATTTTGGCGCCAACCTGGGGGCAGGCCTCATTGACGGGATCATCTTTGACAGAACCATCAACCGGATGTCTGTGGAAAATCCCGACCATGCGGCCAGATTGACGGATATTTTCACACGCTTTCCGCATTTTGAACGTCAGTGCCGCATTGCCTGCCGGGAAGGCAAGGAAAAATATTTTGCCATTCCGGAACTGTATCCATCAGAGGAGCAACGGGTCGATTGCAGCCTGAAATTTCGGACCATTCAGCCGGTCATCGAATTTGATCCCATCATTTATCAGGCCGAAATGGACCGGATACTGGATGTTCCCATTAAAGAACTGAATGGAAAATCCTGGAAAACGGCTTTTCACAACTGCCTGAATCAGACCCGTATCCGGCTGGAAAAGACGAGTCCGGATCTGGTCATTCTGACCGGTGGCGCATCCCGTATGGACTGGGCGTTGAATCTGTCCCGGGATGTATTTGATGGCGCCGAAGCCGTGGTGCGGGGGTTGGAGCCTGAATTTACCATTGCCAAAGGCCTGGCCAGAATCGGCCGCATCGATATGCGTTCGGTCCATTTTAAAAAATCGGTCGAAGACCTTGTCACATCTGAAAAATTGAACCGTCTGGTCCATCACATGCTGCCCGGGCTGATCGAAAACCTGTCGACGTCTCTGGCAGATGAACTTATTTCACGCGCGGTCGGGCCGTCACTTGTAGCATGGCGCAATGGCGAGCTGCATACACTTGATGACATCCAGTCCGATATCGAACAGCGCAAAAAACAGTTTCTGTCACCGGATCAGGGTGATCAGGCCAGACATGATCTGGATAACTGGTTGAACAACCTGCTGCTTCCCGAATTATCAGAACTGACAGATCCCATCTGCAAACAATTCGATATCCCCCGCAGCGCCCTGAACCTCAGAAACCGTCAGATCGGCGCCGATATCCGGGCCATCGATCACCCACCGTTTGATATCGATGCGATTCTGAAAAATGATGAGGTGACCGTTATTACCGGCATGATCGCCGGTATTATTACCGGAATGGCATCGGGTGGTGCAGGACTTGCCATATTTCATCTTCCGCTGGCCGGACAGGTCATTGCCGCCATTGCCGGAGCCCTGCTGGCTGCGTATGGGGTGGAAGGCGCCAAGGACGTCATAAAAAAAAGAAATCTGCCGGTATTCACCCGAAAATGGGTGCTTTCTGATGACCGGATGAAATCCCTGCTGGATCGGCAGCACGACCAGTCCCGGGACAGAATCGCCTTGCAGATGATGGGGGATGATGCGTGGAAAACCCGGTTGAATGACGATATTCTGAATGCGCTGAAAACCGTGCTGAATGGTCAGATGCAGGAGGCAGTGGTGTGGATTCGGTAAGGGCAGAAGGGAAAGGGACAAAGGGGCGGAGGGACAGAGCTTTGGGGAAATCTCAGAAGAGGAATGCCGGAGACTGCTTGCTGGCGCTGACGGGCAGCATGGTTTGGCCATGATCATCGTTTCGGCCATGTCCATAACAACCCCCACCCCGACCCTCACCCGCTGGGGGGAGGGAAACAAATTCAGGGCCTGTCCTTACAAATCATACAGTTTCTCGCCATCAACAATGGCGATACCGTCTTTTTGAAGAATTTCGATCGCCTCATTGATCCGGTCAAACCGGAAAATCATGACCGCATTTTTACCGCTTTGATGCACAAATGCATACATATATTCCACGTTGATTTGAGCCTGTTGCAGCATTTCAAGGATATGGTGCAGCCCGCCGGGCCTGTCCGTGACTTCCACGGCCACAACATCCGTGACACCGACAGAAAAACCATTGTTTTTCAGTGCATCCAGGGCCTTGTCACTGTTGTTGACAATCAGGCGCAACACACCAAAATCGGATGTGTCTGCCAGGGACAGGGCGCGAATATTAATGCCGGCCTCTGACAGAATGGCAGTGACCTCGGATAACCGACCCGCCTTGTTTTCCAGGAAAACAGAAATTTGTTTCACCTTCATCCCTTCCTCCTTCATAATCGTATTTCAGATTTGAAATTTCAGATTTTGCTGAATGTCAATTTCAATATAAATGCAGGGTGATATAAATTATTGATTCTGAATCTCCAAGAAATTGTTTTTCTGAAATACTATATCTTGCGGTGATCGATCACCCGAACCGCTTTTCCCTGACTTCGGGCAATGACTTTGGGTTCAACCAGCTTGACCCGGGCAGAAACCCCCAGTTCTTCCTTGATGCGATAGGCGATGTTTTTTTCAAGACCCTGAAGGACCCGGACTTCATCCGAAAAAATGCCTTCACCGACTTCAACCTGAACCGTCAGGGTATCCAGATTGTCAACCCGGTCCACAACCAGTTGATAATGCGCAGACAGACCCTTGATCTCCATCAGAACGCTTTCAATCTGTGAGGGAAACACATTCACCCCCCGAATAATCAGCATGTCATCGGTGCGGCCGCTGACCTTTTTCATGCGGACCAGTGTCCTTCCGCAAATGCATGGCTCGGCAGTCAGTGTTGTGATGTCCCGGGTCCGGTACCGGATGACCGGAAACGCTTCCTTGGTAATGGAGGTAAAGACGAGCTCTCCGCTTTCACCATAGGGAAGTGGTTTTTCCGTTACGGGATCGATGATCTCGGCAATGAAATTGTCCTCGAAAATATGCAGACCATTCTGAGCCTGGTGGCACTCAACGGCAACACCGGGTCCCATGACCTCGCTCAGCCCATAAATATCCACGGCCTTGAGATTGAGACGGTCCTGAATTTCATGACGCATCTGTTCAGACCAGGGTTCAGCGCCAAAAATTCCATACCTGAATTTGAGATCCCGGAACGAAACCCCCATTTCCTGGGCGACTTCCGCCAGATGCAGGGCATAGGATGGCGTTGATGTCATGATGGTCGGTCCAAAATCTTTCATGATGGTGATCTGCCGCCGCGTATTGCCCCCGGAAACCGGTATCACGGATGCGCCCAGTTTTTCCGCACCATAATGAACCCCCAATCCGCCGGTGAACAGACCGTAACCATAGGCATTGTGGATGATGTCATTCCGGGTTGCACCGCCGGCGCTGAGGGACCGGGCCATGAGAGATGACCACATCTGAATGTCTCTGGCCGTATAGCCCACGACAGTCGGTTTTCCGGTCGTACCGGATGAGGCATGGATGCGCACCACATTTTCCATCGGCACGGCAAACATGCCAAAGGGATAATTGTCCCGAAGATCTTTTTTGGTGGTAAAGGGAATATGCGCCAAATCCGAAAGGCTCTGAATATCATTGGGGGTGATGCCGGCCCGGTTCATCTGATTTTTATAAAATGGCACCGTGGCGTACACCCGTTCCAGCGTCGCGCGGAGTCTTCGAAGCTGAATGGCAGTCAGGGCTTCCCGCGGCAGGGTTTCAAATTCCATATCATAAATCATTTAAAAATTTTCTCCTTGGTATC
>JBFXFK010000039.1:0-15489 GCA_050179135.1 Desulfatirhabdiaceae bacterium | reverse complement strand
AGTGGGCCCTTGAACACGGCCTTGCGTTTTTCCAGAAAGGCGGTTGTGCCTTCCCTGGCATCTTCACTGGCCATACACAGGGCAAAGGCATCCACTTCCATTTTGCATCCAATCGCCAGATCCACCTGAACGCCCGCATTGATGACCTGTTTGGCTGCCCGCAATGCCACCTTTCCTTTTGCAGCGATTGCGCCGGCTGTTTTTTTGACATCAGCCATCAAATCGGCCGCTGGGATTACCCGGTTGACCATGCCAATTTCCCGGGCTTCCTGGGCAGAAATCATTTTTCCGGTAAAAATCATTTCCTTGGCCATATTGATTCCCACCAGTCGGGACAATCTTTGCGTTCCGCCAAAACCCGGGATCAGTCCCAAGGTGATTTCCGGCAGACCAAACATGGCATTTTCCGAGGCATAAATAAAGTCGCAGGCCAGTGCGATTTCGCTTCCTCCTCCCAATGCATAGCCATTAACCGCGGCAATGACCGGAATATCCAGGGACTGAAGCTTGTGAATGGCATTTTGACCTTTTGTGGCAAACCATTTGCCCTGAAGGGTATTACATTGGGCCAGCTCGTTAATGTCGGCGCCAGCCACAAACGCCTTTTCGCCGGAACCGGTCAGAATCAGAACCCGGATATTTTCATCGGTGGAAACCGCGTCCAATGCCCGGGATAATTCATTCAACAACGCGCCATTCAGGGCGTTCAATGCTTTGGGTCGGTTGAATGTGATGGTTGCAAGACCCGCCTCAACCGAAAACAACAGATTTTCAAATTCCATAATGTGCCTCCGATAAACGATCATGAATTATTTTAGGAGCTTTACCCCCAAATATGAAAATGACATATACCTTTTTATTCTGAATTCTGACTACTGACTTCTGTCTTCTGACCATATCCGCATTTCAACATCACCGCAGTTTAGAGCTTGCCCGCTGTCTTTTGATGTCTTTCCATAAAGGCTGCCGGATTGGTATCCCGAATGTAATCCCGAACGCCTTTGGTAATGGATTCCGCCAGATGGTCCTGATACTCGGGTGATACCAGCCGGCTGCATTCCCGCTGGTTGCTGATAAAGGATGTCTCGACCAGAACCGATGGCATCTGAGCACCCAGCAGAACGTAAAAGGGCGCTTTTTTGACCCCTTTGTCCCGAATATTGTTATAGCGGCCGTTCAGGTTGGCAACGAGACTCTTCTGAACCCTGGCCGCCAAACGACTGGATTCGTTGATCTTGGCGTTTTGCATCAGATCCGTCAGAATACTCTGCAAGTCACTGATATTTTTGGTTGAAGTCGCATTTTCACGGGCTGCCACCATGATGGCGTCTTCGTCCGTTGCCAGATTCAGAAAAAATGTCTCGATGCCATAGGCTGTTGAATTGTGAGCCGCATTGGTGTGAATGGAAATAAACAAATCCCCGTTTTTGGTATTGGCAATGGCCGTTCTTTCCTCAAGCGACAGATAGACATCTTTGGTTCGTGTCAGAATAACCTCACAATCAAGGGTCTGCTGTATTTTTTTCTGAAGCCTGAGCGCTATGGCCAACGTAATATCTTTTTCATAGACGCCAGGCATGATGCCGGGCGCACCCGTGTCCTTTCCACCATGACCGGGATCAAGAATAATGCGTCTGACACCCAGCGAAAGCTGCCTGGCCAGATCATTCGGTTTCAATTTGGGTGATTTTTTATCGGGTTTGAATTCCGTTACCGGCTTTTCCGGTTGATCCGGTTCCTTTCCCCAGACATCCATGATGATCCGGAACGGATTATTCAGGGAAAAAATTTTATAGGTTTTGAAGGATTTGATGTCCGCGACGATCCGAACCGAGTCCAGGGTATACTGGCCGGCCCGTGCATCCTGAATCAGATTGTCATTGACCGAAATGAAATTCTGAATGTGTTTTCCCAATTTTGCCTGTTCAATATCGATATACAACCGTTGGGGTTTGTCGAGATCGGGGTCCTGTTTGAGCAGGTGATGTCTGAAAGCGGTTTCGTTATCCGCATCGATGACAATCCGGGTGTAATGCGGATTGGACCAGACCCTGAGATCGGTGATGTTGCTGTATATGGACGATCTGGTCTCTCCGGTTCCCAGTGGAAGGCTGGCCGGGCCAACCGGCATGTCACTGGAAGGGATGGGGGGAGCGGGTTCGGACACCGGTTCCGGCTTGGGGGGTGAAGGGGGTGTCGTTTCCGGTTTGGGTGATTCCAGGCGGGAGATACCCGCCAGCGCTTTTTTTCGATAATTGCTTTTTGCAAACCGGTTGACGATCCGCTGGTATGAATCCAGCGCCTCTTTCCGGTCAGCCGGCGCCAAAGAAATGCGGTACATTTCTTCATAAAGAAATCCGGCCATGTAAAGACCCGCCGCCGCCCACGGCCCGGAGGGATTCATCTGATGAACTTTTTGAAATTTCTGAATACAGGCCAGCCAGTTATGGCGCAGTTTCTGTTTCTCCGGGCTGTTCAGCAGGCGGGTGTAGCAGGCATCCGCCTGCTGATACTGGTCTTTTTCAGAAGCAGCATGGGCGGAATTTGCCGTTAACGCACCCGTTGCCAGGCAAACGATCAGAAATATGATAAATATTCGGTTCAGCATTGAATCCGGGTGGTCTTTGACCATTTTTTATATCCGTGAGCCTTTTGTCTGGTCATGCGTGTTTACTATCATAAAAAGTTCATTCAGGCAATTCAATGCCGCCAGTGGCGTCATATTGATGATATCAAGGGTTCTCAACCGTTCAATTGCAGGATTTTCGGGTGGCTTGAACAGGCGAAGCTGCTCGTGAGCAGAACGACAGGTCGAGATGCCTGCCTTTGAAATGCCGGTAAACCGCCGTCTGCCGCTTTCAATATCGTCAAGAATATCCCGGGCATGCCGGATCACCGTATCCGGAATTCCGGCAAGCCGTGCAACCTGTATTCCATAAGACCGATTGGTTCCGCCTTTTAACAGCTTGCGCAGAAAAATGATTTCATCATTTTTTTCCCGGACGGCAATATTGAAATTTTTTACCCGGGGTTTCAGCTTTTCCACCTCGGTCAACTCGTGATAATGGGTGGCAAACAGTGTTTTGACCCCATGCCCTTTCAGATCATGAAGAAAACAAACCACGGCCCATGCAATACTGAATCCGTCATAGGTGCTGGTTCCACGGCCGATTTCATCCAT
This sequence comes from Desulfatirhabdiaceae bacterium, assembly GCA_050179135.1. GTDB lineage: Bacteria > Desulfobacterota > Desulfobacteria > Desulfobacterales > Desulfatirhabdiaceae > UBA4064. Next base: position 12,308 of record JBFXFK010000039.1, on the reverse strand, counting down.
GATCACCAGGCTGTGCGGGGTGGCATTATGCAGAATGTTGGCGGTTTCCTGCATTTCCACCAGAAATGTGCTTTGACCGCTTGCCAGGTTATCGAGCGCGCCCACCCGGGTGAAAATGCGGTCGGTGATGCAGATGCTGGCATTTCTGGCCGGGATGAATGATCCCATTTGAGCCATGAGCACATGAAGCGCGGTCTGTCGAAGTATGGTGGATTTTCCGGCCATGTTCGGGCCGGTGATGACCATGACCTGATTATCGGTGTTATCCATGAAAATGGAATTGGGCGTAAACCGTTCTGCCTGAATCAGTTTTTCGATGACCGGATGCCTGCCGTCATCGACCTGAATGATGCCGGTTTCATTGATAAGCGGCTGGATGTAGGCATTCTGATCCGCAATGACAGCCAGGTTCAACAGGCAATCCAGACTGGCGATAAATGCCGCAATGATCTGAATCCGGGCATGGTGCTGCTGGATGTCTTTACAGAGATCCTGAAAAATCCGGTACTCAAGCTCTGAACGGCGCTCTTCCGCGCCCATGATTTTCATCTCGAACTGCTTGAGATCCTCGGTAATATAGCGTTCGGCATTGACCAGGGTCTGCTTTCGGATGTAATGATCCGGAATGCCGGACGACTGGCTTCTGGGAACTTCGATATAATATCCAAAAACCCGGTTGTACCGAACCTTGAGGGAGTTGATGCCGGTCGCCTTTTTTTCTGCCATTTCCAGGCGCGCCAGCCAGCTTTTTCCGTCAGAGCTGATCAGAATCAGCTCATCGAGTTCGGAATTGAAGCCGGTTTTGATCAGCCCTCCCTCATGAAGGGCAAGGGGCGCATCCTCCCGGATGGACCGTTCGATCAGATCGGCCAGCGCGATCATGTCCTCAAGATTGTCAACCAGGTCCGAGCGAAGCAGTTCGGACTGAAAGGGGCTCATGGACTGCATGATCCGGGGCAGAATTTTGAGTGTTGCGCCCAGCGCCAGCACATCCCGGGGCGTACATCGCGCCATGACAATCCGGGTGCCGATCCGTTCCAGATCGACGACCTGTTTTAACAGCCCCCGAATTTCCCGTACTGTCTGAATCTGCGACAGCGCTTCGGCAACGGCTGTCTGACGGGCGCCAATCGCGTCCCTGTTTCGCAGGGGATACTGAATCCACTGTTTGAAAAGTCTGGCGCCCATTGCGCTGACGGTCTGATCCAGAACACTCAACAGGCTTCCATGCCGTTCGCCGTTCTGGAGATTCTGGATCAGCTCCAGATTGCGGCGCGAGGTGTCATCGATGATCAAAAAATCGGACAGGGCGTAGGGCTCAATTTTTCGAATGTGCGTCAGGGGCTGTTTCTGGGTGTCCTCAACATGGCCCAGAAGTGCGCCGGCAGCCCCGATTCCCGCCCGAAACTGATGACAGCCAAAGCCTTCCAGTGACAGGGTGTTGAAATGCCGTATCAGGCGGTCGCGGCCCGCGGCGGAATCAAATGTCTCGGGTTTCATGCGGGTAATGGATGTTCCGGAAAAATGGGTCAGAAACGGCTGCCATGCCGTGTCCTGTGCCAGGGGCTCCGGAATCAGAATTTCCCGCGGGGATATCCGGTCTGCCTCTCCGATTGTGGCAGACATGTCCCGGATTTCCATGACACGAAAATCGGCAGTGGAAATATCCAGGCAGGACAGTCCAATGACAGGCCCCTCCACATTGACTGCCAGAATGAAATTGTGGGAACTTTCTTCCAGAAGTTCATTTTCCAGGATCATTCCCGGTGTGATGACCCGAACGACTTCCCGTTTCACCAGACCTTTGGATTGGGCCGCATCTTCGGTCTGTTCACAGACGGCCACTTTAAAACCACGATCGATCAGCCTGGCGATATAGGTCTGGCCTGCCCTGCAGGGGACACCGCACATGGGAACCGGAAAATCATCATTCCGGTTTCGGGATGTCAATGCAATTTCCAGAACTGGCGCGGCTGTTTCGGCATCCTGAAAAAACATCTCATAAAAATCCCCCATACGATAAAAAAGAATGGCATCCGGATAATCTTTCTTGATTTCCAGATACTGCTTCATCATGGGGGTTGCTGGAATTGGCTGCATAAGACCGGAATGGTGAAAAACACTCGGTTTAACTGAGGACAGATGCACGGAAAAACGATCCAAAGGAAAGGATCATTCTTCTTTCAGGGACAGTGATTCATCAGATACGGTTTCAATCACCGGTGTTGTCCGGCTTTGAAGTGATTCAATCTCTGATTTCAGGGAATTGATCGTTTCCTGCTGACTGGCGATGGCTGCATTCAAATTCTTGATGGTCTTGTTGGATTTGAAACGGTTCGACAGGCTGAGAAAATATGAGATGAGAAGCCCGATCAGGAAAAAGCCTGCCAGGAGCATGGCATTGGATATACCAAAATACTCAAGATGGGAAAAATACAGATCAATATGGAAATTGGATTGTATCATCAGAAAAGACCGGTTCTGATAAAACACCATCGCAATGAGTCCAATTGCAAGTACCAAAGCAATCAGTTTTAACTTTTTCATATTATCTCCATCGGGTTGAATGGTCCGTGTAAAAATGCTTTGTGAAAGCGCAAAATATACGTTAGCCAGTCATAAATTACGATTTCCTGTATCCCCGCTTCTGGGAGAGGGCCGGGGTGAATCATGACTTTTCCATTCCGGGAGCGATTTGCCCGATCAGGATCGGTTGGTGAAATGTGACATATCAGTCCGTTTTCTCCAACCGGTCGAAAAAGGGCTTCAGATTGTCAAATGTCGCCTGTAAGTGTTCCGGAATAACCCGGACATCCGCAAAAACCGTCAGGGCGTTGGTATCGCCAAACCACCGGGGAACAATATGAAAATGAAGGTGCTCCTCGACGCCTGCTCCGGCCACTTTTCCCAGGTTGAGGCCCACATTGAAACCATCCGGTTTCATTGCCTGCCTGAGTATATCAATTGAACGTTCGACCATTGAAAGCAGGCAACCCATCCCGTTTTTGTCCAGTTGATCAAGACTTGCGATATGCCGAATGGGGGCTACCAGCAGATGTCCGTTGATGTAGGGATATTTGTTCATGACCACCATGATGTGACTGCCTTTGTAAAGTGTCAGTTCTTCATGAATGGTCATCGCATTGCAGAACACACAGCCAGGTTCCTTCAATCCTTTTATATAATCGATCCGCCACGGCGCCCACAGGGTTTGCACAGTCGATGTCTCCATCATTAACCGTAAATTCAGTATTGGGATTTGATCAGCCTTCAGTCATCCGTTTTCAGCCATCAGTCTTCAACTTTCCCGCCAATTTACGCTGAGGATATCAAAAACTCAATACTTTTTTCCGGTTATGGGAATCAGTTCCAGCTTGCCCCATATGCCCATCTGCATTTTCACAACAATCAGAATGCCGGATATGCCAGGAATCGATTGGCCAAATGCAATGGCATTCTGAATATCCCCGGGTGTTTTGACATGGTTTCCAATGGCGGTGGCCGCCGCGTCTGCCAGGGCGCAGGACCCGGATAACACACACACGGCATCGGCTTTGCCAAAACTCAGGCTGTGACCAACCGTTCCCGACGAGGTACACAGGCCGACCGGGCCGGATACGGAATCGATCCGGACACCAATTTTCATGCTGAGCGGGGATTTGCCGGCAAAAATGGCGGCAATCACGGGTTTCTGTGTTTTGATAAACACATCGCCGCCGTTTTCGATAATCACCTCGTCTGAATATCCCAGAAGATCGGTTCCCACGGCTGCGGCAATGGCGCCGGCAACGGCCGCCATCGGGCCCACGCCTGCCAGCCCGGCTGCGGTTGACATATCCCGGATGATGCCGGGCGCCGGCCCGGTCAGATTCCAGGGCGCCAACGTATGCATGAATTCGGGATTCTGCTGAATATAGGACTCGATCTGCCCCCGGTAGAAGAGTATCTGTTCCCGTGTCAGCTCATCCAGCCGGGTAATTGTGCTGACCAGAACATCGGTTTCCCTGACCCTGACCGGATATGTGACCAGATGGGTATCCAGTATGTGCTGCCGGTATTTTCGGTCTGTTTCCACAATTTTTTCCAGATATGACGCGATCAGGGAAACCGGAGCGGTTGAAGTTTTGACAGAAGCGATTCCGGGCATTGGCGCATGAAATAGCTGTCGGTCATGCCGGAGATATAATCCCGGACAATCTCCGCCGGTTGAAATCGGCTGGTGTAAACCGGTTGTTTTTCCTTTAAAAATTTTGAAAATATGGGAGATGAGCGGTTTCCGGATTGAATATCGGACAGACAGGTTTCAAACATATGGTCAAACATCTGACGGATGACGGCGGAATTGCCCTTGATTTTGGGGTTCAGATAAATCCGTTCCAGATTGAATTTTTTCAGTGTTTCAACCGCCTGACTGATTTCCGGACTGAATGCAACAAACCGCTGATTGACACTGTTTTGAATCACATCGGTTACCAGACGGAAAACAATGCTGCCATTGGTGTCGCCCAGAAGCCGGACACAGGGCTTTGGGATATCATCCCGGTCAATCAGATTCAGGCGGATGGCATCTTCGATATCCCTTCCGATATAGCTGATGGTGTCGGCCATCCGCACGACACACCCCTCCAGGGTCATGGGCAGCAGCGCGGTTTCCGGATGGGCCTTTTTGGTTTCCCGCTCCTGATCCAGCGTCACAAACGTCTTGCCGGGAAACGGCGTCAGAAGCTGATTGTGAATTTCACCATCGTGGCAGAGAATGCCATCCAGGGTTTCCAGACACAGGTTCCAGCCAGTGCCATTCCGTTCGACCTGGTCCAGAAATTGCACACTTTGTATATTGTGCAAAAAATATCCGATGCCGCTGTTATGGCATAACGCTGAGAGATACATTTCGCCCTCATGCCCGAACGGTGTATGCCCGATGTCATGTCCCAGGGCAATGGCTTCAATCAGATCCTCGTTCAGGCACAGGAACCGGCCAATGGTTCGGGCAATTTTTGAAACCAGTTGGACATGAAGCACCCGATGGGTGATATGATCATTTTCAATGAGATAAAAGACCTGGGTTTTATCAATATACCGTGTATAGGCACGGGAATGCAGGATTCGGTCCACATCCATGGAAAACGGGAGCCGGTAATCGGTTTCCAGTTGCGTTTCAGCCTGACGGCGGCTGGCCCGGTCGCTATAGGATGCGAATGGCGACAGACTGCTCCGCTCCCGATTGTCCAGCATGTTGCGTATGCCCAATGGTATGGAAAAATCAGATATCTCCATTGCCGATCATGTCCTCCATCATCGCCGTATAATTTAACCCTGCCTGGCGGAATCCCTCTTTTCCGTATTTCATGTTGGCTTCCAGAACATACCATGTGTCATGGCAGCAACAGATATCCATCCCGACATCATTCCACTGACACATTCCGGCGGCATGAAGCCCCAGTTCCAGGGCTGCTTCGGGAACCGCATCCAGAGAAACCCGCCCCCCGACAGCCACATTGGTTCGAAAATCGCCGGCCGGTGCAATCCGCCAATAGGCATGAACCACCCGGTTGCCGATGACCACGACGCGGATATCCTTCTGAATCGGAAGATATTCCTGAATATAGGCCACCCGGGATTGTTCCAGATACTGGTCCAGATTCATTTGATTGTGAATCAGAAAAACCCCTCTGCCCCGCGCAGATCCCCTGGGAATTTTTGCGATAAAGGGAAACATGAAATCAGCGGTGATGCGCCTGTGCTGGCGCTTGCCATAATATACCCGGGTGCGGGGGTGGGGAATGCCGATTATGGAAAACAGCGCTGTCTGCCGGATTTTGTCCTGGGCAAAGCGGTAGGTCTGGCAACTGGGAAACATCGGCTTTCCCATGACATCAAAGAGTTCGGCATAAAACGGGGTTGGATAATAAATCCTGGGACACTCCCGTATCAATGTCTGTTCCTCGCGGGAGTATTCAGAAAAATTGGCCTTTACACCCAGGGTCAGTACATTCCGGCAATCTCTCAGGCGGGATTCCAATGCGATGGCTGTATGTTTTACCCAGCCCATTTTTGATATCCTTATGGCGGCGACAGAACAAACATGTCCGGAGAAACAGGCGAATTAATCCATATTTTTTCCATATCCACCTGAATTCCGGCATTTTCATCATTGTCCAGCATCATGCGGGATGGCACAGAATATCCATCGATCTCTTTTGTCTCTGAATAGACGACCCGGTATTCAAGATCCCCGGCGTCATCATAAAATGTTATCCCGTTCACGTTCCTGCGCCCGGAATCCAGATAAAGTATCTCGCAGGGCCTGCCATATTGACCGGTCAGGGTTAAAATGGCCTGACCGGATGTACCATCTTCATTCAGCGACGACGCCATATGATCCCGAACCGGAATGGCGCCGGATACGATTTCAATCAGTTCACGGGACTGAATCGGAAGATTGAGCATTTGCTCCAGACTGGCATCCGGTGTCTCTTTTTGGTAGAACCGATTGTCGCTGTGTGACATCAGATACACCGACTGACCGTCAGCAGCCAGACTGGCCACAGGAAACCCGGAGACCGCCATGATCAGAATCCGGATTTTGTCGGGTTTGGCTATGGTCCAGGCAGTCCGGGCGGTCTGAGTCTGGTCCGAATTCCAGATTTTGATTCGGCCAATGCCTTTCATGCTGGCAATCGTTACATTCCGGGACCGCAGCTCCGATAGAATCCGGGTGATTTCCGGTGAATCCGGCTGATATGTCACAGCAGGCATGGAAAGAAGACCGCTGCACGACGGCAGGATCAGAAAAGCCATCATCGCAAAAACCAGATAAATGCGTTGTTTAGTTTCCACGCCCCTCCAGGTCTTTGATTTTCTGTTGAACGGCTTCCGGAGCCCCCCCCTTGTTTTTCAGACTCTGTCTGTAGAATTCAATTGCCTTTTCCCGGCTGCCGAGCTTCTGGTGAACATCTCCCAGATGCTCCAGTATGGCGGCATCATCCGGAACCAGGTTGATCGCTTTTTCCAGATAAATGAGCGCCTTTGGATAGTCCCCCTTTTGATAGTAAACCCATCCGAGGCTGTCCGTGATATACCCGTCATCCGGTTTATGGCTCAGGGCCTCCAGAATCAGCTTTTCTGCCTCATCCAGATTTTGGCCCATGTCGGCATAGGTATATCCCAGATAATTGAGCGCATTTGGATTTTTGGGATTCAGGCGGATTGCGGTTTTCATGGCGTCAATCGCATCCTGTTTTTTACCCCATTTATCAAAAATCACACCCAGCCGGAAATAATACTGATCATTCTGATCATCCAGTGCAATCCCGGCGCGAACCGATTCAATCGCTTTTTCAAAACGACCGGCTTCTTCGTGAATCACGGACAGATACAGATAGAAATCCGCCACATTGGGCGCATTCCGGATAGCAGTGGTGATCGCTTCCATGGCCGCTTCTGTTTTACCCATATTCTGAAACAGAAACATGGCATGCATAATCGAATTTTCATAAAACTGGGATTTGGAATCAACCTTCAGATAATGAACAATCGCCTGATCGTTATTTTCATTGGCTTCATGGGAAATAGCCAGAATATAATGAAGCGACGCACTGTCCGGTGCTCCGGAAAGCATGGCCTCCACAACCGGTATCAACTCGGTGAAGCGCTGAGGCTCCAGATACATTTTGACAAGGGTCTTGACAATATCCGGATTGGTCAGACTTTTCTGCCCCAAATCCCGAAATAACTGATGCGCCTTGTCTGTCTGGCCGGTGGTTTGATACGAAGCACCCAGCAGAAGAGCGGCCCGAATGTTGTCCGGATTGATTTGAATAAATTTTTCACTGGTTTTCTGAAGCGCATCGAGACGTCCGGATTTTTGATACAATGCGATCAGCTCAATCCAGGACTCTTCCAGATCGGGTTCAAGTGCGATGGTTTTTAAAAATTCAGCCTCTGCGGATGAAAAATCATCCTGCCGGACATAAATTTTGCCCATATAAAAATGGGCGACATACGACTCCGGATGCGTTTCGGCCAGTTGCCGATAAACCCGCATGGCATCACTCAAACGGTCGCTGTCCATATACATCTCACCCAGGGCGTGATAGATGATCTGCCGCGATGGATCAATGGTCAATGCCTTCTCGTATGCCGGAATGGCCATCTCCGGCTGTTCCTGTTTCTGATAAATGTCTCCGATCATCATCCAGGCTTCAATATCATCGGGATTGCCGGTTGAAATTTCTTTCAGAATTTCAAGGGACCTGTCCAGCCGGTTATTCTGAAAATACATCATTGCAAGATCCCGTTTTAAAAAATCGGAATCCGGGTCTTCCTGGACAGCCGACTCCATCAAAATGATGGCCTTGTCCGGATTGCCCTGGGTCCACTGAATCTGGGCCTCTGTGTACAGATAATAGGAGTTGTCGGTGTGGCTGGGTGACGGGGATGCCTGAGCGACAGGTGCTTCATAAGGCACATCGGGAACAACCGGTTGTTCTTTTTTAAACAGGGTACATCCGTTTATCCAGAGCGAGGCAAGCCCGATCAGAATCAACAGTTTACAATTACATTTCATATGGGGTCCTCAGAATTATTCAGCCAGGCTGTCTTCAAGGTAGGAGGCAAAATCCGGCAGTTCATTTTTAAAAAACTCTCTCATTTTTTTGACAATATTTTTTTCAACCTGTCGGATCCGTTCTCTTGAAATACCGTAGCGGTCCCCAATTTCCTGAAGTGTGGCCGGTGAGTCTGAAAAAACGCGAACGTCAAAAATTTCCAGTTCGCGTGGGCTCAGCATCTTTTTAAAGCCTTCAATTTTCTGATGCAGAAGGTGCTCAATTTCTTTTCTGGCCAGTTGGTCTTCGGCAGACTCGGTTTCTGTACTGATGAAATCAATTCTTTCTGTGTCGGAGTCTTCCTTCAGCGGCGCATCCAGGGAGATGTCCCAACTGTCCAGCCGTTGATCCATGTCCACAATTTCCTTGACGGTAACACCCAGCTTTTCGGAAAGCAGTTTGGGTTTGGGATCAAATCCCTGATCGATCAGGCTCTGTTTTTCTTTTTTAAGTTTGAAAAACAGCTTTCGCTGCCCCTGAGTGGTCCCGATTTTGACCAGTCGCCAGTTGTCCATGATAAATTTGAGAATATAGGCTTTTATCCAGAACGATGCATAATAGGAAAATTTGACATTTTTATAGGGGTCAAATTTTCGGGCGGCCTGAATCAGCCCGATATTGCCTTCCTGAATGAGATCCAACAGGTTCTGCATCCAGACCCTTTGAAATTCAAGGGCAATTTTGACCACCAGCCTCAGATTGGATGTGACCATTTCATAGGCTGCCTCCGAATCGTCATTTTCATAGATTCGAAGGGCCAGGGCTTTCTCCTGTTCACGGGTCAGCAGTTTATAGGCGCTGATTTCGGCAAGATATCTCTGGAGCGGATCAAATCGAACAAGCGATTTGTCCGGGGCGGATTCTGTGACAGCGGGTTTTTTTTTCATATATTGATATTTACATCCGGAAATTCGTATGATAGAAGTCGAAAAACAAAATGCGCCTGTAGCTCAGATGGATAGAGCAACGGACTTCTAATCCGTAGGTCGGGGGTTCGAATCCCTCCAGGCGTGCCATAAAATTATTTTATTTCAAAGGGTTAGCCAGTCATGGTTAACCCTTTTTCATTTCCAGTCGTCAATTGTGCCCAAAACTGTGCCCATCAGAAAATGGGGAAGCGTTTCGAGCCTTTTTACCTGGTTTTTCAGTCTTTGAATCGTTGATCGTGTCCCTCAGCGATTCAAGATATGCTTGGTGCTTCTGGGCTGCCATTTTCAAGTCATTACCACTGACAATATTGTACCGGTCAAAGACCGATCTGGTTTTGTGACCCGATATCATCAGATTTGGGATTTTTACCTGGTAAACACCCAAGAGGTCAAAGACCGATCTGGTTTTGTGACCCGATATCATCATCGCTACCCGTTCTGGAATCCCGGATCTAATCATGTTTCGTACGGCGGTCCGGCGAAAATCATGGAAAATGGGACCAGGTGGCAATTTATCTTTCCATTTTTCCACATATTTCTGGCTAAGCTTGTATCCATAACCCAGATTTACTTTTTGACAGGCAGTGTTCCATGCTCTCTTGAAATTGACGATCGGACCTGAAATGGTTTTGTTAGGAAAAACATAAGATGATGGCGTATTCTGTTGCTTTCGCTTTTCCCACTGATCCTTAAATAACGCTTTGAGTTCGTCATCCATATAAACCGTTCTGGCATCATCATTCTTTGTTTCACCTACCATCAGGGTAACGATCCCATTTTCCATATCCACGTTATCCCAGGTCAGAGATGTAATTTCCTGATCACGCCACCCTACCTTATATCCAAATGTAACCAGCGCCTTCATATAATCTGGGAGTGCATCCCGCAATGCCAGGAAGTCTTTGTGTTCAAAAAATCCCTTCCTGGTATTATTTTCTTTCAGCATTGGAATGTAAGGTACACGGTTGACTTTTGGCGGAGTCTGCCTTGCGCCGAGATTCAGGATTCGTCGGAGAGCTGCCAGTTCGCGGTTTATGGTTGCGTTTGCAGCCCCCTTTTCCAATTTGGTTTCACCACATTTGGGGCAGGTTGTTTCTCCGATGAAATGAAATTCGTTTTGACAGTTTGAGCAAGACCATTTCATTCTTTCTGATATATATTCCTGGATTTTTGGTGTCGTTAATTCCGTGATTTTTACACCCTGGAATCGATTTTTTAGATGTCTGACACTCAATTCAGCCCGATTTAGCGACTTGTTTCTATTAATCTGATAATCCCTTATGAATTCATCGGCCAATTCATCAAAGGTCACTTTATCAAACTGTATCCCAGGAACTTTACCCTGTGCAATTTCCCCTTCAATTCTATCCAGCAACTTCGACGCGACCATTTTCTTTTCGGTTTTCGCGCTTTCTCGATAGGATTTACCATTGCTATAGTACTTGATCCAATACACCTTTCCACGTTTAAAAATACTACCCATATATCCTCCATCCTGATTCGACGGGCACAAGATGGAAAATAGGTAGACTGCCAGAATAGCCCTGACAATCTACCATATTTTTTCATCTTATAACTTTTTTGATCAATTTATCAATGTTTTCTTTTCCCATAATTCACCGTTCCCGTTTAGTATGATTATCAACAATTATTATATATTTACATATTTCAACTGTGCCCGTTTACAGGCACAATCTCAATTCTGATGTTTGTTTTTTGTAATGAACAATTCGATATCCTGGTGGTCAACGAACATCTTTTTCCCAACCTGAACGTATGGCAACTGGCCGTCCCAAATCATGCTGCGCCAGAACCATTTCGTCCCACCAATTTCAGTCGATAGTTCCTTGATACTGTAAAGTCGTTTGGTGGCTGCGGCCGGTTTATCCCGCTTCGACGCCATCCGGCACACCGCCCGATATGTTGATTTCGGTCATTTTATTATCCTTAGTGATAATTATTGTTCGTACATGTTAGGTCTTAACCTGCCATTATTACAATTTTATTATCCACATCCCTCCCATAGCTCTTTTTTCGGTTGCATCAAATCAGTGACAGGGTAGGGGGATCGATTTTCTCAGGCGTATTCCCTCTATTCGATTTTGGCAGCCTGGCGCCTCAATATCATCAAACCCCCCCGGTCAACAATCATTCCAACAATTTTACCTTGGCTGCCATTCAAACAGCATTACATAGGGAACTCTTTTGGCGTCATTCCCAAGCTCGTTTGAACCGTCAGGTTTGTTTTGAAATAGATTTTGGCATCCGATTTTCTGGCAAACTCGATCAGATTGTCAACCCATTCCCTCTTTGGTTGTCGATCTGTGTTTTCACTCCTCTTCAACCCGCCAATTATCATCCAATCAAGGATGCCTACCTGCTGCTCGGTGTACCCGATTGATTCAAGAAGAGGTTCACATGAAAGGAATTTGATGTTTCCTACATCCAGTTTATCAAATATTGACATGGCGGTATCAAAGCGTTTCTGGGTGTCGGCTGTAGCGCCCAACCAAATGTTTGCGGGAAAGTCAAAGCTCAGGTAACGTCTTGGATTCTTGGTCAAACAAATAAAATTGTATTCCGGATGCGCTCCAGCAACAGCCAGAACTGGATGAATCCAATCTTCAGAAACCCAATCTCCGTAGGGTGCAATCCCATTTAGTGGCAAAATATAGAGAGGAGTAATACTCTCTGTATTATCTGTTCTTTGAAAATAAGTCTGGACTCTACGAAAGAATCCTATTATATTGACGTCCATGAGCAGCAGTAT
>JBFXFK010000038.1:0-33709 GCA_050179135.1 Desulfatirhabdiaceae bacterium | reverse complement strand
TTGGACAGGGTTTCCATGAAAAATTGCATTTCCTGGATATAAACGCCATCCCAGGGAAGTGGCTGAAGATAATTCCCTTCCAGGCACCAGGCCGCATTTTTTTCAGTAAATAGCCAATCCGGGCTAGCCTGAATGTGCCATCCGCCATTAAAATAAATCCGCAACACACATTGCAGTCCGGCAGATTTGATGCTCTGAATATACTGCCCCAGCAGGTCAAAAGAAAACTCGTTGTCCCGGGGTTCAAGATCACGCCAGTGAACGATCAGGTTGATGAATTGAAGGCCACTGTCTTTGGCCTGCTGAATTTGGGGGAGGACCCAGTATTTCAGATTGTCTTCGGACAGGGGGGTTACCGGTAAAAACAGGCCGACACCGCCTGAAAAAGACGGGACCGGTGACCAGAATTGATGGTCAATCCGGCCGGCATGGGCACGGGTTGTTGAAATCAGCATCATTGCCAACATGAAAAAAAGAACAGAAATGGCGATCTGATGCGTGAATCCGGCTTTGATACAGACTGCTGAACGAAAAAAACATCTATTCATCTGGGGAATTCCTTATCTTGAAAGCCACAATACGGGCAGAAGGATCGGGATAAAATGTGTTTTCATATTTAAGATGAATTGGAAATGAAGTCAACAGGAACTGTTCCTGATAACAGTATCTGCTCCCTGATCGCAATGCCAAGCGTTTCCAGTGAATAGGGTTTGATGACAAACCCGCCTGCGCCCAGCTTCTGTGCGTTTTTGACATCCTCGTTTTCTGAAAATCCGCTGGCGATTACGGCTTTCTGCCCCGGGTGAATCCGCAGTATCTGTTTATAAGTCTGGTATCCGTTCATCCCCGGATCCATCACCATATCCAGAAGGATCAAATCCACCCGGTGCGTTTGAAGATAATCGATTGCTTTTTCGCCGGAATCGAAACTGACCACATCATAGTCAAGGGTCTTGAGCATTCGCGTTGCAATATCCCGTTGCATGGCTTCATCATCCACAACCAGAACGGTTTCCCCGTTGCCTTTCAGATTCAAAAAACTGTTTTTAATTTTTTCCGATGGTATTTCCTGTTCCGATGCCGGAAAATATATTTTGAACATGGTCCGTGTTGCGCTGCTTTCTACCAGTATGGCGCCGCCATGATCCATGACGCTGTTCCAGACAACTGCCAGTCCCAGACCCGATCCGCTTTTTCCCATGACTTTTTTGGTATAAAAGGGTTCAAAAATATGGCCGAGATCTGTTGTCGAAATACCATTGCCATCATCAGAGACACAGAGCACCGCAAAATAACCGGGCTGGATGCTGTTTTCCCTGGCCATGTTATCATCGACCGTTTCATTGTGCGTCGAAATGACAATCTGGCCCGCGCCATCGATTGCCTCAACGGCATTGGTCACCAGATTCATGATGCATTTGGTGATATGTATCGGAGAACATGAAATATTGTATAAATTGGAAGACAACTGCGTGGTGCAGCGGATATCCGGATGCAGCGACATCAGCTTTCTGCCCTCCGGCGAATCCAGATAGTGCGTAACCAGGCGATTGAGACTGTCTGTTTTTCTGACACTGGCAATGCCGCGGGCCACGGTCAGTAGATCGGCAACCACTGCTGCGGCCCGATATCCCGATTCCTGGATGGCGCTGATGGGTTTTCGGAGTTTGGAGTCTTCCGGAAGCTGCATCAGAAGCAGTTCCGGATAGTTGACAATGCCCGATAAAATGTTGTTGAGATCATGGGCCACCCCGCCGGCGAGAAGCCCGATGGTTTCCATTTTCTGAGCCCGATGAAGCCGGGCTTCCATGTTCTTTTTGTCAATTTCGGCCTGCTTCCGGGTTGTCAGATCATCATATACCGCAACAATCTCACCGGATGGCAACCTGTAAACCGCAATTTCCCGCCAGTACTTCAATTTGCCGTCCCGGAAATAACTGACAGGATGGCGCACAGACTCTCCGGAATGACACACCATCCGAAAAATCCGGAGAAGATCGGAATCGATGGTTTCCGGAAAAATTTCAGTGATTTTTTTTCCGATCACATCCTGACGTGCAATACCTTCAAGCACTTCTGCTGCGGTATTGATATCCCGGACAACAAAATTTTCGTCATTATCAACCGGTAAATATATGGCAACTCCACTGATGGAGTGCTCAAAAAGTCCGCGAAACCGCCGTTCACTTTCAAGAAGTTCAGCCGTACGATATGCAACCGTTTTTTCCAGATTTTGAATCAGATCCCGAATTCTCCCTGCCATGTCATTGAATGTATGGGCCAGTTGACCCAATTCGTCCTGGCCGTCTTCCACAACCGCAACATCCAGTCTGCCGTTTTGAAATTCTCCGGCAGACCGGTTCAGGCGGACCACCCGTTTGGTGATCCGGTCATTCAACATTCTGGCGATGCATATCGCCGCAATCATTCCAACCAGAGTGATGGCTAACACAATGATGATGGCTGCCTGATGCGAATAATCCATGCGCTCCTGCGCCAGAACGACTTCTGTCTGGGCCAGTTCGACCAGTGTATTCGATACGGCATTCGCTGCTTCGGATTGCAGGGCGAAATCATGAAACCGGGACCGGATCGCCACATCGATATCCATTATTTTTTCAGCAATAACAAAAAAATGGTCTATTAGATCATTGATTCGGGTCTGTTGATCCGGGTTGACTGACGGATCATGTGTCATCTCCTGGCGCACGACAAATGCCGAATTGAATGCGGACTGCATCAAAAACCGTTTTCGGGTAATGCGGTAATCCTGTGCAAACAGTTTCATTTCCCAATACAGGCGCATGAGATTGACCGAGTTGACGACTTCAGCCGCAAGTCCGGAAAGATTTTTTTCCATTTTGGCTTCCAGGCCCCGTACGGGTGCAGCCAGTTCAGTGAGCAGTTCCACGGATTGAATGGATGTATCGGCAAACCGTTTTACAGAGGACAGGTAGAGATTCAAATCCGTATTGCTTTTTCGAAGGGCGTCGCTGACATTCGAACGGTCGATCAGATTCTTTAATTTATGGCTGATGGTGATCGTCCGGGAGATTTGGCGGGCAGAGGGTTGTGCATACTGTTCATGAGCCATGGAAAGGCCGATATGGGGATATTGCAAAAAGAAACTGGCATGCAGATGCCGGGCTTTTTCCATTCCCCGATCCATTTCCAGAACCAGTCGCTGGATTTCCATGCTGGTTTGAATGGATTCCTGTGTATTGCGAACAACCATCACGGAAATCAGGGCTGTGGCCGCACCGGTCACGCTCAAAAACAATAACAAACCGATTCCCAGGCCAAAACGGGTTGTGATGCTCATCTGCTGGAAAAACTGTGACAACCGGCAGCGGCGTTTCATGGGGAACCTTTTGCAGCCGGCCATCAATTGTCCCCATCCGCCTGATCTGTGAGATTGTTGTGGCGATACGTAAACATCACGTTGGACAACAGGCCCGCTATTCCGGCAGACGGATCATCCAGCCGCAGAACATTGAAAACCGGAAGTGAACAATCACCGAATTCATCGCAGGTCAGGCTTCCGGTGACACCCTTGAAGTCACGTGTGGCATACAGGGCGTCCCGCAGGGCCTGACGGCCAATATGAAGGGTTCCATCAGTCTCCTGTATGGCGGTATTCCAAATGGTTTCCAGCAGCAGACATGCGGCATCATACGCCCTGAGGTAATAATTGGTGGATGGCAATACATGATATTTGGCCTGGTAAGCTGCGGCCAGTGCGTGGACGTCCGGCCCGTCCGGGCTGGAAGGGCCCACAAAATACATGCCTTTTCCGAGTTCTTTGACATCCTCGATAAATGAGCTTTCGATCAGCGCACCATCACTCATCAGGATGATGTGTTCAAATCCTGGGGTCTGTCTGGCTTCTTCAAGAATATGGTTTCCCTCGGGCTGAAACAGCGGAAAAAAAAGAAATTCCGCCCTTGAATTCAGAACGGCTTTCAAAACCGGCTGCATTTGATTATCACCTTTGTTGATGGATGCCGCCAATACGATGTCTCCGCCAAGCTGAAGAAAGGTCGCTGCAAATCCGTCGGTCAGTCCTCTGGTGTAAATGTCGCCGTCATGGATGGTTGCCGCTTTTCGAATTCCGAGTTTATGGAAGGCATACAGGGCTGCGGTTTTACCGGATGTTTCTTCATTTGCGGCGGTGCGAAAATAACCGGGATGCCAGTTCGGCGCCCGTTTCCCGTTGATGGATGTCAGAAAAGGCGCACTGTTGTTCCCGGAAATCATGACCAGACCCGCATCGGACATGGCCTTTGATACTGAAGCGGCTGCGGATGAACAGGTTGTGCCCAATATGGCGGCGATTTGCGGATCCGCGATGATTTTAAGGGCTGCATTGGCGCCCCCTTCTTCCGTACAGCCGCTGTCCTCTGTCTGAATCACAATGGGGCGCTCTGGATACTTTCCCTGCCATTTGTCCAGGGCAAGGCCGATTCCCCTGATCTGTTCCAGCCCAAGGGGCGCCACATTGCCGGACAGTGCCTGAATCACGCCGATTTTGATCGGGTCCTTGGAGGTGATATCGATACATCCCAATCGGTCCGTACACCTGAAAACCGATTTTGGCGTCTCACATCCGGTCAGTCCGGAAATGATTGTCACTATCAGGACCAGAGCAAATGAAATCATCTGCTTGCAGGACATTTTCTCTCCTTGCATCGCTTTCAGTTTCCGACCATGTCTGTCAATTGGGCCACAATTGATTTCATCTCGATGGCCTCGGCCGACAATGATTCGGAAGCACTGGCCGATTCTTCCGCATTGGCTGCATTTTGCTGAATGATCTGATCCATGTCGGATATAGCAGAATTGATCTGTCCAATGCCCTGATCCTGTTGACCGGACGCCGCGGCAATACCATTTATCAGGTCAGATGCTCTGGATGCACCGATGGAAACCAGTCCGAATGCCTGATTGGTCTGTTCGACCAGATTCAACCCCCCCTGAATTTTTTCAACGGTTCCCTCAATCAGATCCGCCGTGTTTTTTGCGGCATCTGCGGCCCGCATGGCCAGATTGCGCACCTCATCGGCCACTACGGCAAATCCGGCGCCGGCTTCTCCGGCCCGGGCAGCTTCAACCGCAGCATTCAGCGCCAGAAGATTGGTTTGAAATGCAATCTCATCGATGGTTCGAATGATCTTGGATGTTTCCTGGCTGGCGATGGAAATGTCATGCATGGACTGTGTCAACTGGCCCATGTGCGCGTTGGCATTGTCTGCCGACTGACAGACCTCGTTCATGGTGGAAGTAGCCTGATTGGCCATGCCGGCATTCTGCCGGATCATGGCGGACATTTCCTCAAGGGAAGCGGATGTCTCTTCGATGGCGGATGCCTGTTGCCCGGCGCCTTCCGCCAGAAGCTGGCTGGCGGACGACACCTGATTGGAGGCTGTGGCGACCTGGCCAGAACCTTCGATCAGGCTGTTCATGATCTGGCGGATGGGGCGGGTAATGGCGCGCGTCATCCACAGGCCCATGCCAATGGCCAAAAATACGCCGACGAGGGTTGCAGTCAGTGAAACGGATTTGGCCTGATTGGCCTGTTTTTGCGCGTTTCGGGACTCTTTTGCGGCCAAGTCCCGATTGATTTGAATGATTTCGTCCAGGGACTGGGCGACCATTTTCTGTTTTTGGGTTGCCGGTCCCAGAAGCTGTTCCCTGGCCTGATTGAACAGCAGATTGGATTCCGTCACAATCCGCAGGAGATCGTTGAAATGACTGAACACGGTCTGCATGGCCGGAATCATATTCTGGTCATAGATATTCTGGGCGCCACCCAGATTGAACTGGGAGATGGCCTTTTTGATCTCCCCGATGGCTTCATGAAATTGCTCATGAGGCGCCGGTATTGCCATGATGATTTGTTTCATCCTGGCATTGCTGGTTTGAAATTCGGCTATCCATTTACCCACTCTACATGCGTCGTGATCTGTTCCGCCGTCAAACTGGGCTTTTTTCATGGCCATGATGTCGGCCTGGCCGGCAGTGTGCATCATATGCAGGGTCTTGTTGATCAGAAGATAATGATCCTGGGTAAACTGTTCGATCTGCCTGCCCATGAACATGGGATCGGATATGCCGGTTTCATCCACCTGCTTGCAGATTGTGACAGCCTTTTCAATTTCGGCTTCCCATGCCCGCCACTCCTGCTCGAATTGCCGCCAGATTTCAGCCATTTCCGACGACCGGGGTAGCTGGTCATATATTTTCCAGGCATCGGCGTATTCTTTTCGTGACGATGACAGAATATCATATTGCTGCTGACGAATGTCGCCTGTCAAACCCGGAATGCTGAGGGTCCGTAGCGCAGCCTGGATCACGCCCGTTTTTTCCTTGATTGTCAACAGGCTGTCCACACCGGGCAGTCTGACAATCGCAATGTTTTCAACAGACTGATTTCCCCTTACGGCATTAATATAACCGGCAATCCCGAGCAGAAGCATGATGACGGCCAAACCGCCAAACGATGTCATCAATCTGGCGCCAAGTTTCATCTGGTTTAACATGAGCGGCTCTCCTAAAGTTATTTAAAAGCAAAGTTTCACTCTATAAAATCATTTCATTGTTCAATCAACAGAAATTACATGTCCTGGAATCATCCCGGAATCATTGAAGCTGTTGCCCCCTGCCAAGGGGTATGGTATGAAGAAAAGCAATGGTAATAAAACATGATAACCAATTGATGACAAAAAATCTCCCGCTTGACGGTATTATCGGGGCCGAATGGCTGATCGATGGAACTGGCGACAGACCACAGTCACATGTATGGATTAATATTCATGACGGGATCATTTCCGGAATTTATACCTGCCTGAATGATATCCCGGTGCGCCAATATCCGGATACATGTCCCGAAATCCTGGATTTATCCGGCTGCACCCTGATGCCGTCATGGATTGACTGCCATGTTCACCTGACCATGTCGGGCACTTTGGATGCCGATATCCGAAAGGCCCAGTTGAAAACGGATTATCAGCAGGCATGTGCAACGATTCGCACCCATCTTCGGGATCATGCCAGATGGGGGATTGCCGCTGTCCGGGATGGGGGAGACGGAGAGGCGCATACACTTCTTTTCAAACATGAAAACGGCCGGTCATCCGATTCTCCGGTTTACATAAAAGCGGCGGGAAAAGCCTGGCGGCAATCGGGCCGGTATGGAAAACTGATCGGCGACTGTCCGGATCTCGGAGAAACCCTGACCGAAGCCATTCTCAAATCTCTGAAGAAGCCGGGTTTTCGGCCGGATCATGTCAAAATCGTCAATTCGGGTCTCAACAGCCTGACGCGCTTTGGAAAAGAGACGCCACCCCAGTTCTCCGCATCGGAAATGACACCGGCAATTGTTTGTGCTAACCAAATGGGGCTGCCGGTCATGGTTCATGCCAATGGGACACTCCCGGTTCGGATGGCAATCGAATCCGGATGCAGCTCCATTGAACATGGATTTTTCATGGGCCGGGCCAATCTTGAAAGACTGGCCGACAAACAGATTACCTGGGTCCCGACGGCAGTTACCATGGATGCGTATTCAAATTGCTTTTCATCCGGGAGTATCGAAGCTGACATGGCCCGGCGCAATCTGGAGCATCAGATCGCCCAGATCGAACTGGCCGGCAAACTGGGCGTACCGGTTGCACTGGGAACCGATTCCGGAAGCATGGGCGTGTTTCATGGTGATTCTGCCAAACAGGAACTGAATCTGCTTCTGCAGGCGGGTTTTTCCGTCTCAAAAGCAGTTCAATGCGCAACCCAAAACGGGGCGCGGCTATTGGGCATCTCGAATCTGGGCAGCATTCAACCCGGAAAACAGGCCTGCTTTACAGTCATTCAAGGCTCACCGGATCAACTTGCTGCCTGTCTGCATACACTGAAAGGATTATCATGACCATTTCGGTTCAAAAACGATCAAGCATTTACAAAGGGCGGGTCTTTGAATTGACTGCCGAGGAAATTACACTTCCCAACAACACGCACATGACCATCGATATCATCCGGCATCCCGGGGCATCGGCCATTGTGCCGGTTCTGAATTCCGGAAACGTGGTTCTGCTGAGACAATATCGCCATGCAGTGGGCGGAGACATCTGGGAAATTCCTGCCGGAACCTTTGACGGACCTGAAGACCCCCTGATTTGCGCCAAACGGGAACTGACCGAAGAGACCGGGTATATCGGCCAATCCTGGACCCGGCTGGGCGAAATTACACCGGTTCCCGGCTATTCGGATGAGCGGATTCATCTGTTCCTGGCAGCCGGTCTGACCCTGTCCACCCAGAATCTGGATGTGGATGAGGTCATCCAAGTTCATGATATCGCCTTTAAGGCTGCAATGGATATGGTTTTTTCCGGTGAGATTCAGGATGCCAAAACGATTGCCGGATTGTGTCTGGCAGCCCGGGTTCTCCAAAACAGCTCTCGACACAATTCAGATGTCTGATTTCCGGATGGTTACAGTGAATCCAATAAAAAAAACAACACTTCAAAATTCTGATCATTTTAATCTGTTATGCCATATCAGTGAACTGTCGACGCTTTTGACAGGCGCCAGCAACATCGAAAATTTTTTGCAGCGTACGGTTGAAAGGGTTGCGCGCCACCTGTCCGCCACGGTTTGCTCAATCTACCTGTATGACGACAAGACATCTGAAATCGTGCTTCGGGCAACGGTCGGCCTGAACCCGAATGCCATCGGTCAAATCCGGATGAAATCCGGCGAAGGCCTTGTCGGCGCTGCCATGATGAGCCAACAACCCATTCATGAAGGCTCTGCCAGTCACAGCCCCCAATTCAAGTATTTTGAGGCTGCGGATGAGGACCGGTTCGAAAGCTTTCTGGCAGTACCCATTTTCAAGGGAATTCAAAATATCGGTGTTCTGGTTGTTCAGCACGAAACCAGAGACTATTTTGACGATATCGATATCATGACCCTGAAAGCCATCGCGTCACAACTGGCCAGCGCCATTGAAAACGCCCGTCTGCTGATGGATATGACCAGCATTTCCGATGCATCGCCGATGACCCTGATTCCTGAAAAACTGAAATTCATAAAAGGACAAAGCGCCTGCAGCGGATTTGCCCATGCGCTGTCCGCATGCTTCGGGAAAAGTCACGGATGGCTTCTTTCCGAGGACTTTGATGATCACATGTCTTACACGCGGGCGGATTATCACCGGGCTTTTCAGGCCACGATGGAACAACTGAAGGAATTTCAAACCCGTTTTTCCGAACGGCTTCCGGAAAGCGCATCCCTGATTTTTTCCGCCCATTTCATGATGCTGAAAGATCCCCGTTTCAATGCGGAAATTCTGGGCCGAATCGATTCCGGAATATCACCACCCCGTGCCATTCAGTCGGTTGCCAGAAAGTATACCGCCATGTTTTCATCCAGCCCATACATGTATCTTCGGGAAAAGGTATCGGATATCGAGGATCTGGCCGGCAGACTGCTGGAAAATCTCAAGCAGCAGGATTCCCTGCTCCCGCATCATCAGTGGCGGGAGCATATCGTGATTGCCCGGGAGCTTTATCCGTCCGACATTTTAAAGCTGGCCTCCCAGGATGTTCGGGGTGTCATTCTGGTCAGCGGCGGCATCACATCCCATGTGTCCATTCTGGCCCGATCCATGAAAATTCCAGCCGTCATCGCAGACTGTCCGGAACTGCTTCAACTTCCTGAAAACACAGAGATTCTGATGGATGCCGATATGGGCAACATTTATGTTGCACCATCCCGGGATGTGATTCTTCAGTTTGAAAACCGCAACCGGATACAGGAAGTCGCCATTCCGTTCAGCCACATGATGTCGCCGACCACATTTACCCGGGATGGCCAGCGGGTGCGGCTGATGGCCAACATCAATCTGCTGAGTGAGCTTCCCCTGGCCAAGGACCTGAAAGCCGAGGGAATCGGTTTGTACCGGTCCGAGTTTCCGTTCATCATCCGGTCCAGTTTTCCGTCCGAGGAAGAGCAGATTTTTTTGTACAAACGGCTTATAGATGAAATGCCGGAAAAGGACATCACCATTCGCACCCTTGATATCGGTGGTGACAAGGTTTTGTCCTATTCCAACGCCACCGGAGAGGCCAACCCGGAGCTGGGAATGCGATCCATTCGTTTTTCCCTGGGCAATCCCCAGATTTTTGAATTCCAGATTCGGGCCATTCTTCGGGCTGCGGCAGATGCAAAAACCATTCAGATCATGTTTCCGATGATATCGTCCCTGGATGAATACCGCGAAGCCAGAGGGATTGTAACCGATTGCATCCATGCACTGGTTCGAAGCGGTCTGCCGCATCATCCGGCGCCCAAAATCGGCATGATGGTCGAGCTCCCTTCTGTTATTGAAATCATGGATGAACTGGCCCGGGAAGTTGATTTTTTTTCCATCGGAACCAATGATTTTGTTCAATATATGCTGGCCGTTGACCGGACCAATGAAAAAGTGGCCCGATATTATCAGCCCTGCCATCCGTCGGTTTTGAGGGGACTTGCCAAAATTGTGGCAGCGGCCAACCTTCATTCAAAGCCGATTTCGGTCTGTGGCGAGCTGGCCCATGAGCTGGAATACATCTGGTTTTTTATTGGAATCGGTATCCGGCGACTGAGTGTGGATCCCCAGTTTTTACCCCGTGTTCAACTGATCATCAATAACATGAATACAACTGTTGCAACCCTGTATGCGGATGAGCTTCTGACTCAAAGCACACTGAAAGACGCCAAAAAAATAGTGGATGGCCTTCGAAATCAGATGGATGTCCGGGAAAACCGGCTGACGGACTGATTGCACATCCGGTATAAACGGGTGACATTCCAATTCCGGACAGGAAAGTTCGGCGCCAATGGAGGATTTTGACATGAAATTCCCTTATGGTATCTGTGATTTCAATAAAATCATTACACAGGATTTTTTTTACTGTGACCGGACCGGCAACATCCCGCATCTGGAAAAGGGGGAATATCTGCTGTTCATCCGGCCCCGGCGTTTTGGCAAAAGCCTGCTGTTATCCACCCTGTTCAATTATTATGATATAGCCCGGGGCGATGAATTTGAGCGACTGTTCGGAGGTCTTGAGATCGGTAAAAATCCGACGCCGCTGCACAATCGGTATTTCATGCTGCAATGGGATTTTTCCTGTGTGGATCCCTTCGGGGATGTGGAAGATATTCGAAGATCGCTGCACGATCATATCAATTCCTGCATCGATGCGTTCATCATGTATTATCGGGACTATCTGACCGAAGATGTCCGGGTCGATCGCGCCAATGCCATTTCTTCCATTCAATCACTCATGGCTGTTGCGCGTAAAAGCGGGCACAAGGTCTATCTGCTGATCGACGAATACGACAATTTTGCCAACCAGGTCATGATGGGCGTTCAGCAGGACAAACAGAAGCGGTATGAAGCCCTGGTGTTTGAAGAGGGGCCGCTAAGGACCCTCTTCAAGGCGGTCAAGGCATCGACCAGTGAGTCGCTGTTCGACAGGATATTCATAACCGGTGTATCCCCGGTCGTCATGAGTGACATTACCAGCGGGTACAACATTGCCAAAAACATCTATCTCAATCCCGTTTATAACGATCTGTGCGGATTCCGGTCAGAGGAAGTGGCTTCCGCAGCCAGTGCCGTGATCGATGCCTGCAATTTGCCGGAAACAGAAAAAATGAATGCCATTTCGATGATCCAGACCTGGTACAACGGCTACAAATTTGCACCGGATGCAGTAGAAACCGTCTATAATCCAACCTTGGCGCTTTATTTTCTGGATGCATTGCTTGAACGCGGCAAATTCCCGACGGAAATGCTGGATGAAAACATGGCTGCCGATGACGCCAAACTGGATTACATCGCCCGGATTCCCGGAGGCGGCCAACTGCTGCTGGATCTGGTTCATGAAAATGCAGCAGTTGTTGTCACTGCCCTGGCCAAGCGGTTCGGGATTCGGGATCTGATGAATACTGCCGGGCGTGATGATGCGTTCATGGTGTCGTTTTTGTATTATTTTGGTGTGTTGACCATCGCCGATTTGACGCCAGAAGGGGAGTTGGTACTGCGCGTTCCCAATGTGGTGATGCAAAAGCTGTACGTGGAGCGGCTTGCCCTGTTGCTGCTGCCCGATCCGCAGGAACGGGACCAGGGGAAACTGGCTGCCAAAGCATTGTATCAAAAGGGGAATATCGACCCCTTGTGCACCTTTGTGGAGAAGAAATATTTCAAAGTCTTTCATAATCCGGATTACCGGTGGGCCAATGAACTGACGGTTAAAACCGCATTTCTGACCCTGTTGTACAACGATATTCTGTACATCATGGATTCGGAGGCGGAAGTCGGACGGCAGCGGGTGGATCTGACCATGATCATCCGGCCGGACATGCGGCGGTTTACGATTCTGGATGTGTTGATCGAGTTCAAATACGTGACATTGGCGGATGCCGGGTTGAGCGGCAAACAGGCCCGGGAATTGCGTGTAGCGGAATTGCAGGCCCTGCCATGCATGCAACAGGCAATGACGGAGGCGGTTGAGCAGGCCCGGGATTATGGGCGCATTCTGGAAGAACGGCATGGGAATTTGCGCCTGCGGCGGTATGCGGTAGTGGCGTTGGGGTTTGAGCGGATCTGGGGACAGGAAGTTTAGCCGGGATTGCTGCTACGATGGCAGGCGTAGCATAGCCCCTTGTGGGCGTTAGGGGCATGGGTCGAAAACCGGTTTCAAGAACCCGAACGGGCACAAGGCCCTATGCTACACTGTCCTGTTATCCGGAAATGAATGGTCGATCGTAACCCGGGATTGCGGCCAGCGCCTTGAAAAGCAGCCATTCCCGGGAAAAATATAAGGTATCTCTCTGCCATGAAGCTGCGATTCATTCTGTTTATTTTGTCGCTTCTGACGTTTTTATCGGTTTCCATTGGGGGATACCTGTATTATTCGTCTTTGCGGGAAGCGGCTTTTGCCGAGGCTGAACAGCATGCGACAGCTCATGTCAATGCCCTGCATAAAAGTCTTTTGACATCTTTTTCCGGAATCGTCAAACCCGCCAAGATCATGGCCGGAATGGAGCCCCTGGCTCTGGCCCTGGCCGGCGGACAGGATGCCAATCTGGCCAGCGCCAATTCGATACTGGATTATTTTAAAAACTCACTCAATGCCAGTGTCTGTTATCTGCTGGATCGGGAAGGCAATACCATCGCCTCCAGCAACCGGAATGACGCGGATTCGTTTGTCGGAATCAATTTTTCATTTCGACCCTATTTCACAAGGGCCATACTGGGTTTGCCGACGGCTTATCTGGCTCTGGGAACCACGTCCAACCTGCGGGGCGCCTATTACAGCCATCCGGTTTATACCTATGATGGATATCTGCCGTTCGGAGTGGCCATCATCAAAGTCTCCATTGATTCCATTGAACAGGAAATCGGGCTGTCAAACGAAGATATTGTGCTGATAACCGATCCGTCCGGTGTCATATTCATTTCCAATCAGCATCAATGGCTGTATCATCTGGCTTGGGATATACCGGAATCCGATATCCGGGATATCCGCGAAACCCGTCAGTTTGGTGACGGGCCATATGACTGGATTGGACTTCGCCAGATCAATTCCAGACAGGTCCTGGATGCAAACAATGTCGTGTACCAGTTTTATCATAAGGAGCTGGACGGATATGAGGGATGGCGGATTATTTATCTGAGAAACCGTCAGGCAATTTCCAGAACCGTATCGGACCCCCTGATTCAGATATCCGGTCAGATCGGGCTGTGGCTGTGTATCCTGATCGGGATATCGGTTTTTGTGCTTTATGGAAAAGCCACCCAGGAGCTTGCCCGGCGCAAGGAGGCCGAAGATGCCCTCCAGGAAAGCACCGGGCGATACCGGTCCCTCTATCATCATACACCGGCCATGCTTCACTCCATCGATTTCAATGGCAACCTGATCAGTGTCAGTGACTACTGGCTGGAGGCGATGGGATACAGCCGGGATGAGGTCATTGGAAAGCACGTAACGGAATTTTTTTCGCCCGATTCCAGAAACCATGCGGAGCGGGTTGTGATTCCACAGTTTTTTCAGACCGGTTTCTGCAAGGATGTTCCCTATCAATATGTTCAAAAAAACGGCCGGATAATCGATGTGCTTCTCTCTGCCATTGCGGAACGGGACAATCACGGAACCATCATCCGGTCTCTGGCCGTTTCCATTGATATAACGGAACGAAAGCAGGCTGAGGAGGCACTGAAACAGGCACAGGATGCACTGAAACAATATTCCAGGAAACTGGAAATCGAGGTCGCCAAAAGAACCCGGGAAATTTCCGGCATTCTGAAATACACACCGGATATCGTGTATATAAAGGACCGGGATAATCGCTACCGGTTGATCAATTCCCGTTTTGAAGCACTTTTCAACCTGAAGTCGGAAGACGTCATGGGACGCACCGATCATGACATCCTGCCGGAAAAAATTGCAAACACCTTTTACCAAATCGACCAGCAAATCATAGAGACCCCCCATCCGATTCAACTGGAAGAAAGCATTCCTGCAGGGGATGGAAACCTGACCTTTCTCTCTGTCAAGTTTCCGATGTATGACGAGTCGGGAAACACCAGTGGCGTCTGCGGAATATTGACCGATATCACCGCAATCAAAAAAATGCAGGATCAGTTCAGGCGGCTGTCTGCCAGTTTCATGAACAGTCAGGAAAAAGAGCGGGCCGCCATTGCCCGGGAGCTGCATGACGAGCTGGGGCAGGTGTTGACGGCGCTCCGGATGGATTCTGTCTGGATGCGGGACCGGCTTCGTCTGAAAGATCCGGATGCTTTTGAACGGGCTGCCAACATGTGTGTTCTGATCGACAAAAATATTCAGGATATCCGGGGAATCGCGCTCCGGCTCCGACCGCGTGTTCTGGATGATCTGGGGCTGGTGGATGCCCTGGAGTGGTTTACCGCCGATTTTGAAAGACGCACGGGAATCGCCTGTATATTCCATCCGGGTAGTATCCGGGGACTGAGCGACGGCGTGGCCACAGCGGCCTATCGTATTGTGCAGGAGGCCCTGACCAATGTGGCCAGACATTCGGGTGCAACGTATGCAGAGGTCACCCTGACGCAAAATGACGGGAAGCTCAATCTGAGTATCAGTGATAACGGAACCGGATTTCAGGTTCAGGATATGCATGAATTTGAAGGCCTCGGCATAGCCGGAATGCGGGAGCGGGCCTCTTTGATCGGCGGAACAATCGCGCTGATCTCATCCAGTCAGGAGGGCACACGCCTGGTATTCAGTGCGCCGGTTCAGAATGAACAGGTGGCCTTATGATCAAGGTATTGCTGGCGGATGATCACAGCATTGTCCGGGCCGGGCTTCGGCGGATTGTTGAGGAAAGCGGGGACATGGTGGTGGTGGCCGAAGCATCAAATGGCCGGGAAGCCATTCAACTGGTTCAGAAAAATTGCCCGGATGTGGCGGTGATCGACATTTCAATGCCGGATTTGGATGGCCTGGAAGTGACCGGACATCTGTTAAGCGCCTATCCGGACCTGCCTGTCATCATTTTGACCATGCATGAGGAGGACCAGTATGTGGTTCGGGCCATCGAGGCCGGCGCCATGGGGTATATCACCAAACGATCCGCTCCCGAGCAACTGGTGACCGCCATTCGTCAGGTCAGAGACGGGATTCGATATCTGACCCCGGAGGCAGGCAATGCCCTCGCCAGATGTGTGGCAAGAGGAAGCCATGCCAAATCCATTCTGGATTCAATTTCCATGCGGGAGCTTCAGGTGCTGCGCCGGCTGGCCATTGGTCATACCAACCGCGAAATTGCAAATGACTATCGTATCAGTATCAAAACCGTTGACACATACCGGTTTCGTCTTTTAAAAAAGCTGAATCTCAGAAACAATGCCGAACTCTCGCGGTTTGCCATTCAAAACCGTCTGATCGAACCGTGAACAGGTAACAGCCATGACCCATTCGGACAAGCTGGCCACGCCGGCGATTCGTCACCTGAAAACGCATCACATACCCTACACCCTTTTTCCCTACCGGTATGAGGACAAGGGCGGAACAGCTCTGGCTGCAACCGCGTTGGGAATCGAAGAACACCGGGTGATCAAAACACTGGTCATGGAGAATGATTCCGGAAATCCGTTGATCATCCTGATGCACGGCGATCGTCAGGTTTCGACAAAACATCTGGCCAGGCATCTTCAGGCCAAGTCTGTGAAGCCCTGCGATCCCCAAAAAGTGACCCGGCTGACCGGATATGTCATCGGCGGCATATCTCCGTTTGGTGTGCGGACACCCATGCCGGTTTACATGGAATCCGGTATTGCCCTGTTGCCGGAAATTTATCTGAATGCCGGAAAACGGGGATGGCTTGTAAAAATTCAAACCGCCGATGTGTTGAATGCCCTGAAACCCGCACTGGTTCAGGTTGGTATTTGATTCGATGAAAACTGAATTTTATTCCTTGCATGCAATGACAGCTCTGGCATAATAACCCTGATTTTCCTGATATGAATTGGACCGACAACCCGCAGTTTAACTTTCTCAGGAGGTAATCATGTACCATACCATTCTTACGCCGCTGGATGGATCTGTCCGGGCAGAACGGATTATTGCCCATGTCGAAAATCTGGCGATTCAGTTCAAATCCAAGGTTGTGCTTCTTCAGGTCATGAGTCCACCCCAGCTTGTCAATCCGTCAATTCACGTATCCAGTGCGCATACGGATTTGATCAAGCAAAGTCTGAAGGATTTCAACAGGCGATACGAGGAGGTCATGGCCTATCTTTCAGGCTGGCAGGGGGAGTTGCGTGAAAAAGGAATTGACGCCCGCAAATTCATCGAGCAGGGGCCGATTGTGGAAACCATCATTGCCGTTGCCCAGCGGGAAAATGCCGATATCATTGCCATGGCCAGTCACGGCAGAACCGGTCTGTCACGGGTTTTCTATGGCAGTGTGACTGCCGGTGTCCTGCAGATGGTGGACCGTCCCATGCTGCTGATTCGATCCAGAAACATTGAAGAATAACTGCGATATGACAAGAGGCTGAAGGCTGAAGACTGAAGAGCATGGGGCATACCGGCAATGTCAGGCAAGCCAAACAACCGGCCAGCCTGACCTGCACGGCAGACCGCATTCCGGCGTAGGTCAGGGTGCGACCAACGGGAGTTCCCTGACGGCGGCAGGAAGACAGAAGGCTGAAGACTGAAGGGCATGGGGGATATAGGCAGATCGGCCGGCAGACCGTCAGACAGCTTCTCACTTCTCACTACTAATGCAGGCCAAACAACCGGTCAATGAGAGTGTGACATCTTTATGCGCTCAGTCCTTTCCCGATTCAGGCCATGCAAAATGTCTGGAAATGAACATCAATTCATCATCGCGTGTTTTCAGCTTTCCGTTCAGTTTTTCATGTTGAATGGCGAGAAGAACCTCCTTGAAAATCGGACCGGGCGGAAATCCCATCTGCTTCAGGTCCTCGCCCGTTACAGCGGGTTTGATATACCGAAACTTTACAAAATAGTTGGAAATTCCCCGTTTTATCCGTTTCTGCCGGGTAGCCGCCATCATATACAGTTTGAGCTCCGGGCGAAACGGCGCCAACTGGTCACACAGTTCACTGTTTGACACCGGCATATGCCTTTCCAGCCAAAAAAGCGATTTTTCCGCAGCATGGCGCTCTTTTCCCAAAATTGTTTTCAGTCGGGGCGCCAGCTCCAGCCGGTTGAATATATCTTCCGATATTTTTGAATCATATCCCCGCAGGATTGCCAGAAAATAGACAGACCACTTCATGATCGATTCTTCCAGAAACAGGAGATCATGCCAGGATATTACATTTTTGACCGATTCCAGCAGGGCGATTTTTTCCGGGCCCAGTCGAAGATTGGGGTGGATGACCCGCAGGAGCTGGAAATCATTCAACCGGCCGACAGCCGGCACCGGATTTTCCTCGTCCAGAATCTGTCGAATTTCATGAAACACCCGCCTGCCGCTGAGTTTTGAAAAAAAATCCATTTTTATGGCATTTTCAATCAGTCCGACCGTCAATCTTCCCATGTTGAATCCAAAACGCTGCTCGAATTTGATGGCCCGAAAGGCGCGGGTCGGATCTTCCACAAAACTCAGATTGTGAATCACGCGGATGGCCTTTTCCTTGATATCCTTCTGGGCGGAAAAAAAATCGATCAGTGTACCGAATTTTTCAGGATTCAACTGGATGGCCAGGGTATTGATGGTAAAATCCCGTCGAAACAGGTCCTGCTTGATGGAACTCATTTCGACAATTGGAAGGGCGCTCGGAAATTTGTAGTATTCCATTCGGGCCGATGCCACATCGATTTTCAGACCGTCCGAAAAAATAATGACCGCGGTCCCAAAATGCTCATGGGTATGAACCCTGGCGTTTTTAAGCGCGGCATACCGTTTTGCAAATGCGATTCCATCCCCTTCCACCACCACATCCATGTCCTCATTGGGTCTGTACAAAAACAGATCCCGGACAAATCCCCCCACCACATAGGCTTCAATACCCATGTCTTTGGCCACATCTCCAATGCCGCGAAGCAGATCCATCAACCGTTTGGAAAATCGTTCAATCATGAAATTCAGAATATTGCGGGTTCTGGCATGAATGATATCCTGAAAATTACCGGCTGCTGCCGCCATGTCCCGGCTGGACTGTCTGGCAATAAGATTGAGCAGATCGGTCCGGCTGACCACCCCTTTGATCATGCCATTATCCATGACGGGCAGAATGCGTTGTTTATTGTCGATGACTTTTTGTTGAATTTCGGAAATATCCGCTTCCGGACTGACCCAGGCCATATCCGTTGTCATATATTCCCGAACAGGAACATCATCCAGGTGGTGATAAAGCGCCTTTTCCAGAACCTGCCGGGTGATATATCCCAGCAGTGTATTGCCGGCTTCCGGATCACCATTGATCAGAAGTGCGTTGATGTTATATCGGGTCAGCAATCCGGCAGCCGCTTTACACGTGGTATCCGCGCGGGTTGAAATCGCCGGTGAAGACATGATATCCCTTGCCAGCCGTCTGGGCCGGATGGTCTGGTAGAGTATCTCGAGAAGACGCTGGTCCGCCTGAGGCAGGGTTTGGTCCTTGATTGTCGCAGATGCGGCAAAATTATGGCCGCCGCCACCCATTTGGGATAAAATGGTTCCCACATCGACTTCGGGGATGCGGCTTCGGGCAACGATATGAATCTTGTTTTCCATGCTTGCCAAAGCAAAAATCGCGTTCAGGTTTTCCATTTTTATCAGTTTGTGTACCAGAAATGCAAAATCCGGCACATAATGATCGGTAATGACGCTGGTCACGACAATTTCAGTTCCCTTGATGGTGTAACGGGTTGATGCCTGGATCATGTCATTCAGAAGTCCAACCTGTTCCGGGCTGATTTCCCTGGCAATCATGGAAGAGACCGTGTTCAGGTTGGCGCCTTTTGACAACAAAAATGCGGCTGCCAGAAAATCCTGTTCCGTGGTGGATGGAAACGTAAATGAGCCGGTATCTTCATAAAGCCCCAGACACATGATGGTTGCTTCATCGGAAGACACATCAATTTTTCTTTCACGGATGATTTCAACCAACAGCGTGACCGTTGCCCCACTGACCCGACAGACCGAAAAATGCCCCGTGATGTCATTTGCCATTGGCGGATGGTGATCATAGACATGAATCTCGATGTCCGGATTATTTAATATTTCTGCAAATTTCCCAATCCGGGATGGCTGACGGGTATCTACCAGAACCAATCGATTGATGCGTGAAAAATCGATATGCTTGATATCGGCCATATTGAACAGATAAACCATCGATTTAATAAAAAATATTCTTAGATTTCTTTCCTGTGATCCCGGGAAAACCACCAGTGCATCCGGGTAAAGTTTTTGCGCGGCAAGCATGGATGCCAGCGCATCAAAATCCGCATTCAGATGGGTGGTGATAACCGTAATCCCGTTTTGATTTGGCATGAATTGTTTCCTGTTCCGGTTTTTTTTGAGAGGGGTTGAGGCCGTTTGCGATCAACCCAATATACCGGATTCCCGGGATTGATCAACCTGAAGTTGATATCGCTTTCCCTGCCGCCTTCCAAAGTCATTATCTGAAAAGCCATAACAGACCAAAAGCGCCAACATGTTCTTGTTGTACGTCATGGTTTGTGGTAGGGATAACAACAATTTGTTATCGCTTTCCCGATAAAGAATCCGGGTGCCTTATCGGTCGGGGATGATCTGGTAGAGACGCAATGCATTTCGTCTCTACTCCCTCCCTGCCGCCTTGCGAAATTGATTTTCTGAAAGTCTATATCGGGCCTGATCCAGAATCTTCAAACAGGCTCTCAGGAGATGCTGTAATGACAATATATCAATGGACTGGAAAAAACCGCAAAGGTGATGTTCAAAAAGGTGAAATGGATGCCGCCAGTGAGCAGGCCATCAAAGCCCATCTGGCCAGACAGCGGATTACCCCCACCAAAATCAGGAAAAAACCAAAGGATTTATTTGAAAATGTGTCATTTTTGCAGCCCAAGGTGGTTGAAAAAGACATCATTCTGTTTACCCGGCAGTTTTCAACCATGATTGATGCCGGTCTGCCCATTGTTCAGTGTCTGGACATTCTCTACACCCAGCAGGAAAATCCAACCTTTAAAAAAATGATGAAAGACGTCAAGGAAACGGTTGAAAGCGGTTCCACCCTGGCGGATTCCCTGAAAAAGTTTCCCAATCAGTTTGATGATCTGTTTGTCAACATGATAGCCGCAGGAGAGGCCGGCGGAATTCTGGATACCATTCTCAGAAGACTGGCCGGTTACATTGAAAAAGCCGCCAAGCTCAAGGCCAAAGTAAAAGGCGCCATGACCTATCCGATTGTCACACTGGCGATTGCCGTGATTGTACTGGCCATCATCATGGTGTTTGTTATTCCGGTCTTTCAGAAAATGTTTGCGGAATTCGGCGCCCAGTTGCCGTTTTTTACCCAGATTGTCGTCAACATGAGCAATTTTGTGAAAGGCAATATTCTTTACATGATCGGGGCTGTCATCATATTTATCTTTGCCTTCAAAAAATTCTATAAAACCGAAAAAGGCCGTGTTGCCGTGGACCGTCTGGTGCTTCAGCTTCCGGTTTTTGGCATTTTGATCAGAAAGGTTTCCGTGGCAAAATTCAGCCGGACCATGGGGACCATGCTTTCAAGCGGTGTGGCCATACTGGATGCACTTGAAATTGTGGCAAAAACGGCTGGAAATAAAACCATTGAACATGCACTTTACAAAGTTCGCTCAGCCATTGCAGAGGGGCAGACCATGGCCGACCCCCTTTCTGAAAGCGGTGTGTTTCCCCCGATGGTGTGTCAGATGATTTCGGTAGGCGAGTCAACCGGTGCGTTGGATGGTATGCTCAGTAAAATTGCCGATTTTTATGACGAGGAAGTTGATCAGGCCGTTGAAAACCTGACTTCGTTGATTGAACCGTTCATGCTGGTTTTTTTGGGTGTTACTATCGGCGGACTGGTGATTGCCATGTATCTGCCCATATTCAAAATTGCCAGCGTTATCTGACAGCGACGGATTTTGTCCATGTTTTCATTCCAGAGTTCTGGCCGCCCCAATCTGGAGTCCACAGGTGAACTGACTGTCAAGCTGAAACGGTTGATGCTGTTTCGGATTGTATTTTGTGTGTTTCTGTTGGGCTCAACCATTTTTATTCAGCACGGCAAAAACCTGACCCGCCTCAATCCGCCGCTTCTGTTGCTGTATGGTATCGTTATCGGGGTTTTTCTGCTCTCCATTCTGTATGCGGTCATTTTGCCCAGACTGAAGGATACCCTGATATTCGCCTATTTCCAGATTGGCATCGATATCACCGTGGCAACCCTGATTATTTATGGCACCGGCAATTTTGCCAGCATTTTTTCTTTTCTGTACCTGCTGATCATTATTTATTCCAGTACACTGGTGGATCGGAAAGGCGCACTGATCATGGCGCTTCTGGCCAATATGCAGTATGCGGCTACCCTGACGCTGGAATATTTTGGCATGATTCATCCATTTGTACAACGATTTCAGGGATCCAAGGATTTCGAATTGACCCATGTCATTTATAAAATTGGTGTCATGCTCGCATCCAGTTTTGCGGTATCCATTCTCAGCAGCTTTCTGGCAGAACAGACACGGGTTACCCAAAAAGAGTTGAAACTCATGGAAGAGCATGTCAGGCGGGTCGAGAAAATGGCCTACCTGGGTGAGCTGTCTGCCGGCCTGGCCCATGAAATAAAAAATCCCCTGGCATCCCTTCTTGGCGCCATTCAAATGATGAAGGATGACATGTCGTTCAATCCACATCATGACCGTCTGATGAAAATCGTCATACGCGAGACCGATCGTCTGAATACACTTCTGGGTGATTTTCTGTTTTTTTCCAAACCGCCAGCCGGAAATCTGCAAAAGATTGACGTGGGTCAGTCACTTGATGATATACTGGATTTGTTTCAAAATGCAAAAAGTGTAAAAAAACATTTGAGCATTACCTTGAATTATTCAAAAAACCTGTATATCAAAATGGATCCCATCCATTTTCAGCAGATCATCTGGAATCTGTTTCTGAATGCAGCGGATGCCATTCATGAAGACGGTCAGATTCATGTCAATGCATCGGTTGTCAAACCTGGCGTCATTCTCATTCAGATCAGGGACACCGGTCAGGGAATTTCAGAGGAAAACCGGCAACAGATATTCAATCCGTTTTTTACCACCAAGCCGAGCGGAACCGGGCTGGGTCTGTCAATTGTCCACCGACTTCTTGAATTCTATTATGCACGACTGGATGTTGACAGCAGACCGGGCCACGGGACAACCATGTCCATCCGGCTGAAAGAAGCCGACGCATCTCATCTGTCGCTTTTCAGATAACGATAGCTTTTAAGATAATGATTTTGGTAAGGCAGCAGGGAAGGAGCAGAGACGCAATGCATTGTGTCTCTACCAGGCCATCCCCGACCGATAACGCTCCCAAAATCGTTATCTTGAAAGCTATGTTTTGTGACGGCATGGGATGGCAAGAGCCGCATCCGGCATATTTTTCACAAATTTTCAAAGGAGGTACCATATGTCTGAAAAACCGAAAATTGGTTGTGCCCGTCCGACCGGTGGGCTGGTCGGACAATCCGAAGAAACCAAAGAACCACAGACACCACAATCAACAAAAGAGGTGAAAAAAATGGTACAGGTCGGAAAACCCGCTCTGGATTTTACAGCTCCGGCATATTACAAGGGAGAGTTCACATCTGTTAAATTATCGGATTATTTGGGTAAATGGGTTGTATTGTGTTTTTATCCCGGTGATTTCACATTTGTCTGAGCGACTGAAGTATCGGCGGTCGCCGGTCGCTATAGCGAATTTCAAAAGCTTGGTGTTGAATTCCTGTCAATGAGTGTTGACAGCATTTTTGTTCACAAAATGTGGAATGACTATGAACTGTCCAAAATGGTTCCAGGAGGCGTTCCGTTTCCCATGCTTTCTGATGGGGGCGGAAAAGTCGGAACAGCCTATGGTGTATATGATGAGGACGCCGGTGTGGAGAACCGCGGCAGATTCATCATCGATCCGGATGGCATCATTCAGGGATACGAAGTACTTACCCCGCCGGTCGGCAGACATCTCTCTGAAACCATCCGGCAGATTCAGGCGTTCCAACTGGTCAGACAGAGCAAGGGGACCGAGGCAACGCCTTCAGGATGGAAACCGGGCAAAATGACATTAAAACCCGGACCCGACCTTGTCGGCAAGGTATGTGAGGTTTGGAAAGTCGAAATGGAAAATGACTAAAACAGCAGCGTTTGATCAATTCAGCGATGATTATGACCAATGGTTCGAAGAGAACCGTGATCTGTATGAGGCTGAGCTGGAAGCCATTCGCCGGCTTCTTCCACCGGCAGGCGCCGAAGGGATGGAGGTCGGCGTGGGCTCTGGCAAATTTGCTATACCGCTGGGTATAAAAATTGGGGTTGAGCCATCGGAAGAGATGGCGGGCAAAGCCAGAAATCAGGGCATACACGTATATCCCGGCATAGCGGAGGATTTGCCCTTTCCGGATGGCGGGTTTGATTTTGTACTGATGGTCACCACAATCTGTTTTGTGGATAATGTCAGCCAATCCTTTCGGGAGGCATTCCGGGTATTGAAGCCTGACGGGTGCATTATCGTCGGGTTTGTGGACAGGGAAAGCGAATTGGGCAGGGGCTATGCCGAAACGCGCGAACAGAGCCGATTTTACCGGGATGCAACCTTTTTTTCTGCAACAGAGGTTCTGAAACATCTTGACGATGCGGGATTCCGGACAGTGAAAATCAATCAGACACTTGTTCCCGGCTTATCCCCGTCAGTTATTTGTGATGGTTTCGGGAAGGGTGCTTTTGTTGCCATCAAAGCTCAGAGAGCCGATTTGGGTATTGAATAGGAGAAGATGAAAAAGTTATCCATCATTCTGATTGTTCTGTTTGTTGCCGGGTGTGTCGGAATTCCCGAAAATGTCAAACCGGTCGATAATTTCATTCTGGAACGATACCTGGGGACCTGGTATGAAATTGCCAGACTGGATCATCCGTTTGAACGGGGTCTTTCCCGGGTTTCGGCAGATTATCGGCTGCAGGAAGACGGCAGTGTCCGGGTCATGAACCGGGGTTACTCGGAAACAGAAAAAAAGTGGAAAGAAGCCACGGGAAAGGCATACTTTGTTGACGGAAAAGATCAGGGGTTTTTGAAAGTCTCGTTTTTTAGACCATTTTATGGTTCCTATGTTGTCTTTGAACTGGATCAGGAGAATTATCAGTATGCACTGGTCTGCGGCCCTGACAAATCCTGGCTGTGGATTCTGGCCAGAGAAAAAGAGATAAACCGGGAATTGAAGAACAGGCTTGTGAGCAGAGCCTCAGCACTGGGTTTTGATACCGCCAGCCTTATATTTGTGGATCATGGGATGAAAAGCCAAAAGTAAAAATGGCTTGATCGTGATGGCATAATGTCGTATTCACAAACGAATGTCGGCCAAACACCAAAATTATAAAAAAGGAGATTGTGATGCGTAAATGTTTGACTGTTGTTATGATTGCATTTTTTTTGACCGGATATGCCGGAATGGCATTGGCGGCAACCCAGATCAACATCGCCATTGTTACCAGCCCGGAACTGGTTCACACCCGTGCTGCGGTTTGGTTTAAAGAAGAGATCGAGAAAGCGATTCCGGGCAAATATGATGTCGTGGTGCATCATTCGGCAGCTTTGGGCAGTGAAACTCAGGCACTCCAGCAGATTCAGGTCGGCGCCACCCAGATGTCGGTTTGCACGACAGGGCCCATCGAAGCCTTTGTCCCCGAAATCAAGGCATTGGAAATGCCCTTTCTGTTTTCTTCCTATACGGATGCCGACAAGGTTCTGGATGGTTCCGTCGGTCAGGATTTTGCCAAACGCTTTGAAAAGGCCGGTTTTACAGCCCTGCATTTTCTGGACAACGGATTCCGGAATCTGACAAACTCCAAACGCCCGGTCAAAACGCCGGAAGATGCCAAAGGTCTGAAGATCCGTACAATGGAAGCGCCCACCCACCTGGCAATCTGGCGGGCCATTGGCGCCAATCCAACGCCAATGGCCTGGCCCATATTCACAGCCCTTCAGCAGGGTGTTATCGATGGACAGGAAAACCCCATTGCCGTTATCCATTCCTCCAAGTTGAATGAAGCCGGCCAGAAATACCTTTCCCTGACCCGGCATGTTTACTCCGCACTGGTTTTTGTATCCAACAAATCCTTTATGGATGGTCTGCCACCTGCCGATCGCAAAATTATCATGGATGCCGCCCGCACCGCATCCCTCAAGGGCCGCGCCTTTATTCGTGACAATGAAGCCAAACAACTGGCTGAACTGGAAGCCGCCGGTGTGCAGGTTGAAAGAAATCCGGATATCGATGCATTCCGAAAAGCCACAGCACCCGTCATCGATTCCATCAAGGGAGATACCCGAAAAATTGTTGACGATATCCGGAATGTCCTGAAATAGAGCGATTCAATATGACACTCTCATTACTGCTTCAACAGACAAGCCGGGGGATCAATGCCGTTGTGGAAAAACTGCTCGTGTGCATTGGCGGTTGCATCTGTCTGATTCTTTTTATTCAGGTGATTTTTCGCTATATGGGATCTTCGCTGGGCTGGTCAGAAGAAGTCAGCCGTCACATGCTGGTTGCCATTACATTCCTGGGCGGAACCGCAGCGTACAAAAGGGCCAGTTTCATTGGACTGAAAGGTATTGGGCATGGTTTGGGACCCCGGTTTCAACGGATCGTTGTGGTTGCTCTGCAGGTTTTGACACTTGCCTGTTTTTCCATTCTAGCCTGGTTTGGAATTTCCTATACCATCAACGCCTGGCATCACACCTCAGCCTCACTCCAGATTCCCATGTCCATACCCTTTGCAGTGATTCCGGTATCCGCGGCGATATTTATCGTGCATGTTCTGT
This sequence comes from Desulfatirhabdiaceae bacterium, assembly GCA_050179135.1. Classification (GTDB taxonomy): domain Bacteria; phylum Desulfobacterota; class Desulfobacteria; order Desulfobacterales; family Desulfatirhabdiaceae; genus UBA4064. The sequence goes on along the minus strand of JBFXFK010000038.1, from coordinate 7,132 downwards.
CGGACATGACCATCTCCATTTCGGGTGATCGGAGCGGGTCATGACGATTCTGACACTGTTTGCGCTTCTTTTCCTGCTGATTGCTCTGGGACTTCCGATTGCGTTGTCCATTGGTGTGCCGGCCATTGGAATCATGCTGACGCCCGGAGTTTTTCCGTCCGGCGTTCAAATTTCCGCCCTGGGACAGACGATTGTGCAACTCCTTTTTGCCGGGGTCGATTCATTTGATCTTCTGGCGGTTCCCCTGTTTATGCTGGCGGGCGCCATCATGGAAACCGGCGGAATATCCCGTCAGCTCATCGATTTTTCAGACAGCCTGGTAGGCTGGATGCCCGGCGGACTGGCTTGTGCCTGCATTGTTGCCTCCATGTTTTTTGCAGGGATATCCGGATCGGCCGCTGCCGACACCGCTGCAATTGGCGCCATTGTCATACCGGCCATGATCCGTCAGGGGTATCCGCCGGCGTTTGCAGCAGCGGTTGTGGCAGCCGGTGGCTCGATCGGTGTCATTATTCCGCCTTCCATTCCCATGGTCATCTTTGGTTTTTTGACCAATGTATCCATCGCCCGGCTGTTTGCCGGCGGTGTGATGATCGGGCTTCTTTTTGGAATCACGTTCATGGCCGTTTCCGTTTGGATTTGCTGGCGCAAGGGATATGGCGCCCGGCAGGCTTTTTCGTGGATCCGGATTTGGCAGTTGTTCAAGGAAGCGGTATGGGCCCTGGGCGCACCGGTCATTGTGCTGGGCGGTATTCTGTCCGGTATTGTTACGGTAACGGAAGCTGCGGCGCTGGCGGTTTTTTACGCCCTTCTGGTCAGCATGGTCTTCAACCGTCAGTTGAAATGGAAGGAGATGCCGCAACTGATTCTCCGCTCCCAGATCACAGCGGCCACCATTCTGTTTATCATTGCCATGGCCAAGGTGTTTACCTGGCTGGTTGCCATGAAGCAGACGCCCCAGCTTCTGGGAACTGCCCTGACATCGTTGGGTTTGCCCCCATCGGGGCTTCTGCTGTTGGTCATGGCCGGGCTCCTGATTATCGGCTGTGTCATGGAGACCACGGCAGCCCTGATTCTTCTGGTTCCCGTGCTGTCCGTATTGACGCCCCATATGGGGGTAGATCCGGTTCAGTTCGGGGTGTTAATGGTCATCAACCTGGCTGTGGGGATGCTGACTCCGCCGGTCGGCATTTGTCTGTTTGTCAGTTGCAGCATTGCAAATGTGTCACTGGGTGAGGTCTCACGCGCGGCGTTGCCACTGATTGCAGCCGCTTTTGTTGCGCTGTTGGTTGCCTGTTTCTGGCCACCCATGACGCTTTGGCTGCCATCGGTGATTTATCAGTAAACGCTCATGAATCATTCCGGAGCACCCAATGGCTGAAACCATCAAAATAGACAAAACCGGTCAGAACTTTTCAGATAAAATGGTGGATATTCTGAATTTCGGCGCCCTGAATCTGGCCATGTCCATCGGATATCAGCTCCGTCTGTTTGATGTGATGGATGACATGCAGGGGCCTCATTCCGCCGGGGCCATTGCATCGGCTGCCGGACTGGATACCCGGTATGTTACCGAATGGCTGGCGGTTATGGTGTGTGGGGGTATTGTCGACCTGTCTGCGGATGACTCGGGTCAGGATCTGTATGACCTGCCAAAATCGCACGCCGATCTGCTCACCCGGCGTTCCGGAAATTCAAATTTTGGGGTTTATACCCAGGAAATCCCCCTGTTGACCACATGTGCCATGAAATCCGTGGTCCAGGGGTTTTATAGCGGTGACGGTGTCGGGTATGAACACTATCCCAAATTCCAGGAGTTCATGACCGAGCTGGCAGATGCCAAACACCGACAGGTTCTGGTGGATACCTTTTTGCCGTCTGTGGATGGCGGACGACTGGTTCAGCGGCTGCAATCCGGCATTTCCGTCTGTGATCTGGGATGTGCGGAAGGTATCGCAGTCATACTCATGGCCCAGGCTTATCCCAAAAGCGGGTTTACCGGCATCGATGTTTCCGGAGATGTCATCGCAAAGGCCTCTGAAACGGCCTCGGAAATGGGAATCCGGAACATCCGCTTTCTTCAGCGGGATGCCGCATCACAGGCGGACATTCACGAGTTTGAAAGCTGTTTTGACTACATTACCGCATTTGACGCCATTCATGATCAAACCCGACCCATGGAAGCCCTGAAAAATGTCCGGTTCATGCTGAAACCCAACGGACTGTTTTCCATGGTGGACATTGCGGCCAGCAGTTATCTTTCCGAAAACCGGATTCATCCTATGGGCGCGTTTCTTTATACCGTCAGCCTGATGCACTGCATGCCCGTGGGGCTGGTGGATGGCGGTGCGGGTCTGGGGATGATGTGGGGGCGTCAGAAAGCGGTGGATATGCTGAAATCCGCGGGTTTTGATTCAATTGATGTGACCGAAATTCCCAATGATTCATTCAACCTCCATTTTTTGTGTCACCGGGACTGAAGGGAATTTGAATCATCATGCATGTGTTTGATGCGGATACGTCCCTGGCACAAACCGCCCCCTTTCATTTCACCGGCCGGATTACCCCGAACTGGTCCATCAATGAAACACCGAATGGCGGATATCTGATGGCCCTTTTGACCCGGTCCATGCAGGAAGTGAGTGAAAAACAGACCACACCGATATTGACCGCAAATTTTCTTTCGCGCTGTTTTCCGGGTGAAATCAATCTGCATGTTGAACAGATCGGACATTCCAACCAGTTTTCGCGGTTTCAGTCCAGGCTGTTCCAGAATGGACAGGAAAATGTGCGGATGACGGGTACATTTGCCGACAAACCCATGGACGGTTCGATTACCCGATATGAGACTTGGGCGCCAACGGTTGCCCGGCTGGAAGACTGTGTTCAAATCCCCACCATTCCCGGATACACATTGTACGACCAGTTGGATGTTCGTCTGGATCCGGGGCATGCCGGCTGGATGCAGGGATCACTGATCGATATCTCCGAGCTGAAAGGATGGATTACGTTCCGGGATGACCGCCCGCTTGACATTTCCGCCATTGCGTTGATTGCGGATTCCTTTCCGCCGCCGGTCTTTGCCAGTCAGGGGGCCGTTGCCTGGGTTCCCACGATCGAGCTGTCCATTCATGTCCGGAATTTGCCCCAAACACAGTGGCTGAAATGCAGATTCCGCACCCGGTTTATAACCTGCGGACTTCTTGAGTCAGATGGCGAAATATGGGATGAAGAAGGTAATCTTATCGCCATATCCCGTCAAATAGCCCAATTCCGAAAAATCGGTGCCTGAAAGATATACGCTGATGGGATACTATCTGGGACAGAGATCAGATCTGTTTATCAGAACGAACTGCGTTTATGTCCTCGTGTTTTTCGGATGAAATGTCTTTGCTGAACAAGGCGTCCTTCATCGCTATAAACTTCTTCTCAAACAGTTCATAACTTAAAGCAGCCAGTCCGACGGTAGCCACAAACATGAGCGCAGTAAGACCTATCTTATCAAGCATCTTTGAACTTTTGTATTTGAAACTTATGAACCATACAATCGGAAAATGATAGACATATAGTCCGTATGATATCTTTCCAAGGTATTGAATAACTGGCGCAGAAAACAATGGTCGAATAAATGCGTTTGATTTCACCGCGCGCAAAATGCATCCAAATGTGATATTTAGGACTGAATAACCCCAGACTAATTTCCACGCGCCATTCATCAATGGGGGATAACCAAGATCTCCCCATAAGATATCTCCACTGACTATATATTGCGACACGATACCAAGCATCAATGCAACAACCGTCATTGTCCAGGCTGCATGTTTCCACTCCAATCGAGGCATCAGAGCCAGTAGCCCGCCAGTTGCAAATGCATCAAAATGGGATAATGGCAGCACGTAAACCACCACCAATGGGTCGTGATATAGCCATGAACTGCCAAACCAGCCGCATGCAGCATATGTTACATATCTGATTAACGGTCCGGCCAATATAATCAGGAACAAGTATGGTTTAAGCTTATCTGTTCGGCAGAACCAAACAAAAAGAGGCCAGACCAAATAGAATTGCTCTTCAACGGCAAGAGACCAGAAGTGTGTAAATAGAGAATGCTTAAACAGAGCGGAAGCATGGTAAAAGTCATACGTGTAGGTCATTACATATGGCAGTTGCTCGTACAACCGGACAACGGAGGTGCGATTCGAGTTGAACACAAATATCGCCACGCCGGCAATTAAACCTGCTACAAGAAGGTATAGATAGTAAAGTGGAAAAATGCGCAGCATTCGGCGCCCATAGAACGAAATCATGTAGCGCTTGAATGGCATTGAGCTTTTCATATCGACAAGGATTGGCGTCAGCAAAAACCCTGATAGTACAAAGAATGCTATCACTCCAATATAACCGGCTTCGAAATGGAAGTAATCACAATGAAAAAAGAATACAGCCAGGAATGCATAGAACCGAACGGAGTCAAGCGCCTTTATCATAGTCGTATTGATTGCTAATTCAAGCAATGCCTCGCGCATAGCATTATCGTTAAATTGTACACCTCATGTCTCGTTGCTTACCAACACAATATCTGGATACTAAGGAGGATCACCATGATAATTTTTTGTTCGTTTGAGTTTGCTAATCAGTACTCCAAATTTAAACATATTGGCTTTTTTGAGTATGTCAATTGAAATTCGACATCGTTGTTTGCCAGATTCCTTTGGATTAATCGGGTGATTGATCCCCCTGGTCGGACATAGGGACGGGATATTGATTGGAATATTTCAATCGCCGGCGCCGGCGACACGGCCATATTTTTCAGAACCGGTTAATCATCCATCGCCTTACGGAGAATAAAAGACAGAGTCAAAGGGGATGAACGTATCCTGGGGGAAATTCCGTCTTCAAACTGATGCTTGACAGGGTGTATCATTTATCGTAATTTTACGATAAATGATACAGGCAACCCATATGTCAGACACGACACCCGTCACGGAACCGGCGCCGGACGACGACCGGCACGCGATCGAAGCGGATGCTTTCTCCCGAATGTGCAAGGCGCTGGCGCATCCGGTGCGCATTCAGATCCTTCAGCATCTGAAGTACGTTAACCCGTGTATCTGCGGTGAAATTGTGGACCGGTTTCCGCTGGCCCAATCCACGATCAGCCAGCATCTTCGCATGCTGAAGGATGCCGGGCTGATTCAGGGAACCATCGAAGGCTCCCGAACCTGTTATTGTGTGGATCATGACAGACTGGACGCCTTCAAAAAAATGGCAAAGGCACTCTAACATGAATATCCATCCCATTGAACCATCCGGCTGCTGTTCCACCAAACCCGGCTGTTCCTGTCCGGATTCCCGTGTGATGCTGCCGCTGGCATCGGCGCCTTCCGATACCGCACCATGCTGCGGGCCGCCCCCGGGACCGGAAAGCAGCCCGTACGAAAAGCCGGGTTACACCATTCAGCCGTTCGTAGGCACATTTGTAAATACGGCTCTCGGACACATTCCATCGATCAAAACCCGGACGGAATTTTGGGACTGGATGGGCGCCATAAAAGCCCGTCTGGGCATCGGACGGGACCGGTACCGGGTGTCGCCCGGCCTGTACGCCGTGGGTAAGCCGGACAGCGCTTCGCCGGTTCTGGTGTCCGCCAATTACAAACTGACCTTCGATGTACTGAGAAAGGCTCTGAAAACCATCGACGCCTGGATACTGGTGGTGGACACCCGGGGCATCAATGTCTGGTGCGCCGCCGGAAAAAAACTCTTTTCCACCCAGGCCCTGACCCGATGGGTCAACCGGACCGGGCTGGAACGGCTGGTCGATCATCGCCGACTCATTCTGCCCCAGTTGTCCGCAACCGGGGTATCGGCCCATCAGGTGAAAAAACAATCCGGATTTGAGGTTGTGTGGGGACCGGTTCGGGCAACCGATATTCCCGAATTTTTGCAAAACGGCATGGTCGCCTCACCTGTCATGAGGCAGGTAAGCTTTTCATTCATCGAACGGCTGGTCCTGATTCCGGTCGAAATCAGCCTGCTCAAAAAGCATTTGTTCATCGCCGCAGGAATCGCATGGCTGCTTTCCGGAATCGGGAAAGAGGTCTTCTCCCTTTCAGCCGCCTGGAATCGGGGAATCGATGTTCTGGCTGCACTGACAGCGGGAATTGTCGCCGGCGCGGTCCTGACCCCGATTCTTCTTCCCTGGCTGCCCGCAACCCGATTTTCGGTCAATGGTGCGGTCATCGGGCTGGTATTCGGCGCATGCTTTCCGGTTTGGGGCGGTTTTTCCGGACTGGAATCCATTGCCCTGATTCTGCTCAGCGGGGTGATCGGTTCGTTTCTGGCCATGAATTTTACCGGATCGACCCCATTCACCTCACCATCCGGCGTGGAAAAGGAAATGCGGGCCGCCATACCGGTTCAGCTTGCCGGCATAATCACCGCCACGGTGTTGTGGGTGGCGGCGGCCTTTTCATAAAGGAGCACCATGAAAACGTTTCGATATCTGTCCCATGTGACCACGCTTCAGGTCAACACCGAACGATGCGTGGGCTGCGGCATGTGCGAACGGGTCTGTCCGCATGGCGTGCTTCAGGTCACTGAAAAAATGATCCGGATCATCGACCGGGATGCCTGTATGGAATGCGGGGCCTGCGCGACCAATTGTCCGGTTCAGGCCATCGAGGTGACACCGGGTGTGGGTTGTGCGGCCTATATCATTCAGACATGGATCAAAGGACGGGAAGCCGCCACGTGCGGAGGCGGCTCATGCTGCTGAACCGCCGGTGGATGCCGGGCGAAGACCAGTTGATCACCATCCTGATCAATGCCGATGCCGGCATGTTATAGACTTTCAGCAAATTGATTTCGCAAGGCAGCAGGGATGGAACAGGCCATTCCTGACCGATAACGCCAGGATCAAGCCTTACCCACCAAACACTACCACGATTCAGATTGGAGACCATCTTCAATTGTGGCATCCTCCCATTCTTTCATCTATCATAACATATATCCCATGTTCCGGACTCAAACCTATCCGGATATAATAAATACAACATGTTACGGTAAATATCGATATTGTTGTAGTCACAGAATATTGTGAAAATGATTTCAGAATAATGACTAATCCTTT
>JBFXFK010000037.1:12783-34109 GCA_050179135.1 Desulfatirhabdiaceae bacterium | reverse complement strand
GCGACCTGTTGTCGTTCGAAACAGGTCGCTCCGATGGAGCTTGATGGATAGTATTCTGTCAATTTCTACAAACAGGCCGCCCCTACGGGGCTAATAAATCGAAATCAAGACGATTAATCATACAACCCCCAAGTCCGTTATAATCAGATTCTATTCAGCCTGATCCAGAATTCCCGCTGGCTCTGCGCATTTTTGATCATCGGACTTTTGACCGCCTGTAATCCACTTTTGGCAATCCCGCACCACCAGGGTTTATGGGTAATCAGGATGAGCGGGACATGCCGCACATGAGCAGCCGCAATGACGCCACTGACAAAGGCCCCGGCGGCAAACTGGCTGAGACCCCAGTCCGGTTCATCCAGAATGAGGGCGGACGGCTGATGAAGGAGTCTGGCGGCTGCCAGAGCCATTTTCAGTTCCAGAAGGCTGCCCCATCCGGTTGGCAGCAAGTCTGTTTCAACTGGCGCTGCCAATCCTGCCCGGGTGTGAGACAGAGCAACCATCCGCATAATTTCCTGATAGATCCCTGTCATCACATTTTTCTCCTGTTTTCCTGTCGATGACACAATCTGGTTGAATGACCGAAACAGGGTTTGGGCGGTCATATCCTGAAAGATCAGCCTGGCGCCGGAAGCTTTTGGGTCGGAATGAATTTCCACCCGCCCCTGGCAGGGAATCGATTCGGAAAGTATCTTTGCGATCAGGCTTTTTCCCTGGCCGTTGTCTCCCTGAATCAGGCAGGGGGATATCAACCGGATTCTGTCATCAGAAACCCGTGCCATCACCCGGTTTGATTCATCCAGACTCAACGGATCACCCAACGGGATTTGGACCTGCTGAAAGACAATCTCAAAATCAATCCCATTGTCTCCTGAAATGGAACAGGAAAGCGGCTGATTCCCGTCTTCTCCATCCAGTGTAAACAGGGCGACTTCTTTATCCTGGTCCAGATACCGCGTGATGACCCGATCAAAAAGAATCCGGTTGGATTGGGATAACCAGTTGCAGGGGCTGGCTGCCACCAGTTTCTGACAGCACAAACAAACAATCCAGGTTTTGGCCAGGGCCAGTTTGACGGCTTCTCCCCCGGAGAGTGTCCGGACCGGCTGCATGAGCTGATCTGTCAGATCAAATGCTGCAGCGACAGATTCCGGGGTTTCTGAAAAATGCGGATGTTGCTGTCTGGTGCGCAGAATGGCAGCAGACAACTCCTGCCAGGGTGTACCCAGCGCCAGACAGTCCCTTGGATTGCTGGTGATGCAGGCAATGGTCCCCAGATTGGGCAAGCAGGTGTGAAGAGAGGCTGTGATCGACTGAAAATCGGACCAGAATGTTCCCGGCCCCAAATATTTGCGGGGGATCAACGAGAAGACACTGTTTCTGAAAGCGTCTTCCCGTTGTTCATATGTGGCGTAACAGCGAGTTGCCTGACACGGGGTCATCTGTTGTGAGGGCAACTCTCCCAAAGGCGTCATGATCGTTTATGCGGCATCTTTCCTGTGGTGAATCAGCATGGTCGAGGCATCCAGATACAGTTCAGTTGGGCCCGTTTCTGTTCGTGTTCCCTTGACAGGTGTGATTTTAACCTCTTTCCCGTCCGGCTTCAGAAAAATCATCAGATCAAACCGGTCTGCTATCGATCCGGAAGCCTGTGTAAACGGTGCGGCTTCATTGCGCGGCGTTTGAACCGTAAACCATGCGCTGAGGTTCTGTTGAAGAATCAGTTCTTTCAGATCCCGCAGGGTGTCTTCCGCCGGTGGATCAAACGGAAGTCCGTCAATGATCAGCATCTGCGGAGAGAAAATGCACTGCTCGGTCAAATCCGTCAAGCGTTCCCTCAGCTTGGGAACACTGAATCCCTCAACCTGAAAGGTCATGATAAACCGGTGTTTCAGGACGGTTTCCCAAATTTCATTCATCTGAATGCCCCGGGCGGAGCTGGACAGATTCCGCAACACCTCATCGTACCACAGGGATACCTTGTTAACCGGATCATTCAGGCTGATATGCAGTACAGATTTCTCAGACAGCAGCGCATACAGCGCCAGTTGAACCATCAGGGATGTTTTTCCCACACCCGGGTCGGCCATCACCGCACCCAGTTTTCCGGGTTGAAAAATATCCCCGGTTTCATCCCCAAGCAGTCGGAGTGGACTGTGCAGCAGGATATCGTGAATCGCCATGGCCAGATTCCTTTCTTTGATATAAATGATTCGAGCAAGCTGAGGCGTTGATGTTGCCATCCTGTCGGATGCAAGCGGTCGACCTCTATGCCGCATTTTTTTTGCCTTCGGAGGCTTTTTTGATCAGTAAATCGGCAATGGCCTGGGGAACCTGCCGGTAGGTGGCAAATTCCATGGTAAACTGGGCTTTCCCCTGGGTTGAGGATCTGAGCACCGTGGAAAATCCAAACATCTCCGCCAGGGGCACCTGGGATTCAATGACGCAGAAGTGTCCTTCATCCTGAGCGCCAACGATCATGCCGCGTCTCTGATTCAAAAGCCCCATGGCCGATCCCTGAAATTCGGTCGGGGTTTCAACCACCACCTTCATGATGGGTTCATGGATAACGGGTTTGGCCTTGCGATAGCCTTCCAGAAATGCCCCGCGTGCAGCAGCCTGAAACGCCATATCCGATGAATCCACGGAATGGGATGCCCCATCGTTGATGACAATCCGGACTCCGGTGACCGGAAAGCCCATGAGCGGTCCTTTGGGCGTACACACTTTGAAACCCTTTTCGCATGCCGCAATATACTGGGTGGGAATGGAGCCTCCCGTGACCTGATTGTCAAAGATGAAATCATCCTCACAGGGTTCGATATAGCCGGCAATCCGGCCGTACTGACCGGCGCCGCCGGTTTGCTTTTTATGGGTGTAGTTGAATTCACCGGTTCGGGTAATGGTTTCCCGGTAGGCGACTTGGGGAATACCGGTCGTCACTTCGGCACTGTATTCCCGCCGCATCCGTTCCACATAAACATCCAGGTGAAGCTCGCCCATTCCCTCGATAATGGTTTCGTTGGTCTCTTCATTAAAATGGGCCTTGAATGTGGGGTCTTCCTTGGTGAACCGGTTCAGTGCCTTGGACATGTTGATCTGGGATTTGTTGTCCTTGGGCATGATGGACAGGGAAATCACCGGTTTGGGAACAAACATGGATGTCATGCTGAGACGGGTTCCAACCGATACAAAGGTATCACCCGATGCACAGTCGATACCGAACAGGGCGCCGATATATCCGGCCGGAATACCATCGATATCTTCCATCTGATCGGCATGCATCCGAACCACACGTCCGACTTTGACTTTTTTGCCGGTTCTGGAATTGATAATGGTGGATCCTTTTGCAATGGTGCCCTGATAGACGCGGATATAGGTCAATTGACCATACTGTCCGTCCTCCAGTTTGAATGCCAGGGCCACGACCGGCAGATCCGGGTCAGTCGTCAGATCGACCGGCATTTCGTTGTTTTCCATATCCAGGGCCTGATGCTGAATTTGCGCCGGGCAGGGAAGCAGGTTGACAACGGCATCCAGCAGGGGCTGAACCCCTTTGTTCCGATAGGCCGATCCCATAAAAACCGGTGTCAGTTCGCGGGTCAGTGTCCCATTTTGTACGGCGGAATAAATCATGGCCGGAGAAATGTCGCCTTCTTCCAGAATGGCTTCGGTCAGTTCATCCGAAAAAACCGAGACCGCATCCAGAAGTTGTTCCCGATATGACTGGGCTTCCGCAACCTGCGAATCCGGAATTGCCTCTTCCCGAATGATCTGGCCATTATCTCCGTCAAAATACAGGGCCTTCATTTCAATCAGATCGATGACCCCATTAAAATCGGATTCCAAACCAATGGGGATCTGCATAGCCACGGCATTGTGACCCAGTTTTTCACGAAGTTGCTGAATGACACGGAATGGATTGGCGCCGCTGCGGTCACATTTGTTGATAAATGCCAGGCAGGGAACTTTATAGCGTTTCATCTGCTGATCAACGGTAATGGACTGGGACTGAACCCCGCCGACCGAACACAAAACAAGAATGGCCGTATCCAGAACCCGCAGGGACCGTTCGACCTCAATGGTGAAATCCACATGACCCGGCGTATCGATAATGTTGATCTGATAGTCTTTCCACTCGCAGTACGTGGCGGCAGAGGCAATGGTGATGCCCCGCTCCTTTTCAAGCTCCATGGAATCCATGGTTGCGCCGACACCATCCTTGCCCTTGACATCATGAATGGCATGAATCCGGTTGGTATAGTAAAGTATTCTTTCGGTCAGCGTGGTTTTTCCGGAATCGATATGCGCGCTGATGCCAATATTTCGAACCTGTTGAATCTGCTTTTCCATCTTCCTGTTTCCTTGAATCCAGTCTGGTACAAAACAGGGGCATTCCCCTGCAGGTGTGTTAGCGTCTCAACCGTGACGCCGGATCAAATTGATTCCGATCGGTTACCATAGCTTTTCAGATAATTATTTTGGGAAGGCGGCCAAAAGGGGATCGGTCGTTTTCCGTACTTTCCCAACAGACAATGCACCCAAAATCATTATCTTAAAAGCTATTGGGATGATTGCAGGCGAATCGAGCTGTTTCAGAAAATAAAAAAGCCCCTTTTGGGAAGATATCCGAATAGGGACCTGACATGAATGCCACTACTTGTATTTTTTAAAATTTAACCAGTAATACTAACCAAATATCTATATATCTGTCAAGATAATTATTGATTTTTCGGATACAACCCGCAGATTACAGCCCTTTACCAGAAATACTGTCAACTATAGCTTTCAGGATAAAGATTTTGGGTGCGTTATCGGTCGGGGATGGCCTGGTAGAGACGCAATGCATTGCGTCTCTACGTTAATTTTCACCCGGAATATAAAACACCTGATGTCAATCTTCCAACTTCTGAACTCCGGCTTCTGATCCTTTTTTATTTTTATATGCCACTGTCGCCGCAATAAAATCCCGAAACAGGGGATGGGGTTCCATTGGTCTGGACTTGAATTCGGGATGGAACTGACATCCCAGAAACCAGGGGTGATCGGCAATTTCCACGATTTCAATCAACTCTCCGGTCGGTGAAATGCCGCTGATCAAAAGACCGTGGCGTTCCAGTACGCTCCGATACGCCGCATTGAACTCATACCGGTGCCGGTGCCGTTCAACAATCTGGTCGACGCCATACGCCCGGTGCGCCAAACTACCCGGTGTAATGTTGCAGGCATAGGCCCCCAATCGCATGGTCGCGCCCTTTTGGGATGAGGCATCCCGTTTCTGAACAGCCCCGGCCCGTTCATCATACCATTCCATCATCAGATAAATGACGGGATCAACGGCATTTTCATCAAATTCTGAACTGTGCGCACCCGGAATTCCAGCCACATTCCGGGCAAATTCAATCATCGCAATCTGCATCCCCAGACAGATTCCAAAAAATGGAATCCGGCACTCCCGCGCATATTGAACGGCGCTGATTTTGCCAGGAACCCCACGGGATCCGAATCCTCCGGGAACCAGAATCCCATCTGCACCGGATAGTGTGTCCCGGATGTTGTCCGGGGTAATGGTTTCGGAGTCCACAAATATCAGATTGACCTTGCAGTTGTTGGCATATCCCCCATGATACAGGGATTCATTCAGGCTCTTGTAGGATTCGGTCAAGTCGACATATTTGCCAACAATGGCAATCGTGACAGAATTCTGAAATGTTTGAATTTGGCTGATCAGGCTTTCCCATGCCTGTAACCGCGGCGCACGTGTCCAGATATGAAGCAGCTCCACAATTTTGTCATCGAGGCCTTCTTTATGAAAATTCAGCGGCACCTCATAGATACAGTCCACATCCTTGGCTGAAATCACGGCATCTTCACTGACATTGCAGAACAGGGCGATTTTGGATTTGATGTCCTTGGCCAGATACCGGTCAGCCCGGCACAGCAGAATGTCCGCATGAATGCCGATGCTTCTCAGCTCCTTGACACTGTGCTGGGTCGGCTTGGTTTTGAGCTCTCCGGCAGCACCGATATAGGGAACCAGGGTCAAATGGATATAAATGACGTTATCCTTGCCCACATCCGCCTTAAACTGACGGATGGCTTCAAGAAAGGGCAGACTTTCGATATCGCCAATGGTGCCGCCAATCTCCACAATGACGACATCCACCCCTTCCGTGGCTTTCAGAATACTGCTTTTGATTTCATCCGTGATGTGCGGAATCACCTGAACCGTTCCCCCCAGGTATTCTCCTTTCCGCTCTTTGGTGATGACCGAATAATAGATTTTACCCGTTGTAAAATTGTTGTCCTTGCCCATTCTGGCATGGGTAAACCGCTCATAATGCCCCAGATCCAGATCGGTTTCGGTTCCATCATCCGTGACAAACACCTCTCCGTGCTGAAACGGATTCATGGTGCCGGGATCCACATTGATATAGGGATCAAATTTTTTCAGGGTGACAGTCAGACCGCGACTTTCCAGAAGTGCGCCGATGGCGGCAGACGCCAGTCCTTTTCCCAGGGATGAGACGACGCCGCCCGTTACAAAAATATATTTTGGAGTAGAACCCATAATAACCTCAATGCAGTTAATTTTCCGTGTTGAGTTGCTTTTTTAAACTGTTGATTGCTTTTTCGACATCCTTCATGTCCGAAGACCGGATGTATCCTTCAGATTCTGATGGCTGTGGTGATTCTGTATGACCGGCCAGGTTCTCAAATGTATCTGCCGAAATCATGGCATTTGGATCCACGGTTTCGACTTCGATGGTTACTATAAGTGTTTTATCCCGATATATCAGGATGTTGGAGGGATACCACATGGCCTGGACCATTTTCCAGTCCGCAAACCGGATATCGATTCGGGCGTCGGAAGACATGGTGTCGGATTCAAAATAAAGAATTCGAAAGGGCAGCAGCAATTCCTTGTCCACCCAAAGCTGGGGATGTGTTTCATCCGGATAAACCGCACCGACCACCCACGCGGGCTTGCCTTCAAAGCGACCAAGACTGGAAACAGAAATGTCTATCGGATATTTTTTCAGACGGCGTTCAAGCAGATTGATATCGCGAAAAATCAGAACATCCAGATACCGGTCTGAAAATGACCATGCGGTTTCCTCTGAGACATCATTGGTTATCGTTTTCTTTGTATCGGATTGAAGCTGGATGATCTGATGAAAATTGGGTGTGGTCCGGTCGATTCGAATATGACCGGGTGGTAAAAATCGTAGGGTTTCGGTTGCCGGTCCGGTCTGCTCAAAAAGTTCGGCAACCTTCTGGGTTACGGTCAGGCTGTTACATGATCCCATCCGCCGGGTCATGGATTCCAGAATATAGGCCCCGGATGGAACAAAGGCAGATGCCTGAGCCGCCTGCATCACCAAAAACATCAGTATCAGCAGGCAGGATATCGGCCGTTCACCCAATTTCAGGGCGTAATGACGCCAGTTCTGAAACGGGATATGAAAAAAACAGGATATGGCCCGGTATGTGGTTTCCATGAGGGTGACCGCTTACGGGTTCATTAAAACTGATCGATTGAGAAATGGGCGGCTTTTCCCAGCTCTTCCTCGATTCGAATCAGTTGATTGTATTTGGCAATCCGGTCACTCCGGGACAGTGATCCGGTTTTAATCTGGCCGCTATTGATTCCAACAGCCAGGTCCGCAATAAACGAATCTTCGGTTTCTCCGGATCGATGGGAGATCACGGTTGAATACCCTGCCTGCCTGGCCATTTCGATGGTCTTCAGGGTTTCGGTCAGGGTCCCGATCTGATTGAGCTTGATCAGAATGGCGTTGGCAATGCCACGTTCAATCCCCTTGTTGAATATTTCCGGATTGGTCACAAAGATATCATCGCCCACGATCTGAATGTCGCTTTCCAGGCGTTCGGTCATCAGATCCCATCCATCCCAATCCTGTTCAGCCAATCCATCTTCAATGGAAATGATGGGATATTTTTGAATCAGTTCCTCATAATAATCGATCATTTCCGCGGAGGTCATTTTCCGATTTTCGGATTTTAAAACATACTGATTTTTATTGTAAAATTCGCTGGCGGCACAGTCCAGCGCCAGACCGATTTCATCTCCGGGTTTGTAGCCCGCGGTTTCAATTGCCGAAATAATCAACTGGATGGCTTCTTCATTGGATTTCAGGTTGGGTGCAAACCCCCCTTCATCGCCAACCGAGGTACTCAGACCCTGATCCTTCAAAATTTTTTTCAGGGTGTGAAATGTCTCGGCCCCCATCTGCACAGCCTGGGCAATAGATTTGGCGCCAAACGGTACAATCATGAACTCCTGAATATCCAGATTATTGGCCGCATGGGCCCCGCCATTGACGATATTCATCATGGGAACCGGCAGGCATCGCGCATTGATGCCACCCAGATATCGGTAAAGGGGAAGGCCAAATGCAAGGGCAGCCGCCCGTGCAACCGCCATGGAAACGCCCAGAATGGCATTGGCGCCCAGTTTGGATTTGTTGGGTGTTCCATCAAGCTCAATCATCACCTGATCAATTGCATACTGATCTGTGGCGACCATGCCCTGAATCTTGGGGGCAATTTCTGTCACCACATTGCTGACAGCGGTTGCAACACCCTTGCCGCCATAGCGTTTGGCGCGTTTGTTGCGAAGCTCAAGTGCTTCCCGGGTTCCGGTCGATGCACCGGAAGGCACAGCAGCCCGGCCAATTGCGCCACAGGCCAGATGAACATCCACCTCAACAGTGGGGTTGCCTCTTGAATCCAGAATTTCACGGGCACGGACATCGATAATCTCGGTCATGTCAAATCCTCCTTTTTTCAATGCCAACGAACCGTTCGGGGTTGCGTAAAAAGCCCATTGTCATCGTTTCGAAAACCATTTATAAAGCATGCATAATAATTATTCGGGGAAGGCAGCCGGGAGGGAATTATACGTTTTTCCGTATATTTTCGACCGATAACCCACCCAACATCTTAATTTTGAAAGCAATAGTATGAAGACTGTCAACCCCGCCAAATCATTCGGTCCGGGCTCAGACAGATTCAAACAAGACTGTTCACTGTTACGCTTCTTGCCGTTTATTGTCAAGATTTGCGGGGAAGATATGATGAATTTCACAGAAAATCAATCCATCACGGAACTGGATTTCTATCACAAGGCACACCTGCTGGTTGCTGCGATCCGTATTCTGGAATTCAGGCATCGTCATGCGCCAACCCTTGAACAGATCGTCGGACTGCTCTCCATATCCATGGAAGAGGCGGGTCTGATTATGCGAAGGCTGGCTGATCTGGAAATCATAGAAATGGTTTGTGCCGGAAGTCTGGTGCGGCTGTTTATCCGGAATTTTTTAAAGATAGAGGAAATTCCAAGAGGAACGGCTCCAAGCCACATCGATCTGGAACTGGCCAATTTCAAAAACACCCGAAAGGAATTTGTCGACAAGATTGAACTGTTTCAGGCATCCCAGTCCGAAAAGAAAAAAAGCCTGTTTGCCGACCTGGAAAAAAAACTGAAAATGAGCATTCAGAAAGGTGAATCGGAAACCACCTGAAGTATGCCGCAGTTGGTCACCATTTGCGTATCCCCGCGCCCCTTCATGGCCGGCTCTTAAACCCACTTTCAGCTCACCGTTTGATTTGATTATAGGGTGTAAACGACTCACATGCAACCGTCTTCCGGCATCAGGCCTTTCCATATCCGGGCATAATGGCATCCGCAATGATTCGCAAACCATGTCTGAAATCCGCAGACACCCGGTCCATGAGGGTCTGCCAATCGGCTCCAGAGATATAAAAGGCCATGGATGCCAGCTTTTTGGAGACAATGGCATTCCGGTACGGAATCAATTCCCCGGAACCCAGGGTGTTCATGATGGCCTCTTTTCCCAACCGCTGGATCAATATTGACGGAATATAGTTTTCCAACACCGTCCACACCACCATTTCATCTGCCAGGATGTCATCGATGTGCTGTTCGCAGATCCGCTGCAGCTCAAAAATCTGTTCACTGGTTTTTTCGGAAAGTTCAAACAGGGCTACGGACGGATCCGCTTCATGAATGCGAATAAGCATTTGTGTTTCGGCCCGGGCATAGCGGTCTACCAGTGACAGGATATCGCGGATCAGGGCCCAGCGCGTCCGGGTATCGTCAAGCAGATTGGCCTCGTACTCTTCTCCCAGCAGAAAGGCGGTCAGCACCTCGGCAACAGAACTTGAAAAGACGCCGCCCTTGTTGGCGGTGGTATCCTTGATATGTTTGATGGCTGTGGTGGTTGCAATGGCCCGTCTGGCCGCATCATCAAAAAAGACATTGGCGCCTTCTACAATGAACTTTAACTCTTTGAATATGGAGATAAAATCTTTGACGTTGCTCCGGTTGACTGTGTCCTTGAATCCACCGCACGGGATAAACGCCCGAATGTCCGCCGGCTGAATCAGTCGCCGGGTTTCCGGGCTGGACAGAAAACTCCTGTGAAACATTGCGCCGTCTTCCACAACTGTGCCATCCGGGAGTGACATGTTTTTGGCGTTCATGAGAACCATAAAGCCCCGGGGACCCAGCTTTTCTTTCGGAAAAAACCGGGAATTGGCCCGGGGGGAGCTGTGTCTCATAAAGGCGATTTTCATCAGGGCCTCCCGATCCAGGCCATCCGGGTCGAACAGGATACCGCCACCGTCAATGATCAGGCAGATTTTTCCCTTGTAGCTCTGGATCTGGTTGGCGCCGAGATCGCCATCCGGTCCGCCGGTCATCATCAGGTTGAGGTCCTCCTCCTGACATCCGTAATGGGAGATCAGGGTCCGGAAAGCGCCCATGATGCCGGTGGTGGTCATGCCGCTGGAAACAATCCGGTTTCCGATATGCCCGTATATGACATTCATGTCGGTTGTGACGGCAACACTGGCGCCATTGATCTGAAGATCGGTTCCTTCAGCACCACTTTCGACAAGACCGAAAATATCACTGTTGTCCAGAAGACCGTATGTGTCATGCGGAATGCCGATGCGTTTGCCTGTGGTGATGGTTCGCCAGTACCGGTATCCGCGCTCCCGGCAGCGTTCGGCCACGGCATCCATCAGGGGGGCCGTGCCCTCATCGGGTCCAAAAAAGATCATCTCGGGTCTGCCGTAATAATCGACAATGGTCTCATCCCCCAAAACCAGATCCATGATGCCTTCCGTGTAATCGTACAGGGCGTCCATCCCCTGGGTGGCGTAAATGGCATGGGGCACCACAACGCCCTTTGAGCCGCTCTCGCAGATGTCCTTGTGTTTCAGGCGCTGGGCTTTGGGGCCAAGCGCATAGTTGAGCAGTACGGCATTGTCAACTTCAATGGGATAATTTGACGGCGTGACCCGGATCAGCCGCAACCCGCCCCTGGCGATGTCGGCGGCCCGCAGATGGGTGCCGCATGAATAATGGCCGTTGACAAAAAAGACCCCATATACAAACTGGTCAAAAACCAGCGGGTCAAGGATGGCGTTGTCAAACCGGAACGCAAAGGACCGTTTTTCGGTTTTATAAAAGTTGGTTTTCAACAGACCGGACACCAGCTTGAACATGAACCGGAAAATGTCGGAATACAACCAGTTGTCCATGAACCGCTGGGAGATGATCTTGTTGAATTCCCGGTATTTCTTTTCCAGTTCTCCTTCCGTGATCCGGTTTTTCAGCTCCGGATTGAAGCGCCGGTCAAACAGGTCGTAAAGAAATTTGATCAGATCCGGATTCTCGACAACCGCTTCCAGGATGGCCTTGTAAACATAGGTGGACTTGTTGGACCCATGAACCCGGGCGGCAAATGCATCCCGGTGATCCTTGCCGGTCAGGCTCTTGAGGATATCCCGGTCTGTGGCATTGTCGCGCTCCCTGAAAATGAACATGTGGGTGAAGTCCACGGCATTGCCGGCAAAGAGCATTTCCCGGAAAGTCAGGTTTCCTCTCACATAGATGTCTGTTATCGGATTGACTGCAAATGACAGAAACGCGCAGAGATCACGGATCAGCGCCGATTCCTTTTTTCGGGAAAGCTCGCCCAGAATGTAGAGGGAACACACGGATGACGCCGTGGCGGATTTGCCCTGGTAAGGCTCCCAGTATGCCCGATTGAGCACCAGATCGTGATCCGTCACCAGTTTTCGAAGTACAGGGAGTTGCGGAGACGCGAAATCGCTGTTGAACATCAGGCGTGTCTCACCGGTATCCGGCAGATTGAAGATTTCGATCAGGGGACTGACGCTTTTTTCAAGGGATTTCAAAAAATTCTCGTAGCGTCTGCGAGTGGGTTCCGGCGTGATGGTGTAATCTCCGGCCAGGGTGAACAGAAACCGTGATTCGCTGAAAGCATCCGCGGGAAAATCACGAACGGTTTCAGGCCGGATAATGTATGTATAGTACTGATTTTTAGGGCTATAGTAGTACTCGCGCCGATGACCGGGAATCAGGCTTTCCAAGATTTTTTCCATGCTGTCCCGGGTTTCCTGGGTGGCGATTCGAACCCGCTGAACATTGCTGCCCTGATCCAGACTGAAATCGATGTGGGCCACCCGGCCAACCAGCGCCACTTTTCCATCCTCGTTGACGGTGAGGTTGGTGGCGATGGAGGCCAGTATCTGTTTGAGGGAATCCTTTTTGATATTTTCAAAAAAATAGGTGGGCAGGCCCAGGTCGTCCAACAGAATTCCTGCGGCCATATTGATGCAGTTGGCTGTCAGAAGTCCATCTGCGGAGAGGTCTATGACCGCCTCGTACAGTGTACTGAGGTCGAGATTGACACTTTGGGCTTTATGGATGATATAGGCGCCCCTGGACGCGACATCCGTTTGATTGATCGGGTTGTTCATGATGGCTCCTTGATTTGCTGTGAAAATAGTGGTCAGTCCGCTTTCAGGCGATTTGGCCGTCGGCTCTCCTCCCACCAGCGGGGGGAGGTCGGGAGGAGGGTCAATTGTATATTTTCATCCATCTCCGACAGATAACGCACCCAAAATCTTTATCTGGAAAGCGATACAATTCAATTTTTTTAGTATCATCATTTAGTTAGACAGTCAATCAGTCAGGTTTGCCGGTCGCCTGGAGTCAGGGAGCCGCAAAAAGCCGCACCAACCTGACCTACCGGCAGACTTAAGGCCGATTCATTCTTATCTCCGACGCCCTTCGCGGCGACGGCACCGGCGCAGACGACTTTGCCGCCAATTCCCTGGTCTTCAATTGCTTCCTGGACTATTACCATGCCGAAGGCTTCACCCTGATCGAACTGGGAGATGCCGAAAAGCCCTTCACACTTGGGCCACAACCGGTTTCCCCGACCCGACCTGGTTTCCGGGTTGCCGGATCGACACGATCATCGCCGGTCACACCCATCGCCCGGCAGCTCTTAAGACACTCATGCCAAGCATTCGATAGCGGGATAGAGGCCGTGGCGAAACACATCTCTCTGAGCTTGCGCGTGCTACTACATCACCACGGCCAGTCGCGAGCCCTTCTTGATCAGCTTGGCCCTCGATGTGGGCGTTATCTAACCTCGGCTCCCCCGCTGAATCCAAGAAATCTTTTGACCGAGTGCAACCTCGTCCTGATGCAGGCAGGACGGACCGGCGCCCGTTACCTCCCCCTTGTCGCGGCTGGCGGCCCGCCATTTCCACTGCAGCCCATCCCGTTCGTAGACTGGTGGAACAATCCGGTTTTGAAAGACAACCGTGGCCGAACGTTCTGTCGGCGCGAGTTGGTACTCAACGTCGCGGATACGGATGGCGGCGCTCACGTAGACCCAGAACTCAAGGAAGCCTATATCGCAATCTCTCGAGAGAATTCTCTACGCTGGGTATTCAGCAACGGCGTTGGAGATTCTGCGCTGGACGGACCTCCTGATTTGGCGTGCATGCGGCAAATCGCCCACGAACTCCTAACCACTATTCCTCAGTTTGTGCCCGAGTACAGCCAGCATGCTCAACCAGGCGTTGTCGCCGACAGTCATGCTTGCATTTCTGCCCTTTTGCGTTTAAAGTCGCGTGCGAGGGCAACAATGCCAATACGGGCAGGCAAGCGCGCCCGCGGCTAAACGCAACGTTGGGCTACAAGGGAATAAATACAGTGAATATCAAGCGACTTGGCGAGCGCCTCTCTCTAGACCATCATAACCAAAGCATCATTTTTGTTCTGGGTATCATCTTCGCTGTACTGAAAGTATGGTGGTCTATCCCCGGATTGCTACTATATTCAGTCATGCATTTCCAATATGGAGGTGCAGGAACGTTTCAAAACCCACCAAGAGGAGATCTTGCTCACCAAACAGTTGTTGACTTCATATATGTAGGAATAGGATTGATCGGCATTGTTACTATTGTCTGTGGAATTGTCATTCGCCTTTATAGTGTGGTCATGTAAGGGGTGGTGGGACGCCCTTTATATTTTTATATTCAAGAGATCTGTTCCTCCCATCCTCATTAATAAACCACTCACCCTTTTCACTGCAATGCTGACAGTAGGCACTGCCAACTTTCAGGTACTCGGCCACATTTGGCATTGACAGTCCCAATTCGTATACAGCCCAAAAGCAGATAAGCGCAAGCACTTTTACAATCCGCCTTTCTTTGGTGGGATGGGACGTTGATGCTTAGAATGCTTTATTAATATAACTGATTGAATTATTATTTAATATTAATTCATTATTTCAGAGGTATGCCTTCTCTTGTTATATTTGGAGGACGTTTGGATGGATTGATTCATTTGACTAACAGGCCCAAATAATCCCGAAACGGGTTCAGTTATACAGCCAGTGGCTTCAGTAACCAGCCGGAATGATCACTTTGATTTTTCCGGTCCATTCACCTTATTGTCCATGCCATTGACTTAAGCTATTCATCCGATTACCAGGGTTTTATACGTCATTCCGGCGAAAGCCGGAATCCAGTTTTTCGAACAGGTTATGGACCCCGGCTTTCGCCGGGGTGACATTGCAGAGACTGTATTTTTCCTTAAGTCAATGGCGTTGACCTTATGGTAATGCCATAAAGCCAATCCGCAGGTTGCTGTCTCACCCCGCCCGGCTATCTGCCAAACGGGTCCCGCAACCAGTACGCACACGGCTCCTTGTCCGTACATTCACCTTGTTGGAAACAGATTCACCGTGATTCGCGGTTTCGGCATGGGAAATCATTTCAGAAGCTTTCTGAATTTCTCCCACGACATGCCGCCCTTTTCCCGAGGCGGTTCAGCCATTTGAAGAGCAACCGCCCGACCTCATGAGAAAATCGGTTGCTCAGACGATTTGTCACAGATCATCCCTGAAAAAACCACCGGAAAACACATACCCCGATCATTCCCGCCGCCATGGTCAGCAGCAGGTTTCTGGTGCGCAGGAACACCAGAAGACAGGCGCCGAGTCCGATCATTCCCTCTGCTCCGGCGTGCAGGGCGCCGGGTACGGTGAGTGATACCAGGATCGTTCCCGGCAGACAATCGAGAAATCGCCGGGCCGGACCGGATTTTGGCAACCGGTCGGCCAGAAGCAGGCCGCCCAGACGAAGCGCATACGTAATGGCGGAAGCGAGAAGAATTGACGGGATGGCGCCCTGCTGAAACAGATTATTCATGGCTTTCCCCCTCTCCGGGCGCGACCAGCCTGCTGAAGCCGCCCCTGATTTCTGCCGGATGCGTCCGCATCTGCACCATTTCCTGGATCACTGCGGTTATGGCGCCGCCGATGCCACCCAGGGCGATATAAAGTTTTCCGGGCAGCAAATGCTCTCCGGCCACAGCCAGTCCGGCCGCAACCACCCAGGGCAGCAGATCGTCCCGACCCTGCCAGAGACTCATGGAAAGGGCGGCGAAAACCGCGACAAAGGCAAAGTCGAGGCCCCATCGCGCCGGTTCCATGATCTGGCCGCCAAGCAGGTTGCCGGCGATGGTCGAGGTCGTCCATGCCACCAGGAGCAAAATGCCGCCGCCGACCAGAAATGCCGGACAGGTTCCGCCGCTGCGATGTTCGGCAATGGTCACGGCCCAGTTCTCATCGGCCACCAGATGCATGCCCAGGGCCTTTTGCCAGAGCGGGCGGCCGTCGAAAACCGGCTGAAGCGACGCACCGATCAGGAGGTAGCGCATGTTGACAATCAGCACCGCAAGTCCCATGGCAACCACCGGGAGAGGCGCCGACCACATTTCGATCATCACCAACTGGGCAGAGCCCGCAAACATCATCAGATCCAGGGCCAGCATCTCGGCCCAACTTACGCCCTGGTTGCCGCTCAGCACACCGAATACCCCACCGTAGGCCATGGCGCTGACCGCAAGCGGTATATTTGCCCGCATTCCCCTGATCCATTCTGTCATACCGATTGTCTCCTTTTTCAATGACATTTATTGTAAATAATGTCATAATCGAAACAAATTGTACCCGTCAATTGGAATATTGTTATGATAACAATTTTGCTTGACCATATCCACCTGGGTTCCGGCCGGAAATATCGGCAGATCAGCAGCGGTATTCAGGCGGCTATCGCCGACGGCAGTCTGAAATCCGGAGACCGGTTGCCGCCCCAGCGGGACCTGGCCGATGCCTTGCGCGTCACCCTGGGCACAGTGACCCGGGCGTATCGGGAAATCGATGAACTCGGTCTGGTGAAAGGCGAGATCGGCCGGGGAACGTATGTCGCCCGGCCCGAGGCAGAAGAATTCACCCTTCATGCCCTTAACAGGCCGGATCGGGATACGATCGACTGCATTCGCTTTGACCTGAACTTTCCGGCGCCGGAAGAAACGCCTGATCTCGGCGCCATGCTGGCCGAATTATCTCGCCAACCGGCGCTGACGGAAATGCTTTGCTACCAGCCGACAGCCGGGCTTATCCGGCATCGTCAGGCTGCCGGCCGCTGGCTTGGCCGCCTCAATCTGCCGACATCTCCCGAACACATCGCGATCACCTCTGGCGCCCAGCACGCCCTGTTTGTGGCGCTTGCCAGTCAACTGTCGCCGGGTGATGCCCTTGCTGTGGACGGCCATACCTATCCGGGCATCATCAATCTTGCCGCAGTCCTGCACATCCGACTGGCACCGGTCGAAGGCGATTCGGAAGGCATGCGGCCCGACGCGTTGGAAAAGGCCGCGGCCTGTCATCGTTTGAAGGGTGTCTATTTGATCCCGACCCTGCACAATCCGACAACCATCACGATGGATGCAAATAGACGGCGGGACTTGGCTGCGGTACTGGCGCGCATTGATCTGCTGCTGATCGAGGACGATGTTTACGGCGGCATGGCGCCGGTGGCCCAAACCCCGATTTCCGCGTTTATTCCGAAGCAAAGCTTTTATCTGACCAGCCTTTCCAAGACGCTCGCGCCCGGTCTGCGCCTCGGTTTTCTGGCAGTGCCGGCAGGACAGTTGTCGGCGGTTGAACGGATCATGGCGGCATCGATCTGGTCAAATCCATCGCTTACCGCCGAGATCGGCAGCAGATGGATCGATGATGGCACCGCCGATCGGGTCATTATCCAAAAACGCCAGTGTGCGGAAAAACGGATGGCGATTCTTGCTGAAAAACTTGTCGGTCCGAATCTGCATTTTGGTCCGGGCAGTCTGCACGCCTGGCTCACACTGCCGCCACCCTGGACCGGCGAATCCTTTGCCCGCCAGGCCGCAGCATCGGGGGTGCAGGTCATTCCGTCCGCCAACTTCAGCACCAATGGCCAGCAAGCCGCCGAAGCGGTGCGCATTTGTATCGGACCACCGAAAAATGAGGCCGAACTGGCCCGTGGCGCAGAGATCCTTGCGGCCATTCTGGCAAAGCCGCTGGATTGCGCCAGGCCGTTCATGTAGGTGGGCGATGGTTGTTTTAAGCAACGCATAACGGATTGAAAAAAATGGAAAACATGATTTCAACCAGACAGTCGGCCATTCGGAATGGCCTTGAAATTCGATCCCGTACCATTCAGGCCATCCGGTCTTATTTTCATGATGCGGATTATCTGGAAATCGAAACCCCCATCCGAATTCCGGCGCCGGCGCCGGAGACCCATATCGATGCAGTCGAATCCGGAGAATGGTTTCTGCACACCTCGCCGGAATTGTGCATGAAGCGGCTTCTGGCAGCGGGATATCCCCGGATATTTCAGATATCCCATGTGTTCAGAAAAGGGGAGCGGGGTGGCAGACATCTGCCGGAATTTACACTTCTGGAATGGTATTGGGCCCATCATGACTATCAGGACATGATGATTCAATGCGAGGAGTTGATCACCCACGTTGCCGAAAAGCTGGGAATTGGCAAACAGCTTCAGTATGGCGATATCACGATCGATCTGTCCAGACCCTGGGACCGGATTTCGGTGCAGGATGCATTTGCACGATATGTCGGAAGCAGCATGGAACAGGCGCTTTCAGAAAATCGCTTTGACGAACGGATGGGACTGGAAATCGAGCCGAAACTGGGCCTGAACCGGCCTGTTTTTCTGATTGACTATCCGGCTGAATGCGGCGCCCTGGCCCGGTTGAAGCCATCAAACCCCCTGCTGGTCGAACGCTTTGAGCTGTATATCTGCGGATTGGAGCTCTGCAATGCCTTTTCCGAGCTGACCGATGCCACTGAGCAGCGACAGCGGTTTATTCATGAAATGGATTGCCGTCGCGCCATGAATAAAACCGGATATCCCATGCCGGAACCGTTTCTTCAGTCCCTTCGACAAATGCCGCCTGCGACCGGAAACGCCATGGGCATAGACCGGCTGGTCATGCTGTTTGCCGATGCCGGTAAAATCGATGATGTGGTTTCGTTTACACCGGAGGAACTTTAGTGTATTGGATGATCCGGAACCGGCCGTATCATGGCGTTTTTGTAACCCGGAAGCAGAAAAACCAGGCTGCAGACCAGCATCAGGACACCCCCGGAACCAAACGCATATTTCAAATCAATGACATCCATCATCCATCCGGCCCCGACCGATCCCACCAGCATGCCCAGGCTGTGGGCCATGGTCATCAATGACATGACCGCTCCCATTCCTTCCAGGCGGTTTCCCCAGATGACCGCAAGGGCCATGATTGACGGTGTCAGCATGCCGCCGCCAAAACCAAATCCCACGCTGATCCAGAACATGTCCCAGAATCCATCGGCCCACTGGAACAGAAAAATCGTGATAGCCACAATCAGACCGCCAATGGCGGACAGGGCCTGCTTGGAGAAACGATCCGCCAGCCAGCCCATGGGCGCCTGAAGGACCCCGCTGACCAGAACGCCCAGCATGACCAGTGTTCCGATGGCAGAACTGCCCATGTTGAATGACTGGCTGGCATAAACCGGCAGAAATGCCCAGATGATGCCGATGCAGGCCGTATGGGCAAACCGCAGCATAAACAGGCTCATCAGGAGTTTGTTGGTTATCAGCATTTTCAGTGTCGGAGGGATGACATGGCGGAATGCGGCTTTTTCGCTATGAACCGATGGCAGCAGAAACAGACTGCTTAAAAATGCGGCGGTGGACAGAATTCCCATACCGATGAATGCGGCATCCAGACTGATTTTTTCATGAATCACGCCGCCGACAACCGGACCCAGACTCAGCCCCAGAAACATGGCCATGTTGAACAGTCCCATGGTCAGACCTTCTGAGCCCTCAACGGTAATATCTCCCAGATAGGCCTGGGCCACCGGCATGATCATGGCTGAAGCAATTCCCTGAACAAAACGGATTCCGATCAGACTTTCAACCGAAGTGGACAGAATAAAGGCAACAGAAACCAGGGCATAGGCAAAAAGGCCAATGACAATAAAGGGCTTGCGGCCCCGGATATCGGACTGTCTGCCGAAATAAGGTAGAAAAGCAGTTCGGGAAAGGGAAAATGCACCAAAAACCAGGCCGATATAGATACCGGTCGATCCCATTTTGCTGGCATACACCGGCAGCAGCGGAACGACAATTCCCACGCCGGTGACCGAGCAGAAAATGGACAGAAACAGTGCTGCAAAAATTTTTTTATGCGCTGAAATCATGAATATTTCGTATTATACGCACGTTTCATTTTTTCAACAACCGGTTTTCGGGACCGCGAATAAACCGATTCGATTTCAAGACATGTCAGGTTGAACAACCGCCTGCCGAAATAATAGGCGCATCCCTTCTGAACCAGCAGCCAGCCGGTATGAACCGCCATGCCCGCGGGTGTGGCTTTTCTCAGGATGCGGAACAGTCGCAGCGGAAGACTGAGCCATTGATAGACATTCCAGACTTTTTTGGTCAGAAATCCGGTACGCCGCAAAAAGGGCGCGGCGCTCATTTCCCGAATCCGGAATCCATAAGAAAGTGGAAATGAATGCAGACGACGAATGATCGGCATGTCCCGGCTGTTTGAAATGGCTGTCAGATATACCTGAAGCTGCTCCAGCAGGGGGCCGACCGCCGCCTCATCCACGGGGCTGGGGCTTTCCGGAAAATGTCTGCCGGCAATATGGCGCAATGCCTCAAAAAGGGATTTTTTCCAGTCCCCGATTCCAGGAGAGCGGATCAGGGAATAAATTCCCAGCAGCCGGTTCCGGATATCAATCAGACGGTCATCCAGAAGAACCGATTCATCCGAAGGCATGCGGGTCAGCTCTTCAAGTGTCCGCTCCACATCCCGGTCATTCAGAAAATCGGCAGTTGCCGATTCACCCGATTGATATGCGGCAATGGCCTGCTTGCCGACAAACAGAAACAGATCAACCAGAAAAAACCGGGTCAATGAAATCAGGATCAGTTGATTGGAAAAATACATCAGCCAGGAAAATGGATCGGGAATGACGATCAGCCGAACCAGATTGGCTTTTTGTATCCAGTTTCGATACCGCATATACCGCTGTATCAGCCAGTGTTCAGAAAACTGTGTGTAGCGATGCCAGGCCTGCCGGATATGCCGGATACGGACCCACCGGAAACGGCTGAATCCGGGCCGGGACAAAATCTGTTGAAGGCGGATGACGCCGTCTTGAGCGGCCCCGACAATGCTCCCGACAGACAGACACAATTCCGGCCGGTCCTGATCCGGGTGAAAACAGGATGCAATGGACCGAATGAAATCAGTCATATCCAGTTCATCCTGAACCCGAATGAGCGATTGACACCAGAACTTCTGGCACTGGGCCAATACGATCGACACCGCAGCAGCCATTTCCGGACTTTGGTTGGCCGAATCCTTCCGAATGCGCAAAAGCTCCTGTTTCAGCGAGCGCTTCCAGTGAAAAATGCCGCGAAACCGCCATGCCATGACCGCCGCCATAACCGCCATCAGCAGAAACAGGACTGCTGCGCCCCATCGGAACGCCAATAAAACGGTATGTAACGGATCTGGAATTGTCATG
>JBFXFK010000037.1:0-12683 GCA_050179135.1 Desulfatirhabdiaceae bacterium | reverse complement strand
TCAAACCGGCTGACGGAAAAAATCCATTTGCTCCGGCATATCTTATTTTTGGGGATGAGCTGATTTATAAAGGTGTTCTGAATCAGTTACTGGATGTCATGATGCCGCCTGCCAAACGACTGTCATGTTATGAGGATATGGATGGCAGTCCGGAAAATCTGTCCCGCGCCCTGGAAAAAATCAATACCTATGGCTTTGTTCCCGGATTGAAAATTGTGGCGCTTCTGGATTCCACCCTGTTCAGTTCCAAAGATGACGGCCCGAAAATACTTCGGAAAATAAAAGACGCGGTGATAATGCAGGATTATAAAAAAGCCGGTTCCTGGTTGATGCGGTTCCTTTCCCTAAACGATCTGCTCATTGGGGATGTGGCCGCAGATCCTTCCCGGCTGCTGGCCTTGATGGATGATGGGGATGCCAAATCCGGCTGGATTGACGATGTCATTCGACACTGCCAGGCCAATCCGGTTGACAGGGATGCCACAGACGCGTTGAAATCGCTTCAATATGCCATAGAAAAAGGATTTCCCGATCAGCATGTCCTGATTATTACCAGTGAAACCGTTGACAAACGCAAGGCGGTCTATCGGGCCATTGTTGAAAAAGGCATGACCATCGATTGCACGGTTCCAAAAGATTCCCCGACCCGTGCGGGCAAAATGGCAATGGAGGCGGTCCTGAATGAACGGATACAGGCTGCCCTGTCAAAAAGTGGCAAACAACTGAAACCTGCGGTCCGGAATGCGCTGCTCGACATGACCGGTTTTGATCTGCGAACCCTCACCTCCGAGCTGGAAAAACTGATTCAATATGTCGGGAATCGGGTAGAGATCACGGAAGACGATGTCAACCGGGTTTTGAAACGGTCCCGGAAAGATCCCATTTATGAATTCACCAACGCAGTCACCGACAGAAACTGGGAAAAAGCCCTGTTTTTTCTGAACGGACTGTTGTCCGGAGAATTGGCGCCGCCACAGATTGTGGCCGCAATTTTCAACCAACTGAGAAAACTGGTGATTGCACGGGATTTCATGGAAAGCGTTCATGGCAGGCAATGGAACGCATCCTGCAAATATGATGTCTTTCAGTCACGGATTATGCCCGAAGTGGTGGCATATGACACCATTTTGACCAAAAGCCTTCAGGAATGGAAAACCCGATTGGCTTCGGCAAAAACCCGGCCAGGCGGGGAAACGGTTAAAAAAGGCAAAACACGGGAAAAGGCAGTGGCAACAGATCTGTTGATCGCCAAAAATCCCGCCAATCCCTATCCTGTCTATCTGCTCCTGAAAAAAGCCGACGCCTTTTCCCGGGAGAGACTTGCCAGTCTCATGCAGGTTCTGGTGGATGCCGATCGCAGGATGAAAACGTCTGCCATGGACCCCAAAATGATTCTGGAAAAAGTCATTCTGGAAATCTGTCAACCGGACCGGATTGTCGCAGAAAAGGCGGGAAGAAAGACATGAAACAGAAAACCGGGCGCGATAATTTGCAGCCCGGTTTGCAGAGATTGTGATGGAATGTGAACGTCAGACAGCCAGCTATTTTTTCTTCTGTTTCTGCTGACCGACACGCACTTTATCTTTGGTAGAGACTTCAGAAAATTTGGCGGCATTGAACGAACAACCGACCTTGATCTTTCGGTCATCCACCCATCGCATCATGAATGCCGGATTGGGGTAAACCGAGCAGTTGTTATCGGCGTTGATTTTGGAACAGCCTGCACAATGAGGGGTTATATTGGCCATTGTTTTATCCTCCAACGGTTGATCATTAAAAAAAGGGATTACAAGATAATTGTAACCCCTGTGTTTTCTGGCGGGAGCGACGAGGCTCGAACTCGCGACCTCCGGCGTGACAGGCCGGCGCTCTAACCAACTGAGCTACGCCCCCCTATGGGTAAACTGTCTTCGACTGGTAGGCGGAACAGGGCTTGAACCTGTGACCCTCGGCTTGTAAGGCCGATGCTCTCCCAACTGAGCTACCCGCCCGTAAAAGACTGCTACTTTTAACCCAGTCGGTTTTTGATGTCAAGTAAAAAATATCCTTACCGCCATTTGCCACAATTTAATCACTGTATCGATGTGCTGATTGCCGGCTGATGAACCCCGTCATCCATATGGATAACTTCCAGGTTCACATCATCCACTGCAAATACCGGCTTTTCAGGTTCGCCGACAATGGCATGCGCCAGAACCTCATCCATATGATCGACAAAAACCAGATCCATCTGTTTCATGATATAGGATGGGATGTCCTTGAGATCTTTTTCATTTTCCCTGGGCAGCAACACCTTTTGAATTCCGCCCCGATGCGCCGCCAGAATTTTTTCCTTGATTCCGCCAATCGGGAGAACCCGGCCTCTCAGCGTAATTTCACCGGTCATGGCCAGATTCCGGTGAACCGGCTTTTTGGTCAGGGCCGAAACAATGGATGTACACATTGAAATGCCGGCCGAAGGACCGTCTTTGGGAATGGCGCCTTCCGGAATATGAATATGAATGTCATACTTTTTGTAAAATTCCGGTTCAATACCCAGGTGCGAGGCACGGGACCTGACATAGCTTACGGCTGCCTGGGCGGATTCCTTCATGACATCCCCCAGTTTGCCAGTGACAGTCTGTTCTCCCTTGCCCGGCATGATCAGGGTTTCGATACAAAGCAATTCACCGCCGACCTGGGTCCATGCCAGTCCGGTGACCATGCCGATCTGATCCTGATCCTCAATCTGGCCATGCCTGAATTTGGGCGGCCCCAGATATTTCTGAACCGATTTGGAAGAAACAGTTGTTTCCTTCAAGTCGGGATTTCTGACAATCTCCCGGGCGATTTTCCGACAAATGGCGGATATTTCCCGTTCCAGATTGCGCACGCCGGCCTCCCGGGTATAGCGCTGTATAATCAGGGTGATGGCATTTTTGGTAAACTGAACCGGCTTGTCCTCCAGACCGTTTAACCGGATCTGTTTGGCAATCAGGAAATCCCGTGCAATATTAAACTTTTCATATTCCGTATATCCCGGCAGCCGGATGATTTCCATTCTGTCCTGAAGCGGCAGTGGAATATCCGGAAGGGTGTTGGCCGTGGTGACAAAAAGAATGTCCGAAAGGTCATAATCCACATCCAGATAATGATCATTAAAGCTTGAATTTTGTTCGGGATCAAGCACTTCCAGAAGCGCCGCCGATGGATCACCCCGGAAATCCATGCTCATTTTGTCAACCTCATCCAGACAGAAAACCGGATTGTTGACGCCGGCCTTTTTGAGAGACTGAATGATTTTTCCGGGCATGGCCCCGATATAGGTTCGACGATGACCCCGAATTTCCGCCTCGTCCCGAACCCCGCCCAGCGAGAGCCGGACAAATTTTCTGCCGGTGGAACGGGCAATGGATTTTGCCAGTGAGGTTTTGCCCACACCCGGGGGCCCCACAAAACACAGGATCGGTCCCTTGACTTTTTTGACCAGGGACTGAACAGCCAGATACTCCAGAATACGTTCCTTGGGTTTTTCAAGGCCGAAATGATCTTCGTTCAATATGTTTTCTGCTTCGACACTGTCATGGCTGACATCTGTCTGCTCATACCAGGGCAGGCTGATCAGCCAGTCAATATAGTTGCGCACCACGGTGGCTTCGGCAGACATGGCCGGCATCATGCGAAGTTTTTTGAATTCGTGCTGAACCTTTTCCGTGGCTTCTTTTGACATTTTTTTCTGCTGGATCTGGGATTCCAGTTCTTTCAGCTCATCGACAGGTTCTTCATCCGTGCCCATTTCCTTTTTCAGGGCGCGCATCTGCTCGTTGAGGTAATAATTCTTCTGGGTTTTCTCCATCTGTTCCTTGACGCGGTTTTTGATCTTCTGATCCAGTTTGAAAATATCGATTTCCATTGTGATCAGTCCCAGAAGAATGCTTAACCGGTCATTCAGGGATTCGGTTTCCAGT
This sequence comes from Desulfatirhabdiaceae bacterium, assembly GCA_050179135.1. Taxonomy (GTDB): domain Bacteria; phylum Desulfobacterota; class Desulfobacteria; order Desulfobacterales; family Desulfatirhabdiaceae; genus UBA4064. Next base: position 8,736 of record JBFXFK010000037.1, on the reverse strand, counting down.
AGGCGCTGTTTGTCTTCAAATTTAAAGGAAAAATGCGCCGCCAGGGTATCCCCCAGTTGCGGGAGGCTGGTCAGGGCCGACACCGTATTCAGCAATTCTTTGGGAATCGATTTGTTAAGGCCCGCATACTCCTGAAAGGACGCCACAATGGCACGTCCCAGGGCGATACACTCGGGATCTGCAGATTGCGTCTCTGCCACGGGATCAACTTCGACCAGAAAAAAATCATCATCCTGGACAAATCGAAGAATCCGGCCCCGCTGTTTGCCTTCCACAAGCGCCTTGACTGTTCCGTCCGGAAGACGCAGAAGCTGTAGAACCTTGCCGATGGTGCCAATCTGGCTGATATCCTGAACATCCGGATTATCCAGACTCGCCTTGCTCTGCGAGGCCATAAAAACCCGTTTTTCATTGTTCATGGCATCAGCCAGCGCCTTGACAGATTTGGAACGCCCCACGAATAGCGGGGCGACCATATGCGGAAAAATAACGATATCGCGAAGCGGAAGAAGCGGAAGTTTCATGATTTCGGGCGACTGTCCATTATAAAATGATTTTTTAAATATGCTGAACATGGGGGTCAGATCATGTTATGAATTGTTGATGACGCTTTAATATGAAATCATGCCGTCATTTTGGTCTGCTCATACAGCAGGATGGGTGACTCATGATTTAAAATGACTTCTTCACTGATCACGCATTCCCGCACATCCGTCATCGATGGCAACTCATACATGATGTCGATCAGACAATTTTCAATAATGGCGCGAAGTCCCCTGGCGCCGGATTTTCGCTTCAGCGCATCCCTGGCAATGGCTGCAACCGCACTGTCGGTGATGCGCAGGTTGACCCCTTCCATCTCGAACAGCTTTTTGAACTGCTTGATCAGCGCATTTTTGGGTTCCTTGAGAATCCGTATCAGGGATGCCTCATTCAGTTCATTCAGCGTTGCAATGACCGGAAGCCTGCCGATAAATTCCGGAATCATGCCGAATTTCATCAGATCCTCGGGTTGAACCAGTTTGAGCAGGTCGCCGATATTGATCTGGGTCTTGTCGACGATATGCGCGCCAAACCCCATTTTGTTGGAACCCAGCCTGCGCTGAATGACCCCGTCCAGTCCATTGAATGTTCCGCCGCAGATAAAGAGGATATTGGATGTATCGACTTTTACAAAATCCTGCTGGGGATGTTTTCTGCCCCCTTTGGGCGGAACACTGGCGGTTGTGCCTTCGATGATTTTCAACAGGGCCTGCTGAACCCCTTCTCCGGATACATCCCGGGTGATGGACGGGTTGTCGGATTTGGATGCGATTTTATCGATTTCATCGATATAGACAATTCCGCGACGGGCCCGCTCCACGTCATAATCTGCATTCTGAAGGAGCGACAGGATGATGTTCTCCACATCCTCACCGACATAACCCGCCTCTGTCAGACTGGTGGCATCGGCAATGGTAAACGGTACATTCAGAAAACGGGCCAGGGTCTGGGCCATCAGGGTCTTGCCGCTTCCAGTGGGTCCGATCAGCAGAATATTGCTTTTCTGAATTTCGACATCATTGCTGGATGAGGGGGGACAGTCCAATCGCTTGTAATGGTTGTAAACCGCCACGGAAAGAATCTTTTTGGCCTGGTCCTGCTCAATGACATAATCGTCCAGTACGGCCTTGATCTGCTTGGGCGACAGGTTGCTTTTGTCGCCGGATGCCTGATCTTCGGTGTCCTCTTCAATGATTTCACTGCAGAGCTGAATACATTCATCACAGATATAAACCGCCGGACCCGCGATGAGTTTGGAGACTTCTTTCTGATTTTTTCCGCAGAAGGAGCAGAACAGATTTTCGTTCATATCATCTTTTTTTGCCATATCATGCCTCCATTTTGGCAATCTGATCCAGATCGTCGCGGTTGAATATCACATGATCGATCAATCCATACGCCTTTGACTCCAGACCGGACATGAAGAAATCCCGGTCTGTATCCCGCTGGATTTCCTCAATGGGTCTTTCAGTGTGGTGAGCCAGTATCTGGTTAAGCGTTTCTTTCAGGCGAAGAATTTCTTTGGCCTGAATGGCAATATCGGATGCCTGACCCTGAGATCCCCCCATGGGCTGATGAATCATGATTCGGGAATTGGGAAGGGAATACCGTTTGTTTTTGGTTCCTGCCGCCAGAAGCAGCGCGCCCATGCTGGCGGCCTGTCCGATACAGACAGTCGTTATGCTGGGCTTGATGTACTGCATGGTGTCATAAACAGCCAGGCCGGCCGTAACCGATCCGCCCGGCGAATTGATATAAAAGTTGATTTCACGGGCCGGATCCTCGGATTCCAGAAACAGCATCTGCGCGATCAGCAGATTGGCGACATCATCATTGATGACGGTTCCCAGAAAAATGATCCGGTCCTTCAGCAAACGGGAATAAATATCATAGGCCCGTTCGCCCCTGCTTGTCTGTTCGACAACAATGGGTATCAGCGGCACAATGGCTCTCCTTGAAATTAATTTTCAGAATCCGGGTTTTGTGTTTCAGCGGTTTCAGGTTGTTCCGGAACCGGATCCACTTCGGTAATGATGCTTCCATCAATAATAAGTCGCATCGCTTTTTTTTCAAGCAGACCCTGGCGAAGATAATTGATGGTTTCCGGATTCTTGGCATAGATGTCGCGAATGACATCCACGGCCTGGCCGGAAGCCGCTGCAGTATCCGCATAAATGGTTTCCAGTTCGGAATCCTGTATGGTCAGCCCTTCCTGATCCACAATTTTGTCCAGTATCAGGTGTCGTCTGGCCTGTTCTTCCGCCAGACCCCGGTACTGCTTTGCCAGCATGTCGTGATCCAGTCCCCGGTCGCCCAGCGACATGTTGTTGTATTCAAATCGTCGCTCAATATCCTGAATGATTCCGGAAATTTCATATTCAATCATGCTGTCCGGAACCTCCAGTTCGACCTGTGCAAAGAGTTTCTGATAAACCTGTTCGTTGATTTCCATTTCGGCCCGATGGTTGTAGCGTCGTTCCAGATCATTCCGGATATCGGTTTTCAACTCTTCCAGGGACTGATAGGATCCCAGTTTTTTGGCCATTTCATCATCGATGGGTGGCAGAACCTGTTCCCGTATTTCCCGCAGATAAACATGGAAAACAACATCGAGACCCGCATAACCTTTGTTAGAATGATCTTCCGGAAATTTTACCGGAATATCCCGGCGTTCTCCGGGGATCATGCCGATCAGACCATCATCAAATTCCTTTGAAATGCCTGCGCCACCGACCTTGCAGGTAAAATTTTCACTTTTTCCGATTTCCGGAACCGGATTGCCATCAACCGTCGCTTCGTAATCCAGGATCACAAAATCGCCGTCCTGGGCTGGCCGGTCCTCAGTTATGGGAGTCATTACCGCAAGATTCCGCTGGGCCATTTTCAGTTGTACATCGATTTCGTCTTCAGCGGGTTTATACCGGTTTTTTGTCAACGCCAGCCCTTTCCAGGACAGATCGGCAATGGTGGGTCTGATCTCGATGGTGCCTGCAAATTGAAACGGGCTGTCGGCAGAGATTTTGGGTTCTTCTGCGGGATGAAACGCCATAACAGACAATCCGGAGTCTTTCAGAAAATCGGAATAGGACGCCTGAATCAATTCGGCGATGATATCCTGATGGATGTCCTTGGCATACAGTCGTTCCAGTACATTTCGGGGGGTTTTTCCAGGTCGGAAGCCCTTGACTTTTACATGCAGATTCAGATCGCTGTAGGCCTTGTTCAGCCGTGTTGCAACTTCTTCCCGGGGAATTTCAAACTGAACCCGTTTTTTTACGGTGCTGACATCTTCAATCGTGTAGCTCATGTCTGTTACTGTCACCCTTTCAAATTAAGTTAAATGGTTACCGCCATATAGATAGCTTTCAAGATAAAGATTTTGGGTGCGTTATCGGTCGGGGACGGCCGAAAAAAGGCCTATCCCCTCCCTGCTGCCTTCCCAAAATCATTATCTTGAAATCTATAGTATTGATATCGAAGATTGGGAATATTGACCGCTTTGTCTCATGCAGACGTCTCCCCGGAGGACAGGCAACTCCCGGGGGCCATGTTGAGGATTTCCATAGCCTGTTCAAGGACGATTCCGGAAATGCGTCATTGGTGGGGGATCGTACATTCCCCGTCATCCGGTAACACACTCCAAATCGTTAATCCTGCAGGTTATGGCTGTCGGCAATAGGGAAAGGATTGGTGTTTTGGTGCGAGAGGGGAGACTTGAACTCCCATTCCGTCGCCAGAGCTGGATCCTAAGTCCAGTGCGTCTGCCAGTTCCGCCACTCTCGCACATGATCCATCGGCCCCCTTCTGCGCTGGCAGTGAAGAAAGGGGGGCATACCGCGGGCCCGTCAAAAAAACAGCCGCGCCAAATGGATGTCGTTTGGCGACCGCAACTGCTCCTGCTTGACAATATAAATAAAAAAACCCATACTGACCGCGTTTTAAGCCTGTAATTTTATAATCAGAATATGGGGATGTCAATATCAAAAGCCAGAATTCCCTGTAATGTCACCATATTTTCAAATTATGACCATCTTGTCGGGTGTTGCATACAGAATTATGCATATTTCATACCATATTTTTAATCAAATGAACTGGTCCCCAGTCAGACATGCCGGTATCGATGATTTTTTCTGAAGCCATCAACCGGTTCAGCCGCTTCAACAGACGGGAAATCATTTCACTGCTGGTGTTGATCGCGACGGGTGTCATCTTTCTGGTCCATCAGGCGGTGATCTCTCCGGTGATGGATTACCGGAAGAGACTGTCACAGGCCATTGACCTCCGTCAGCAGCAGACAACGGCCCTGACCGGTCTGTTGACGGAATATAACCGGATTCAAACCCAGTCCGATCAACGAAAGACAAAAATAACCCGGCGGGCCGGCGGATTCACGCTGTTTTCTTTTTTAAACCGCCTGGCCGGACAGGCCGGTATTCAGGCAAATATCGCCACCATGAAGCCATCCCGGACCATCATCCCGGACCAGGTGTTTCAGACTTCTGTCGTTGAAATCAAATTCCAGGCCATTTCCATGACCCAACTGGTTGACTGGCTCCACCGTATCGAGACATCCGGTGAAATGATTTTCATAAAAACCGCATCGATATCGATTTCCGACACCGTGGATCGTATCGATGCGACCATTCAGGCGCAAACCCTTGAACCCTGACAGACGTTTTCCGGTATTCTGTGTTTATGCGGTTTTGGCAACAGCCATCTGGGGATATGTGCTGTTTCCGGCAGATGCCATCAAAACCGCGCTGGAAAACCGGATTCAGGCCTGGAATACCGAAATCCGCATTCGGATCGGATCGCTTTCGCCCACCCTGTGGCCTGGCATTCACATGAAAGACATACAGGTTTTGTCGGCAGAAAAAAAATGGATGGACTGGAAAGACCTGACCATACGCCTGACCGGATTTTCACTGGCTGACCGCGCCATGAACTGGGGCATTTCCGGCAGGGATAAAACGGGTCATATCGACGGGAAGTGGACGGCGCAATCCGGCTTTTCAGCCGTACCCGGGCGCTTTGACATCACGGTTTCCAATTTTCTGCCGGATAAAATACCGGCCATTCAGGAGCGGCTCAACCGTCAGATATCCGGCGTCCTTTCAGCCGATATTCAGGGCCGGATCGACGGGAAATCCCTGGCGGCAACGGCCCGTGTGTCCCTGATTGATGGAAAAATCGGCATCGATATTCCGGAAATGACACTCAAACAGATCATGTTTCAGCGGATCGATGCACATATCGATGCCACCCGTGACGCCCTTCGTCTGGTGCAGTGCACATTCAGTGGTCCCCATCTGTCGGGGGACATGAGCGGTGACATGACTGCCAAAAAACAAATGGAGCAGAGCCAGATCGACCTGAACGGCAAAACCCGGATTCATCATCCACTGATGGCCGGATTCCGGTTTCCAACCATTGCCAACATGCTCACGACCCGGTATCCGGACGGCGTACCGTTCCGTTTGACCGGAACCCTGGCAAAACCCTCATTGAAACTGGGGCCATGACCATACCTTATAAAACCGGCTTCACCCTGATGAGCCTCCTGCTGATAACGCTTTGCACCGGTCTGGGCGTCAGGGCTTTTTACGCCGTTGCAATGGGCCGGCTGTCGCTTTTTCAGATCAGCGAATTGCCATCTGTTTCGCCCGCGATTCCGGAACCGGTTCCTGCGCCCTTAAAATTCTATCAGCCGATCATCGACCGGAATCTCTTCGGCGCCGGTAAAACAGCGGAAAATCCGCTGCCTGCCGATCTCGACACCTTGAATCAGACCGGGTTGGATCTCAAGCTCTGGGGAACGGTCAGCGGGCCGGACACGGTTTCTTATGCCGTGATCGAAACCGGTTCAAACCGGATTCAGAGTCTGTTCCGGACCGGGGATGTTCTTCAGAATGCCAAAATTATTCAGATCGAAAAGGAAAAAGTCATTCTGGATATTGATGGAAAGATGGCGGTTCTGACGATTCAGAAATGGGAAACTGCATCCAGGCCGCCTTCCGGACCCGCTCTGCCGTCACAGGCAGCCGAGAGTCAAAACCGGATTCAGTTGAAAAGAAGCCAGATCGATGAGGCCATTCAGGATATCAACGCCCTGATGAAGCAGGTTCGAATCATTCCCAATTTTACCCAGGGTAAACCCGACGGGCTGAAAGTGACCGGCGTGATGACCGGATCATTTTTCAACCAGATCGGTCTTCAAAGCGGCGACATCATTCTGGGAGTGGATGGAAAACCCATCGAATCCGTGGATGACGCGCTGAAACTTTACACCGGAATGAAAACCGCAGACAGCCTTCGGCTCAATCTCCGCCGTGGCAACCGGGATCAGATCATTGAATATGGAATTGAATAAATGCCCATGAGCGACCAGACAACAGACGCCCGTTTCCTGAGATGCATCATCCGAAAAAATGTCTTTGGATTTCGGTTTTCAGGTTTCAGGGGTATCCTGATTCCATGCCGGCTGTCCGGGGCGCTGAATCTTTTTTTCAGACTGGTTTTGTGCAGCGTCATTCTTTTGCTGACTCCTGAGCCGGGATTATCCGCAAAACCCGGAAAAGACAAGGTGTCAACGGCTGCTCCTGAAAGCCGTTCGGCCACAGATTCGGATGATCTGATCAGCATCGATTTCAACAATGTGGATATCGCGCTTCTGGTCAAGTTCATTTCGGATCTGACCGGAAAAAATTTTGTTCTGGATCAGCGGGTCAATGGCAAGGTCACCATCATTTCGCCGGAAAAGATCAGCATTCCGGAAGCATACCGGGTATTTGAATCGGTTCTGGAGGTATATGGATATACCACGGTGCAGACCGGTTCCATTGTCAAAATCATTCCCCTGACAGACGCCAGAACAAAAAATATCGAAACCATGCTTCGGGAGGAATCCGGCGCAATCGACGACCGGGTCGTGACCCAGTTGATTCCGCTCAAATTTGCCGATGCCACGCTGGTCAGCCGGCTGTTTTCGCCCCTGATTTCCAAAAACAGCGTCATGATGCCCTATCCGGCGACCAACACCCTGATCGTTACCGATGTTCATTCCAATATCAACCGGCTTTTGACCATGCTGAAGACCATCGATATCCCCATGACCGGCCGGGATATCACCATTTTTCCGCTTCAGTATGCCAGCGCCGATCAACTGGCCAAAATGCTGGATTCCATATTTCTTCCCGGAAACAAAACCCAGCGGGATGACGCCATTGGAACCGATATTCCGTTTCGCTGCGTTGCCGAGGATCGCACCAATTCCCTGGTGGTTCTGGCCAATGATGATTACACGAGACGGGTCAGGTCGCTGATTGGGACCCTTGACCGGGAGACGCCCAAAGGCAATGAACGGATGCGGGTGATTTATCTGGAAAATGCACGGGCCGATGATCTGGTCAAGGTGCTTCAGGATATGCCGGGCAAAGCCGGTGAAGGGGAAGCGGCCAAATCCGGCCGGCAGTCCCTGTTGTCCGGAAATGTCAAAATCACGGCGGACAAGGCCACCAACAGTCTGATCATTACGGCAAACAAGGATGAATACACGGTTCTGGAAGATATTGTCCGGCAGCTCGATATTCCCCGATCCATGGTCTATATCGAGTGTCTGATCATGGAGGTGAATGTCAACAAGGATTTTGCCCTGGGAACCGAATGGGTGTCCATGGGCACAACCGATGTCAGCGGCCGGGACGCTGCCTTTGGCGGCGGATTCAGCGGGGCCGGGGCCTATCCGGGTGTCGGGGGGCTGTCGCCCCTGGATGGCACGGTCGGTGCTCTGCCCATGGGGTTTTCAATGGGCATATTCAGTGAGCTTCTGGATATCGGCGGCATCAAATTTCCCGGACTGGCCGCGATTGTCCGGGCATACCGGCAAGACAAGGATGTCAACATCCTCTCCACCCCCCAGATTCTGACCACGGACAACGAGGAGGCCATCATCACCGTGGGCAAAAACGTCCCTTACCAGACCAAGTCCGGATCGACCGGAACCCTGGAATCCTTCAACACCTATGAATACCGGGATGTGGGCATCACGCTCAAAATCACCCCGCAGATCAGCAAGGACCGCATGGTCCGGCTGAACATCAATCAGGAAGTGACCAAACTGGATGTCACATCCGAATCCACGACACGGCTCAATGCCGAAAGACCCACCACATTCAAACGGACCATTGCCACCAC
>JBFXFK010000036.1:0-35529 GCA_050179135.1 Desulfatirhabdiaceae bacterium | reverse complement strand
CTGAGGCATTGGGTGGTACAAACCGTCACACACACGGGTTTCAGTCCCTGATCCAGCCGATCCTTGCACAGATCGCATTTGACGACTTTTTCGGTTTGGTGATCCCACTGAACCGCTCCCCAGGGACAGGCGACCACACAGGCTTTGCACCCCACACACAACTCGGTATCCACATAGACGATGCCATCCGATTCCCGCTTTTTCATGGCCCGGGTCGGGCAGGCGGCAACGCAGGCCGGATTTTCGCAATGAAAACATCCCATATACACATAGGCTTCACGGGGCAGGCCGCGAACCGTGCGGGGGCCAAGCATGACAATCTGACACAGACGCGGCCCATCCGGAAGCTGTTTGTTTTCCCGGCAGTAAACCTCACAGCTTAAACAGCCAATGCACCGGTCCAGGTTCTGAATGATGGAATAGGTACTCATTCTGGGCTCCTTACAGGATATATTCCGGCTTTCATCATGCGAATTCCTTCAAATGTCATTCTCTTGCCAGGGCAACATCCCGGCTGTCAACTGTCTGTTGAATCGGAATCAGGCTATGGATGGATCGACGGCCATCTTTCTTTACCAGCGGATGTTCTCCCAGATCATCCGGCAGCAGAAGGGGCTTCAGATTGGGATGGTTCTCGAAAATCACCCCAAAAAAATCAAAACACTCCCGCTCGTGCCAGTCGGCTCCGCTATAAATTCGGGTTATGGAAGGCGCTGTTGGCGTTTCACGATCTACAATAATTCTGAGAATCACGCGCCGGGACACGTCATACCGGTCAAAGTGATACACCAGCAAAAAACCTTCCGTCACATCCACGCCGGTGATATCTTCCAGAAAATACCCCTTTTCAAACAAATCCTGAACCGCACCAATCAAATCCCCGGCATCCAGAGACATATCCACATGACATCCGGTCGCTTGGAAATCACAGGTGGTTTTTCGCCAGGCCCGTATTCGGGGGAATTCATCCGGCAGCGAGAATGGAGACAGGGTTTTCATGAGCGGATATTCTTTCCCGGCATGGGCCAGAAGCGGCGTCCGGTGAGTTTTTTCTGAAGCTCAAAGAGTCCTTCCAGAAGTCCTTCGGGTCTCGGCGGGCATCCCGGCACATACACATCAACCGGGATGAGCTGATCCACGCCTTCGACAATGCCATATTGTCCCTCAAATGAAAAAGGCCCTCCGGAAATCGCACAGTTACCCAGGGCCATGACCCATTTGGGCGCCGGCATCTGTTCATACAGCCGGACAACCGAAGGCGCCATCTTCCGGGAAACCGTTCCGGCAACAATCAGGAGATCCGACTGGCGGGGAGAGGGGCGAAACGCTTCGGCGCCAAACCGGGCAATGTCAAAACGGGCCATGCCCACTGCCATCATTTCGATGGCGCAACAGGCCAGACCGAATGTCATGGGCCAGAAGGACATGGATCGACACAAATCCAGAATCTGCTGAACCGGTTTTATATTGATCACGGGAGGATCAATTTGGGTGTCGGCAGGTGTTAAAAAGAGATTTTTCTCGGCCACGTAAAGACTCCCTTGCGCCAGAAATAGATAACCGCAAGCCCCAGAATGCCAATAAAAATCATCAGTTCCCAGAAAATGGCCCAGCCCGGGCTGTGGGGATAGAACGCGGCGACCGGAAACAGGTAAAGGACATCGACGTCAAAGGCGAGAAAGAGAAGGGCGTAAAAATAGTAATTGATGCCAAATCGGACATGGGCCGGACCATGGGGGGGAATGCCGCATTCATAGGGCAGATCCAGGTCTTTTGCCCGGCTTCGGGGAGCCAGCAGCCTGGCGCCGATCAATGGCAGGGAACCGAGAAGAACCCCGGCTGCCAGAAACAGAATAATCGCCAGATTCAACCAACTGAATTCCATATTATCCCCATTTTGATTGTCGGTGTGAAAATCAACTGATGGAAAAGAGAAAAATAGAAAATATGAATCAGTATAAAGAGTACGGCACTGGTAATGAATGATATTTAATTTTTTATCGGTTTTTATATCAATGATTATAATTTTGTCAAGACAAGTTTTGTTTTCTTTTCATCAGACCGGTAATTGAGTGTTTAAAAAAAATTACATCAACCGGATTCGCCTGAGATTGGAATTTGTCCATTGGAGTCTATATCATTGACAATCGCCTGTTTCCGTCATATTAAAAACAGACTGAATTATCAATTGACAGACAGCCATTTCCAATTGGAAATCGGCCGGTCATACATTCACTTTCCCGGATATCAGACATTCAACTTATGGAAAGGAGGCACACCATGCCGGCAAAAGCCAAAAAAACGACTGCTGGAACCCGCAAAATCACATTTTCATTCAAATCGGACCATGCCAAACAGGTCATGCTTGCGGGTGATTTCAATCAGTGGAGTCTGTCAAGCCATCCGATGAAACCGGACAAGGACGGTTTATGGAAAAAAACGCTGATGCTGCCTCCAGGCCGATACGAGTATAAATTCCGGGTCGATGACCAGTGGCAGACCGATGCAGACAATTCCCAGGTCTGCAGCAACGAATTTGGAACCCGGAACCATGTCATTATTGTAACCCCATGACCGTTTCAAAACAGTTTCAGCAGACGCCGGCTCCGGGGGCTCATATTTTGGCTTTTCAGGGTGACAGACAAACCTTCACCCTGAACCTGAATCAACATGTACAGGGCAGTGCCTGGATTCGAACCAATATCGGGCATGCGGCCATAACCCGAAGCGAAATCATCGATCGGATCAACTGTGATGCGCCGCCGCTTGCCAGAGACTGGTTTGATATCCCCATGATTCGCGTTTCCGATCAGGAATTTCAAATCACCCTCGGGCTGACCGAAACCGGCCATTTTGAGGCCAAATGTTTTTATATGGCCGAAAACCGGAAAGATCCGGAGTGGCCGGAGGGACCCAATACGTCGGTCAATGTCAGCCCGTCGGATATCTGTTGCGCCAATACCATTTACAATGCATTTGTCCGGCAGTTTGGTCCCAACATCAGTGGCCGGGCATTGCCTGATCCGGAAGAATGCGCCTGCATCCGGCAGTTGGACGAAAAAGGATATACGGTCATCCCAAAATCCGGTTCTTTCAGGGATCTGATATCGGAACTCGATTTTATCATGGGAATCCTGGAATGCCGGATACTTCATCTGCTCCCGATTCATCCGACACCGACCACCTATGCACGAATGGGACGGTTTGGCAGCCCGTATGCCGCACTCAGTTTTACGGCGGTTGATCCGGCTCTGGCCATATTCGATCCCCGCGCAACACCTTTGGAGCAGTTTATCGAGCTCGTGGATGCGGTTCATGCCCGATGCGGCAAAATCATCATCGATATCGCCCCCAATCATACGGGATGGGCCGCCAGTCTGCATGAAACCCATCCGGAATGGCTGGCCCGGGACGAAAGCGGAAAAATTGAAGTTCCGGGGGCATGGGGCGTCCTGTGGGAAGATCTGACCCGGCTCGATTATTCCCATCACGATCTCTGGAAATACATGGCCGAGATGTTTCTGACCTGGTGTCGAAGGGGAGTGGACGGTTTTCGATGTGATGCCGGATACATGATACCGGTCAATGCCTGGCAGTATATCATTGCTGTCGTGCGCGACCAGTATGCGGACACCATTTTCTTTCTGGAAGGACTTGGCGGCAAAATATCTGTTGCACGGGACATTCTGAACCGGGGCAATTTCAACTGGGCCTATTCCGAGCTGTTTCAAAATTATGACCGGGAACAGATAGAAGGGTATCTGCCCGGAGCCATCGACATTTCTCAAACAGACGGACTTTTGGTCCATTTTGCCGAAACCCATGACAACAACCGGCTGGCTGCCCGGTCAAAAATCTGGGCCCGGATGCGGACCGCTCTGTGTGCGCTGTTTTCCGATCTGGGGGGTTTCGGGTTTGCAAATGGTGTGGAATGGTTTGCCGCGGATAAAATCATTGTCCACGAATCGTCATCACTTAACTGGGGACACTCCGAAAACCTGGTTCAGCATATCCGGAGGCTGAATGCCATTCTGAAAATTCATCCGTGTTTCCATTCAAAGACCCGGCTGAAGCTGATTCACACGGGCCCGGGAAATTCTGTTGTACTTCACCGTGAACATGAGCCGTCGGGCAAAACATTGGTGATAGTGGTCAACCTGAGTGACAGCACCCCGGAACCCGCGGCATGGATGCCCTGTTTTTTGCCTGCCGAACCCATCGATCTGATTACCGGACAAGCTGTTCCGGTCGGCGGAACACCCGATACCGGACACATTCTGCTTCAACCGGGTCAAGTGTTGTGTCTGACATCGGATGCATCGGATATGCGCCTGATTGAAACCGGCCAAACCCATCAATTTCACCTGCCGGAAGCCATACGCCATCAGGGGTTTTGTGCCCTGGCCATTGAGATATATCAATGGTACACGGGAATTCGGGATATGTCCGGGTTTGATCTGGATGGTGCAGTGGGCCTGCTGTCAACCGACCCGATCTCCTTTTTCTGCCGGATGAATCCGGACAGCGATGAATCGCGCGTGATTCTCTGGGACTGGCCGGAAGACCAGTATCGCACCGTACCAATACCGGAGGGCCATTTTCTGATGGTTCGCGCGGCATTTCCGTTTCGCGCAAAAATTACGGCCAACGATCGAACCCGGATTCAAAAAAACAGCCTGCCCATTGCAGGGGGGCGCCACATGGCCGTGTTTCTGCCAACAGATGACACATCACCCGTGACATGTCATCTAAAACTGTCTGTTTTTGATACCGGGAAAAGTCATCACAGCCAGTCTCCGTTGCTGTTTCTGTCCACACATGACACCAGGCATGCGATTACACAGCTCAATCGTCCGGAATGCGGCACCGGATCACCGATTTTTCTGTCCACCAATGGTTGTGGCGCCATGCTGCGGGCGCGGGTCTCCTGGGGTATGCTTGACAGCCGGTATGACGCCCTCCTGGCCGCCAATCTGAATCCGGATTTTCCGGAAGACAGATGGATTTTTCTGACGCGGTGCAGGGCCTGGATTGTGTATCAGGGTTACTCCCAGGAAATCTGTATCAACTGCCTGGATACATTCTCACGGGACGAAAATGGCCAGGGGATCTGGCGGTTTCATGTTCCGTGCGGCCAGGGTGAACATATTGTGTTGACCGTCGGGATGGTCATGCAGACCGGTGAAAACACGGTTCTGATGAATTTTTTTCGATCTCCGAGAGACAGCCGGAAAAGCACGCTGCCGGATAATCAGCCGGTTCGGCTGATCCTTCGACCGGATATCGAGGATCGGAGTTTTCATGAGGTGACCAAAGCCTATCTGGGTCCGGAGCAACGGTTTCCATCCTGCATTTCTGGAACGGGAAACGGTTTCCGGTTTTCTCCGGCCCCGGATCGTGAGCTGACCGTGGCCCTGTCCGGGGGGGATTTTTTTGTCGAGCCCCAATGGCAGTACATGGTGTATCGTCCCCAGGAAGCCGAAAGAGGTCTTGATCCCCATTCCGACCTGTTCAGTCCAGGCTATTTTTCAGCCGATATTTCCGGCAATCAGTCGGTCCGCCTGGTTGCGGCAGTCAATGCCGGTCATCAAAAATCCCGGTCAACAGAAAATCAACGCCCATTTCGAACACCCGAACCATCGATACCGGAACAGGCATCCAAAGATGTCTGGCCCGTCATGGTTCACTCCCTGATGGCGTTTGTCGCCAGACGGAATGATTTAAACAGCGTTATCGCCGGGTTTCCGTGGTTTCTGGACTGGGGACGGGATTCCCTGATTGCGGTTCGCGGCATTATCGCCGCCGGAAAACTGGATATTGCCCGGTCGATCATTCTGCAATATGCCCGGTTTGAGGAAAACGGAACACTTCCCAACATGATTCAGGGCAAAACTCCTGCCAATCGGGATACATCGGATGCGCCGCTATGGCTCTTTGTCGCATGCCATGACCTGATTCGGGCGGAAGGAACCGATTCGTTTCTGGAAATGGACTGTGGGGGGCGTCTGGTCCGGGATGTTCTGATTTCCATCGGAAATGCCTGGCGCCGGGGAACATCCAACGGCATCCATCTGGATGCGGCATCCGGCCTGGTATTCAGCCCGTCCCATTTTACCTGGATGGACACCAACTATCCGGCAGGAACGCCACGGGAAGGATATCCGGTTGAAATACAGGCACTGTGGCATCATGCACTTGATTTTCTTTCCGGAATCGACCATGAAACCGGACGGGCTCGCTGGAAAAAATTGCTTCAGACCGTTGAAATGTCCATTCAGAATTATTTCTGGCGGCCGCAGGACGGATATCTGTCAGATTGTCTTCATGCAGAACCCGGATGCCCGGCATCAAAAGCCGTTCCGGATGATGCCCTGCGTCCCAATCAACTCCTGGCCATTACACTGTCAGCGATCCGGGACCCCGATAAAATGAAATCCATTCTGACCGCCTGTCAGAAGCTGATCATTCCGGGCGCCATCCGAAGTCTTGCAGACCGGCCGCTTGCCGTTCCCATTGAAATCCGGCACCATGGGCAGATATTGGGAGATCCGTTTCGCCCCTACAAGGGCATTTATGCGGGCGATGAGGATACGCAAAGAAAACCCGCTTATCACAATGGAACCGCTTGGACATGGCAGTTTCCATCTTTTTCTGAGGCGTGGTTCAAAACCTATGGATCAGCCGGTGCAAAAACGGCATTTTCATATCTGACCAGCAGCATGACAATTCTGAAAACCGGCTGTATCGGGCATATACCGGAAATTCTGGATGGCAACACACCCCATACGCCACGCGGCTGTGATGCTCAGGCATGGGGCATCAGCGAGCTGGTGCGCGTCTGGGGAATTCTGAACACCGCCCCATCAATTATTGCTTGACATTTTATCAATCTCATTGGATTAACAACAATGATTACCGATTACCCTGGCACGTAATCAAAATAAGGAAAGGATATTCAAATGACACAGATTGTAAAAAAACAGGTATGCAAATGCGAGCATTGCGGCAATGAAGCGGAAATGGAAATCACATGCACACTTCCGGAGTCTGATGACCCGCAACACAAACCGGCCGTCCAGGAAAAAAGCGCGTCCAAAGTCAAGGGGACAGCAACCTGCACGCACTGTGGAAACGAAGCCGACATGTGGATTGATTACCCCCAATCCTGAACCAGGAGACCGATTATGACTGATGAAGAATGCCAGATTACCCTCAATACCGGACTGCGGGGGGTCAAAATTGCCAGTACACGGATCAGCGATGTGGATGGTGATGCCGGCAGACTGATTTACAGGGGATATGAAATCGCGGATCTGGCCGATCACACAACGTTTGAGGAAACGGCATACCTGCTTTTATATGAAAATCTTCCGTCCCTGTCGGAGCTGAAACACTTCAAGGACAGACTGATTCGGGAGCGGGAAATTCCACAGGCGATCATCGCAGCATTAAAAACCTGCCCGTCAGATTCACATCCGATGGATATTCTCCAGGCCGGCGTGTCTCTTCTGGCCAGCCACGATTCCGATATAAAGACGCCTGGCCCGGAAGCATCTGACCGCATTGCCCTTCGACTGATCGCAAGAATGGCAACACTTATCGCTGTCTGGGATCGGATTCGTAACGGGCTGGAACCGGTTCCCCCAAATCCGGAACTGGATCATGCCGCCAATTTTTTATATATGTTAACCGGTAAAATTCCGGACTCCCAGACCGCCCGGTTTCTGGATGTGTGTCTGGTGCTCCATGCCGAGCATTCATTCAATGCCTCCACGTTTGCCGCACGGGAAGTGGCATCCACCCGCGCCCATATGTACGCGGCCGTTGGCGCCGCTGTCGGCTCGCTTTCCGGAGAACTTCATGGCGGCGCCAACGCGCGTGTCATGCAGATGCTCATCAAAATAGGGGATATCAATCGGGTTGCATCCTATGTCCAGGAAGAGCTGGATAGCGGCCGGAAAATCATGGGACTGGGACATGCCGTCTATAACGTGGATGATCCCCGCGCCATAATTCTGGAGCCCATGTCCCGGACATTGGGGGAAAAATCAGGAAATCCCATCTGGTATCAGCTTTCCAATGCGCTGAAAGAGCAAACCCGGGTTGCCTTTCAACAGCGAAAAGGCATCGATATTCCGGTAAATGTGGACTTTTACAGCGCATCTGTTTATTATTACATGAAAATCCCGGTTGATCTGTTCACGCCTGTTTTTGCGCTTTCCAGAATCGCCGGATGGGCAGCCCATGTCATCGAGGAACAGGTGGGCGGCCCTTTCGCAAAACCCGTTCTCTATCGTCCGGAATCCGAATATATTGGAGATTATTGTGGTCCGGACGTCTGTACCCTGAAACCAATCGGTAGCCGGTAATGAAAAAAGCATCTGTGATACTGCATGATAAACATCTGCGAATGACCCGACAACGGAAAATCATTCTGCGGGAACTGAAACAGGTAAAAACACATCCCAGCGCAGATGAAATCTATGTCATGGTCAGGCGATACCTGCCCCGCATCAGCCTGGGAACTGTCTATCGCAATCTCGAAACACTGGCCCAACTGGGTGAAATAAAAAAAATTGAAGTTGGCGGGTCGTTGAAACGTTTTGATGGAAACATGAGCGAACATTACCATGTTCATTGCATGGGTTGCGACCGGATTGATGATGTTCCGGAAAATATCCATTTTGATTTCAACCGGAAAATGGCGGAAATCACCCAATTTCAAATCAGCGGACACCGGTTGGAATTTATCGGTCTATGTCCGGATTGTGCCGAAAAACAGGCCGCCCGGATGCTTGATCGAATCAGCGGTAAAATGAACGTGGAAAAAACGGTTTCAGCCTGTTGAATGCCCGTGTCTCACTGATCTGACACTGTTGGCAGATGCCAAAACCGGATTGAATGGCATGTTTCATGACGATCAATCCATTGTTGTGCCTTAATGAATATTTCCATGGTCATTCCGGGATTGTATCGGAATGACCATGTATTTTTTCCGATTAATGGCCGATTGACTTCTGACAATGTCTTCTGCACTTTCATGGTATGGTTCTCCAGAAATCCCCCTCATTTGCTTTCCAGGCACGGTATCAACCAGAGGGGATACGCGCATGACGCAAATCTCAAAAAGGAATTGAATTCGTGTTTTATGAATGCATCTTCTGAAGACGCAACCAATCCAAAAAAAAGAAAAAAACTGGGTGAAATTCTGATTGATGCCGGTCTGCTGGATGACAAGACCCTTCAGGAAGCGCTTCAGAACCAGAAAATCAATAAAAAAAAGATCGGCCAGGCCCTGATCGACCTGGGTATTCTGGATGACGAACAGATTGCAAAAGCCCTGTCCAGCCAGCTTCGAATTCCCTTCATTCGTCTGAATGATGTGACCATCCCAAAAGAAATTATTGATCTTGTCCCGCAGGATATGGCGGAAAACTATCTGCTGATTCCTGTCAAGGAGGTCAAGAAACAACTGGTCATTGCAATGGCCAACCCCCTGGAATTCTCTGCACTGGATGATCTCCGGTTCATGACCCGAATGCCGATTTTCGTGACGGTTTCGCCCCAGAATGAAATACTTTCGGCGATTCGCAAATATTATCCCCGACGGGGTCTGGATCAGGAACTGGGACCTGATCTGGGTCTGACCGATGGCCTGGAAATTGTCAGTCAGGCCAAAGAAAAGGAGCATAATGTTCAGGATCTCCTCAACCTGACGGAACTTCCGCCGGTCGTCCGGTTCACCAATTCCATTCTGGCCGATGCCATCAAACAGAAAGCCAGTGATGTTCACATCGAACCCCAGAAGGACACCATTATCATACGATACCGGGTGGACGGCATCATGCGGGAGATCATGCAGGTTGACAAGCAGGTGCATACATCCCTTGTTTCCCGCATCAAAATCATCTCGACCATGGATATTTCCATTCGGCGCAAGCCTCAGGATGGGCGGGCCCAGGTCAAGTTTGGTGATGAGCGTTTTGATTTGCGGGTATCGACCATTCCGACATCCTATGGTGAAAAGGTCACCATCCGGATTTTAAATCCCAAAGGTGGTGGCCTCGGCATCGAAGATCTGGGATTCAGTGATGTGGATATCCGTAACTTCAATGATGCCATCATGAAACCCCAGGGCATTCTGCTGGTTACCGGCCCGACCGGCAGCGGAAAGTCCTCAACGCTTTATACCGCCCTTCGAAAACTGAACACCCCCAAGGTCAACATTGTCACGGTTGAAGATCCGGTTGAATTCGACATTGAAGGCATCAATCAGGTGCAGATCAACCCCAAGGCAGGAATCACGTTTGCCGATGGCCTCCGGTCCATTCTGCGTCAGGATCCGGATATTGTCATGGTCGGGGAAATCCGGGACAGTGAAACCGCCAGAATTGCCTTTCAGGCGGCTCAAACCGGTCACATGGTGCTTTCGACACTCCATACCAATGATGCCCCCTCCGCGGTGACCCGACTGATGGACATGGGCATCGAACCGTTTATCATCACCGATTCCCTGATTTGTGTCATTGGGCAACGACTGGTTCGGGGCATCTGTCCCAATTGCAAAGCCGAGGATCCGCTTTCTTCAACAATTGCCGCACAGTTGGCGCCCTATTTCACGGTCGGCCCGGATCAGAAATTTTATAAGGGCACGGGATGTGAATTCTGTCAATATACAGGATATTCCGGACGACGGGGAATCTTCGAGGTATTGATGATCACCCCGGGCATCAAAAAAATCCTGAACAAAGACACATCCGGCCTGGTGATTCGAAAAATTGCGGAAAAAGAAGGGTTCACCACCCTCAGCAAGGATGGTATTTCCAAAGCATTGAAGGGAGTCACCACCATCGAGGAGGTCTTTCGGGTTGCGCCGCCGGAATTCGAGGAAAAAGCGGCAGATCCGGTCAACCAAACAGAACCGGTTTCAAATCGAGATACAACCGACAGACAGTTGGTCGAATCCGAAGCTTCGGCGCCTGTTTCAGCGGAAAATGGTCAACCGGAAAAAATTCTGATCGTGGATGACAACGTCATCATTCTGAAACTGCTTAAAAACATTCTGGAATCTCATAAATTTGTCACCCTCTCGGCCATGAATGGCGCTCAGGCCCTTAAACTGGCCTTTACCGAGCGACCCGATATGATCATCACCGATTACCTGATGCCGGAAATGGATGGCAAGGAATTGATTCAAAAACTGAAAATGCAGCTTGCCACGCGGTTTATTCCCATCATCATGCTGACATCGCGGGACGAAGTGGATTCTGAAGTGGAAGTCATCGATGCCGGCGCAGATGATTATATGGTCAAGCCCGTTGTTCCCAAGCGATTGATCGCACGCGTGAAGCGACTCCTGAATCGTCCCATCGTCATCGATCAATGACATCCCGTTCACGATTGCAAATTTGAAATCTCAGATCTGAAATAACCGGTACGCTACAGCCTGCCCTTTCGAATAATGGCGATCAACAGCCACACCCCCATCAGGGCCGCAGCCAGAAAACCGATGATGCCGATCATGGATATGCCATACACCAAAGGAGGCGTTTCGGAAATAACAATCAGCGCCGATCCCACAATCAGCCCGGCAATGATGACACTGAAAGATATCCGGTTACTGATCTGATCGTGAGTGGACAACATTTTTTCCATTCCCTCATGGCGCAGGTTGATCATCAGATTCTGCTGCCGGGTCATGCGGGCAATTTCCAGAACATCCTGGGGGAACTGGTTCAAAAACCGGAACATGAGTTCGGTCAGATGAATGGCATCGCCGGCCAGTCTTTCGGGCGACAGTTTTTTAAATCTGATTTTTTGAATCAGCGGTGCGGCATAGGACACCATGTCGAATTCCGGGTTCAACTGTAACGCAACCCCTTCAACCGTTCCCAGCGCTTTCAGCATCAGGAATATGTCGGGTGGAATGCGAAGCCGATGCCGAAACGCCAGATCCAGAATGTGCTGAAGCAGTTTGCCAATCCGGATTTCCTTTAATGGGCGGTATAGATGCAGTGACATGAAATCCGAAATGTCGCGCTCAAATTCCCGCATGTCCGGTTCCTTGTCCCAGTCCGTCAGTTTCAGCAGTGCTTTTGCCGCCTGATGCTCCCGCCGAAACGCCACTGCATCAACCAGCGAGATAAAATCCTCGCGGGTTCTCTGGTCGATTGCGCCAACCATGCCCCAGTCCAGAAGGCAGATCACATTTCCGGGCAATGCCAGGATATTGCCCGGATGGGGATCTGCATGGAAAAACCCCTGTTCAAATATCTGTCTGAGACAGACATTGGCGCCTCTTGTGGTCAACAGCTTCCGGTCAAGCCCGCCCGCTTCAATCCTGTCCATATCATTGATTTTGATACCATCGATCAACTCCATGATCAGGACCGCGGGTGTTGTCTTTTCAATATAAACTTTGGGGATATACACGGTCGGATCATCCAGAAAGTTACGGGCGACCCGCTGCATGCTGGCGGCTTCCATCGTAAAATCAATCTCTTTTTCCAGAACCCGGGTAAATTCCTCAACAATCCGCACCGGACGGTGAAAGGAAAACTCCTCGATATGCTGTTCCATCAGTGTCGCCAGATGAAACATGATTTCCAGGTCAACCTCGATCATTTTCTGAATACCGGGACGTTGGACCTTGACCGCGACCCAATCACCATCGATTAACCTGGCCCGATACACCTGTGCAATGGAGGCAGATGCAACCGGCTTCTCCTCAATAAACTGAAAATGGTTTTCAATGGGTGAATGAAGCTCGGATTCCAGAATCTGTTTGGCATCTGAAAAATCAAAGGGCGGCACCCTGTCCTGAAGCCGGACCAGTTCCTGTATCAAATCCGATGGGATCAGATCCGGCCGGGTGGACAGAACCTGCCCCAGTTTGATATAGGTTGGCCCCAGTTCTTCAAGAACCATGCGGATTCGCTCGGATCTGGAAAATTTCTCGATTCGATCTTCCCGTTTTCGGGAGATCATTCGAAATCCGATATCGATATATTGATCGATTCGCAGCAGATCCACCAGTTCACCAAATCCGTATTTGAACAGAATGGTCAATATCTGGGTATATCGGTTGAGGTGGCGATAGGTACGCCCGATAACGCCGATTTTGCGAATGCTCAGCATGGTCGATTATCTCATGATTTTGAAAAATGGGGGGATAGCCGGTTATGCAGTGATCAATCAACCACTTGTTATAAACATTCAGAAAAATGATTTCGCTGCGTTATCGGTCGGGAATGGCCGAAAAAAGGCCTATTCCCTCCCTGCTGCCTTGCGAAATTAATTTTCTGAAAGTCTATATTATTCATAAACCGTATGCCGTCTGGGATCAAATGCCTCCCGGACCGCCTCGCCGATAAATGTGACGGCAGTCAGTGTGACAATCATGGACAACACCACCGATCCGACAATCCACCAGGAGTCCATATTCTGCCATCCCTGCTGTAACAGCTCTCCCCAGGATGGCGTTGGCGGTGGAAGCCCGAATCCCAGATAATCCAGAGACGTCAGGGCGACAATGCCGCCGGATATGGAAAACGGTGCGAACGTGATGATGACAGACAGGGTGTTTGGAATGATATGCCGAAAAATGATCCGAAAATTGGATGCGCCCAGGGCCCTTGCAGCCCAGACATATTCGCGCGCTTTTTCGCGGTACGCGGCGGTTCGCATCACCCAGGTGATTCCGACCCACCCGAACAGTGTCATGATCACCATCAGCATGAAAAAACTTGGGACAATCAGGGATGATAGAATGATGATGACATACAGCAGGGGAATATTGGACCAGATTTCGATCATCCGCTGAAACAGCAGATCAAACCATCCTCCCCAGTATCCCATCATGCAGCCAAGACTGATGCCAACCATATAATTCATGGCGGTCAGGGCCAACGAAAACAGAATGGCAATCCGGAAGCCATACACCAGCCGGGCCAGAATATCTCTACCGGCAATATCCGTACCCAGAAAATGGCGTTCGGAAAGAGACGGCTGGAACGGGGGGTAGGCATCCGGGCGCAAATCATTTTCATAGGCATTGAACGGGGCAGGCGGCAAAAGAACCCAGTCCCCTTTTCCGGCGTCTTCAAATTTCCGGCCAAGATCCCGATAATTGGTTTCATAGTCATAATCCAGCCCGAACACCGATCCGGGGATCATCTGGCCATAAGTGGGGAAATACCAGTTTCCGTTATACCGGACAACAATGGCCCGATTGTTGACAAACAGCTCGGCCAGGAGTGCAAAGACGATGAGACCGGTGATGAGAATCAGCGAATAATATCCCCGTCTGATCAAGATGAACCGGCGTATTTTTTTTTGCGTCAGGATTGTGAACATGATTTCATTCCATCATCAGCCGGACCGTATTCGGATGTCAATCGAATTTCACCCGGGGATCCACCAGCGCAACACAGATATCGGACAGAATGTTTCCCAACATGAAAAGCAGGGAAGAAACGACCAGAATGCCCATGACAACCGGATAATCCCGATCGATGACAGACTCGTACCCCAATAATCCCATCCCATTGATATTGAATACATTTTCAATCAGAAAAGATCCGGTGAGAACAACCGAAATATTGTTTCCAAAGCTGGTTGCAATGGGAATCAGGCTGTTTCGCAGGGCGTGATGGAATACGGCCTGGCGAAATGAAAGTCCTTTTGCAATTGCGGTTCGGACATAATCCGATGCCAGGTTGTCCATCAGGGAATTTTTCATCAGAAAGGTCAGAATCGAGAAGGAACCGGCAACATAGGCAATCAGGGGCAGCGTGGTATGCCAGAGAATATCGGCGGTTTTCTGAAGCAGCGTCAAATCATCGAAATCATCGCTTACCAGTCCGCCAAGGGGAAAAATCTCCCACATCGACGAAAACACCAGAAGCAACAGGACACCGATCACCCATCCGGGAATGGCATAACCGATAAACACCAGAATGGATGAGAAATTGTCAAATCCGGACCGGTGCCGGATGGCCTTGATAATTCCCAGCGGAATACATATTCCATAAACCAGAATCATCGAAATCAAACCAAAATAAAGGGATATGGGAATTCGATCCCGTATCATGTCCCAGACCGGTTCATAATAGCGGGTGGAAATTCCCAGATCGCCGCTCAACACCTTCTTCATCCAATGTCCATAGCTGACCAGAACCGGCTGATCCAGGCCATAATAGGCTTTCAACAGGTCGATCTGGTCAGCGGACAATGGCTGGCGCTGGCTTTCACTGACCGGGCCGGAACTTCGACCCCTTTCCGAAGACTGCATTTGCTGGGCTTCCAGAATCATCCGTTCAATCGGACCACCCGGAACAAATCGGGTGATGATAAAAACCAGAACAGTAATCCCCAGAAATGTCGGTATAATCAGCAGTAATCTTCGAATCAGATAAGCCGTCAAACCGGGCCTCCCGGACGCATCACTGAGAAACCCCCTCCAGCTTCCAGGAGGTGGTGTGCACCGGTCTTGCAAACATCCATTTTTCTTCAAATTTGACCGGTTGGGTGTTGTTGCCGTCCACGATTTCACCACTGGATTCATTGACCGTATAATCCAGCAAATTTGCAACAAACTGAATGGTCACATAAACTTCATTGTTTTCCATGCCGGCATCGACGATGCTGACCTGACGAACAGCAATATTTTCCAGACGGTTCAGCAGACCTTTCTGTTTTAATTCATTCAGATGTGCATCAT
Organism: Desulfatirhabdiaceae bacterium; assembly: GCA_050179135.1. Lineage (GTDB taxonomy): Bacteria > Desulfobacterota > Desulfobacteria > Desulfobacterales > Desulfatirhabdiaceae > UBA4064. The sequence goes on along the minus strand of JBFXFK010000036.1, from coordinate 19,808 downwards.
ATTCAGCCAGAAGCTGGTTGCCGATCAGCCCCCTGACCGGTGACAGATCCCGACGCATCCAGGCAGCCTGAATCTTGAAAAAGACGTCCTGAGCCAGTTCTTTGAAACGCTCCGGATCGAAGTCGGGTTCGGATTGCCGGATTTGATCCACCCCGTCCGCGGCGGAATAACCGGTCACCGGCGCCGCCGGGGGAAAGTTGCCGGATGACGGGTCAGGCGAAAATCCGGGCTGATTTTGTGACTGAAAAACAGATGGCATCTGAAAACCAGGGCTGCCGGACCGGTTGGGTTTAATAAACCGTTTGTACAGGAAATATCCCAGACCACCCAACAATAAAAGCTCGATAATTCCGATACCGCTGCCGCCCATGCCGCCGGCGCCCATGGCGTGGCCCGGGCTGCTGAACAGCATCCCACCGATCATGCCGCCCAAAAGACCGCCGCCCAGCCCTCTCATGAAACTGCTGCCGCCCATGCCGCCGGATGGTGATGACGGCGGTGTCATTGGCCGGGAGGTCGGTGCAGATGGCTTGCTGAAGGATCCCGAAGAGCCCCCCCCGCCAAAGGAGCGTCCGCCCGATTTGACTCGTGCGTCGGCATCGTCAGGAATACCTGCTGTAACCGCCAGAAAAATTACGGCAATGGCTGCATAAAAAAAAGTCTGAATACCATGTCGTTTCATCGTTTACTCCTTGTTCAATTGTTTTTAAATGTTACCGATATAATGGTTTGTTCTTCTTCACATTCATGCTGATACATTTTGGGGTTCCACAGGCGGGGCCGGGAACCGATTGAATATTAAGTCGATGAATATCACATATTACAACAAATTTCAAGATGTTATAAAGCATAAAAACCGCAGTGCCGTTTAGGGGTTCAGATAATTTGGTACCCGATGTTCCAAATGGGTATATAGCTTTTTGATTGACAAATATCCGGATAAAACTTATATCTGACCCCTGATTTATAAAGGTTTGGCGATATTTGCCTGATAATATTTTATATCTGAACATTTTGAGAGGAGGTGACTTTCAAAACATTTTTGATTGAACGATGCGTTTGGCAGAAACTGATCAATATTAATCCCGAATGGAGGTAAAACGATGGCAAAACATGCTACCCCGTTGTTGGACCAATTAGAAAGTGGGCCATGGCCGAGTTTTGTGTCCGACATCAAACAGGAAGCGGCTTCCCGAGCAAAAAATGTAAAAGGCATTGATCATCAGGTGCCGGTGGATGTCTGTGATGATGTTCTGGGCATAATGGAGTTATCTTTTGTTCACAAACGGACACACTGGAAACACGGTGGCATCGTCGGCGTATTTGGTTACGGCGGCGGCGTTATCGGCAGATACTGCGACCAGCCGGAAATGTTTCCGGGTGTCGCCCATTTTCATACGGTTCGCGTCAACCAACCCGGCGGAAAATTTTATTCAACCGCTTATCTCAATCAGCTCTGTGATTTGTGGGACCTTCGGGGAAGCGGTCTGACCAATATGCATGGTTCAACCGGTGATATCGTCTTCATTGGAACAACAACTCCCCAGCTTGAAGAAATTTTTTATGAACTGACGCATAAAATCGGACAGGATCTGGGCGGCTCCGGTTCCAACCTGAGAACCCCCTCCGATTGTATCGGCGAAGCCCGCTGCGAATATGCCTGCTATGATACCCAGTCCCTTTGCTATGCCATGACTCTGGATTATCAGGACGAACTGCACCGTCCGGCATTTCCGTACAAATTCAAGTTCAAGTTTGACGGATGTCCAAATTGCTGCGTGGCATCCATTGCCCGTTCCGACATGTCCTTTATCGGCACATGGAGAGACGACATCCGCATCGATCAGGAAGCCGTAAAAGCCTATATCGGCGGTGAATTCAAACCCAATGCCGGTGCGCACGCCGGTCGTGACTGGGGCAAGTTTGACATTCAGAAAGAAGTCCTTGATCTTTGCCCGACCAAATGCATGTGGATGGATGGCGGGAAACTGGTAATCGACAACCGTGAATGCACCCGCTGCATGCACTGCATCAACGTCATGCCCCGAGCCCTGAGAATCGGCGAAGACAGAGGTCTTTCCATTCTGGTGGGCGCCAAAGCCCCGATTCTGGATGGCGCCCAGATGGGATCTCTCCTGGTTCCGTTTGTCAAAGTTGAAGAGCCCTATGACGAAATCAAGGAAGTTATTGAAAATATTTGGGACTGGTGGATGGAAGAAGGAAAGAACCGTGAGCGCCTGGGTGAACTGATCAAACGTCAGGGTTTCCAGAAAATGCTTGAAGTCACCGGAATCGATCCCATGCCGCAACATGTCCAGGAACCACGTCACAATCCATATATTTTCTGGAGAGAAGATGAAGTCCCAGGCGGATGGCAGCGTGATATTAAAGATTTCAGAAAATACCATCAGAGATAGGGGGTAACAACAATGGCATTTATTTCCTCAGGTTACAATCCTGACAAACCGATGGAAGACCGGATCACCGATATTGGACCACGACATTTCGACGAATTTTATCCGCCGGTCATCAAGGCGAATAAAGGAAAATGGCTGTATCACGATATCCTGGAACCTGGTGTACTGGTACATGTCGCCGAATCCGGAGACGAGGTTTATACGGTCAGAGCCGGCGGCGCCCGCCTCATGAGCGTCACCCACATCCGTGAAATCTGTGAAATTGCTGACAAACACTGCGGCGGATTTGTGCGTTTCACAACCCGAAACAACATCGAGTTCATGACCACCACCAAAGAATCCGCCTATGCATTGAAAGCGGATCTGGAAAGTCGTAAATTTGATGGCGGCAGCTTCAAGTTTCCGGTTGGCGGAACCGGTTCGGGTATTACCAACATCGTTCACACCCAGGGATGGATTCACTGCCATACACCGGCCACAGATGCATCTGGCCCGGTCAAGGCGACCATGGATGTTCTGTTTGATGAATTCAAAAACATGAGAATGCCGGCTCACGTTCGCGTGTCACTGGCCTGCTGTCTCAACATGTGCGGCGCGGTTCACTGCTCAGACATCGCCATTCTGGGTTTTCACCGTAAGCCGCCCATTCTGGATCATGAATATCTGGACAAAATGTGCGAAATTCCGCTGGCTGTTGCCGCATGCCCGACAGCAGCCATTCGTCCCTCAAAAGTCGAATATGAGGGCAAAACGGTAAACAGTGTGGCTGTCAAACAGGAACGCTGCATGTTCTGCGGTAACTGCTATACCATGTGTCCTTCCATGCCTCTGGCGGATGACGAAGGGGATGGCATCGTCCTGATGGTTGGCGGCAAGGTCTCCAACCGGATCAGCAGACCAACCTTTTCCAAGGTTGTCGTTGCCTTTATTCCCAATGAAACCCCCAGATGGCCGACCACGACCGCTACCATCAGACGGATTGTCGATGTGTATGCCGCAAACGCCAACAAATATGAACGACTTGGTGAATGGGCAGAACGCATTGGATGGGAACGGTTCTTTGAGAAATGCGAGCTGGAATTCACCCATCATCTGATCGATGATTTCCGTGACCCCGCATACTATACCTGGAGACACACCTCTCAGTTCAAGTTCTGATCTATTTAACAATCTGTCCGGACAAATCATCGTCCGGACAGGCCTCCTGACACAAAGGGGAACGTCATGGATAAAGAAGCTGGAAAAAAAGCCATCGTGGAATTTCTGGAAAAGAAATCCAAATCCAAATCCAAATTTTATCTGAAAGATTTTTATGAAGTTCTTCCGGATGAAAAAAACCGTGAAGTCAAAAATCTCGTCAATGAAATGGTTCGTGAAGGAACGCTTGAATACTGGTCCAGCGGCAGCACCACGCTGATTGGACTGAAAGGTACCGGCAAACAGGCCGGCGCAGAGGATGAAGCGTAAAGAATTTCAATGACCGATCAACCTGTTGACCTGCCACGCATTATCATTTCAGCCTTACGGGGCGGAGCCGGCAAAACCATTTTAACTCTGGGCCTAATCGGCGCCTGGAAAAAACAGGGCAAACGTGTAGCACCTTTTAAAAAGGGGCCGGATTATATCGACGCGGGCTGGCTTGCCTTGGCTGCCGGCCAGCCCTGCTACAACCTCGACACGTACCTTCTCGACCCATCTGTCATCATAAAGTCCTTAATTTCCCACACCAATTCCAAAACCATTGCCGTTATTGAAGGCAACCGGGGTCTCTATGACGGCATCGACATGGCCGGCACCACCAGCACGGCCGAACTGGCAAAGCTTTTACTGACGCCGGTCGTTTTGTGTATCGACTGCACCAAATCGACCCGTACTGCCGCCGCCGCGGTTCTGGGATGTCTGATGTTCGATCCGGAAACCCCCATCAAAGGTGTCATCCTGAATCGGGTATCCGGCAACCGGCATGAACAAATGGTTCAAAAAAGCATTGAATACCACTGCGGTATGCCGGTTTTGGGCGCTGTCCCGCGTCTGGATTCCGAACATTTTCCCGAACGCCACATGGGTCTGGTTCCAACACCGGAGCATGATTGGGCATATCAATCCCTGGAATCCGCTGTTCAGACCGCCCGGAAATACCTTGAAATGGACTGGCTTGAACAGATTGCCAATGAGGCCCCATCGCTGGCATTGGAACCGGATTCAGTAATCCGATCGGATACTGTCTGCCCAGCAGGACCATCTGCCCGTAAAATCAGAATCGGAATCCTTCGGGATGCCGCATTTCAGTTTTATTATCCGGAAAATCTGGAGGCGTTGGCGAATGAGGGTGCAGAACTTGTTTATTTCAGCCCACTGTCGGATTCATCCATTGTTGATATCGATGCACTGTATATCGGTGGTGGTTTTCCGGAGACACACGCCGGGAAGCTTTCAGAGAACCGGATGTTCCGGCAGCGATTGAAGACGCTTGCCGAAAACGGCCTGCCCATTTATGCGGAATGTGGTGGATTGATGTATCTGGGACAGGAGCTGATCGTGGACGGCCAGACCTATCCCATGGCAGGTGTGCTTCCGGCAACCTTCGGGTTATTCAAACGGCCTCAGGGACATGGCTACACCCAACTTCTGGTTGATCGGACCAATCCGTTTTTTCCGGTCGGCACGGAACTCAAGGGCCATGAATTTCATTACTCGAAAATGCTGGAATATCGGGGAAATGACTGCCATACGGCATTCAATATGCAGCGGGGGGTCGGGTTGACTGAAAATCGCGATGGCTTTTGTCTGCATACCATTCTCGCCACCTACACACACATCCATGCACTGGGAGTTCCGGAATGGGCGCCTGCCATGATCCGCAATGCCCGATTGTACCGGCAAAGAAATCCTTGATCGGCTGATTTCAAACATCGGCACATATTCCCGCTCCGGCATTCCACTTTTTCTTCCCTGTCATCTGCTTTTCGGATTCGTCCACTATTTTCACGGTAAACGCTCATGATCAAGGGCTTGCCGCCCCCAGACATGAAAATGAGGGTGAACCTGATTCTTTCTGTGTATTCCGTGTGTTCTGTGGTTAATGTATTTTCACGGTAAACGAAACACTACAGAAACACGGAAAGAATATCCTTTCTGGCGCTGACATGCTGAATGGTCACATGAATGGTATTTTCAGGCTTCAGTTCCATGCCGCTGGTGGCTGGCAGTTCACATTCCAGCATATAATCGGGCATCAATATCAGGTATCCGTTTCGTCTTTTGCACAGAACGATGGCTTCTTCTTTTTGCCCGATTCGGGATTCCAGATATTTGAGTATCCAGTACCGGTTTCGATGGTACTGAATTTTGGATACATGAGACACCGGTTCCTGCAGGATCTGAACCAGCCGGTCGATTTCAGCCGTTGAATAGGGGGCTTCCAGTCCCAGAATGGATCGGATCTGGCGCTGGGTAATGAGATCATAATATTTTCGAATCGGCGAGGTGGCGGTGACATATGCCGTCAGTCCAAGCCCGGAATGTCTCTCCGGGTCACTTCGAATGATAAAGCGGCTCAGAAGCTTTCGCTGCATGTAATTCTGGAACAGCGATCCCTCATTCCCCCGGTACAGGCGATCCCGGGGATTGGGCTGGGACCGGTAGATTGCCGGAATACGATTCTCGGATAAAAATTGCGCCATGGTCCAGTTGGCCAGAATCATCATTTCCGCCACCAGCATCCGCCCCGGACTTTCCCGATTGATCCGGTTGATCACCACGTCTCCGGTTTCCGACAGCCAAACCGAAATATCCGGAAGGGAAATATGAACGGCGCCATTTTCAATTCGTTTCTGACGGAATTTTCCGGCCAGATCATGCAGCGACATGATCGTCTCGTCCGAGTCAGCCATCTGATTGACATCATAGTAACTGAGCTGGTGTTTGACACGGATGACACTGGGAATGATTTCATAGCGCAGCAATTCGGCATTTCTGCTCAAATCCATCATGATGCTGATGGCGGGCCGATTTTCTCCGGCTCTCAGGCTGCACAGCCCTTCGGAGAGTACGGATGGAATCATGGAGATTTTCTGGTCCGGCATGTAAATCGAGCTGCATCGGGTCTGGGCCTCGATATCAATCGGATCACCTTTCTGGATATAATGACCGACATCGATGATGTGAACGCCAACCCGGAAATGATCGCACCGTTTTTCGAAGCTGATGGCATCGTCATAATCCAGTGTTGACTGTCCATCGATGGTCATTATCGGCAGGGATGTCAAATCCGTGCGATTTCCAAAGTCAATGATTTGAAAACGGTCAATCAGGCTTTTCGCATGGTGTTCTGTCTGGACAGAGAATGAGACAGGAATCTGGAACCGCAGCAGATCAAGATTTTCGTTTTTATGAAAAATTCCGTTCTGAACCAGTATATCAAACAGCTTGTCCGTATCCGCCATTCCGGCTTGTGAGAGAATGGCTTTGCCCCGCCCGGCATGAGGGCTGTCATTGCCAAACAGATAAACCGATCGAAGTATTTCAAGAATTTCTGCCTCATCATCGGTCAGGGGTGTTGTCCGAACCTTTCCGCAACCATTTTTCAGCCAGTTTCCAGCAAATTCAACCAGTCGATTCAAGCGCGCCTTTTCCCGCTCGGCAGACATAAACCGCTCAACCTGATCCTCGGAAACCGGAAAGAACCGGTTATGATCAAACTTGAAATAGGTCCGATTTTGAAAAAAAGCCCGCACAACGGCCGATTCATGATCGCAGGTGACCGTATTTGAAAAGCAGAAAACCGTCATGGTCGGCAGATCGATCCACTCCTGCTCGGTATTCAGAATTTCCCAGATTTCCCGGATATTGACCTGCCGGGTCAGTTCCCGCCTCCGGCTGGCAATCTCTTTCAAAGCATCGACGATCCGGTTTCTGCCCATGACCGGATCGAGTATTTTGTCGCTTTTGTGTGACAGGCGATTAATTGACAGATTGACTTCCCGGTTGGTTTCAGTCAACAGCCGCAGCCGTTGATTTTTGACCTCCTGAACCACCGCACACGTAATTTTCTCTTGATCAATAAATTCAACAATTATTCCAGTTTCCATAACCAGTTACCATATCAATGGGTATTCAGAAAGTCAACGCAGGCTTTTTTACCGGCATCATTTCTGAAGAGGCCTCAGACAGTAAAACCGGTATGGTTACCGAGAAAACACTGCCTTTTTCCAGTTCACTCTGGACGGAAATATTTCCGCCATGCTCCTTGACAATGCCATAACTGACAGAGAGTCCCAATCCGGTTCCCTGGCCCGTGGGTTTGGTGGTAAAAAACGGATCAAAAATCTTGTGACGGATATGTTCGGGAATTCCGGATCCCGTATCTTCCACGTTAATGACAACCTGATTGGTCATCGCATCATATTCGGTAAAGACATAAATATCGCCTTTGCCTTCGATGGACTGCCTGGCATTCATGATCAGATTCATGAAGACCTGCTTCAATTTTTCCGTATCTCCCTTTATCAGGGGAATATTCGTAGCCAGGCGGGTAGTCAGGTGAATCCCGGCTACCTCAAACTGACGCTGCAACACCGTTACGATCTGCCCGATAGCGGCATTGATATCCACCGTCACCTTTTTGGTTTCTGTTTTCCGGGCAAAATTGAGCAGAGCCTCGACAATCGTTTTACAGTTGCGCGTATTCTTTTCGATGGTTTTCAAATCTTCATAAGGCTGTGTCCCCGTGGGCTCATCACGGAGCAACAGTTGCGTATACCCCAGAATCAGGCCCAGTGGATTGTTGATTTCATGGGCGACACCCGCAGACAATTGCCCCAGAGAGGCGAGTTTGTCTGCCTGAAGCAGTTGCTGCTCCATGTTGCGGCGTTCCGTAATATCCTTGATGATGCCTTCGCATCCTTTAAGGACGCCAGCCGAATCAATCTGGCAGGTGCAGCTCAACAGTGATACGCGGTCCTCTCCATGTCGTGTTCTGATCAAAATTTCCCGGTCTTTGACAAAGTATTTGCTGTTCAGGTCATTTTTTACAGCCTCATAATCTTCGGGATTTGAAAAAAGCTGTGAAAACGACATCTGATTCATAAAATCGGATTTTGCGTCATATCCCATCAGGTCCATGCCAGCCTGATTCATGTCCAGAAAGCGCCCGTTGCTGTCAACCACAAACACCATATCCATGGATCCATCAAATATCCGGCGATATTTTTCTTCAGAAATCTCGATCGCCTTTCGGGATTCCCGGAGCTTGTGGATATGAATTCTCAATGATTTGGACATGGCGTCAAAGGATTCGGCCAGTTCCTGAATTTCATCTCCGGAAAGACGGCGATACACGTCACATTCCCGGCATCCTATAATCTTGTTGGCATATCCGCCCTCCTTGCAATGGGCGCACTTTGTCCCTTCAATATACCAGCAGCGTGTCAGTTGATTTCCAAAAGCCGGGCATTCGGTATTCCGGCATTGGGTGATGGACCAGCATCCCCTGGTTTTTCTAAAGGATGTCTGAATATCCAGATTACCGGTCAGCACCTCTTCCGATGCCTTGTGAAGACCCTTGATCCGGTAAGCGACCTGATTGGCAAATCCGGCGCCAATTGCACCCGCCACAGCCACTGAACAGCCACTCAACAACAAAATGGTCATCAACAGGTCATGAATGGTGCGATCGATCTGGGTTTTGGATAGACCGATTCGGACACACCCCAGTTTTTGCCCCCCGATCTCGACCAGCGCAGCAAAATCATAAATGTATTCTTTTCCCGTGTTCAGGAGCTGGATTCGCGTGGGCGACTGCAGGGATGCCCGGTTTGCGGTTTTCAGGGCTGTCGGAAAGCTGTCCTTAAAGGAATGCGACAAAATCCGGTCTGTTTCATCCAGTATAAATGCATAGGCGATATCCCCGGAAGACCGGATCGAATTATCAATCAGGTCTTTCAGCAACAAAAAATCCGTGGACAAAATGGGCTCCTGACTTCTGGAAGCCAGGTTCATTGCAATGGAAAGGCCCCTGTTCTGATATTCCAGGGAAAGCGCATCCTGAACAATCCGACGGACCGGCAGGGTGATAAAAAGGCTGTTGATCAATACAATAACAATGATACCCAAAAAAACCTTGCCCCGGAAACCCAGCTTCATCATGAATGCTCACCGGTCCAGATTGATACCAAGGGTATCCAGCAACTCCCGAACAGATGCCATTTCTGTATCGTCGGTTGGAATAATTCCGGTAAAATCCGCCTTATCCAGAATCTGGCGGTGATCCGGATTGTCATAATCTATGCGAATCAGGGCCTCTTTGATTTGGGAAAGGATTTCGGGATTGAGATCCGGTCGTGCAGAGTAAATCCATCCCGGATACCAGTTACTGTAAGCCAGTATCCGAATCTGGCTCAGATCAACTTTGTCGGCCACGACATTCAGAGTGCCCTCCCGGATCAATCCAACATCATATTGGCCGGCATAAACTGCCAGAACCACCTTTTCCTGCTTTCCACCCGGCCCCGGGGAAAAACTGATTTCCGCAAAATCATCCATCCGGATGCCATGCTGATAAAAGTGACCCATGGGATACAGGTACCCGCCGGCCGATGTCAGATCCACTGCAATGACCCGCTTTCCTTTACAATCCATAAGCGTTTTGATGGTTGGATGGTCGGTACGACAGATTATCTGGCCCCGAAACCGTTTTTGACCGGAAGATTCGACAACCTGGGCAAAGGCTTTTTCACCATACCGGTGGGCCAGAATGACATACACATAGGGGTTACAAAAAGATATATCAATTTTACCCTGCCCGACCATTCGAATATGTTCATTGAATGTATCCGGAAAAACCTGTTTGATGGCAAGACCCGTCTGCTTTTTCAGATATTCTATCAACAGATGATGCCGGTCATAGGCTACGGTATGGCTGTATTGCGGCAGATATGCATAGGTAACGGCATTGCCGTCATCCTTTATATCCACGGTTTCACGCTGATTCATATCGATTTTCAGCGCGGTTTCATCATCGGGACATCCCGTCACCATCAGGAGCAGTATCAAAAACAGAAGCAGTCGAAGTTTTCTGGGAACTCGTATCATATTCGGTATCACTGGTTGCTGGAGCAGGTCAGTCCGTATCGGGTGATTCCATAGTTGGCAATTTAATAAATTCAACACCCTCGGATTTCAGCATTTTTTCTTCTTCCGTAGTGGTGACGCCTCTGATATTGCGAGGTTCCGATGCGCCATAATGAATCTTGAGGGCCTCTGTGGCAAACCCGGATCCCACATTGTCAAAATTCCTGTTTACAAAATCAGCCAGATGTTTTTTAAACGCAGCCAGTTCCAGTTCCCCTGCTTTCACAGTTGGCGCTTTTTCACAGGAAGCCGATCGAATGGCAAATGTGGAAAGTTTTCTGGATATGCCGTCCACATGGCACACCGGACACGAAATCATTTTATCCCGAAGCTGGGTTTCAAAAGAGCCATTGTCTTCAAACCAGCCTTCAAACAAATGTCCATTGCTGCATTCAAGATCATATACAATCATGACGTCAGGAAACCCTCAATCAGACAATCCTGGACCAAACCAGGAAAAACAAAATGTGATTGAAACAATTCGGGAAACACTTTCCCCTCAATTATCATCTTATCATCGATAACCTTTTTTATAAAGCGGTTATTCTGTCACCTTTTAGACGTTCAGACCGGTTCTGCCGGAGTGTGCCCCATTAACCGGCTTGATCCGGGTCTGATTTTTATCCGAAATTCACTTGAGAATCATCGGGCAAAGGCGTAAATAATGCAGGAAGGAGGAAATGATCCATGAAACGTATTTTGATGATCGTCTGCTGTCTGTCTGTACTGATTGGTGATGCCGCTGCGGAGACGGTGTATATATCCGAAAACATCCGAATGGCCATTCGCACCGGGCCCGGTTCCCAGTACAAGGTTCTGGAAACCCGCATGTCCGGGGACACACTGGAAGTGATTGAACCGGGTCCGGAATGGTCACGGGTTCAACTGGCGGATGGAAAGGACGGCTGGGCGCCCAGCCGGTTTTTGACCACCCAGATTCCCTGCTCTCTTGCCTTGAAACGACTCGAGCAAAAATATGCCGAACTCCTGACCCAATCGGATGCCCCGCCGGAAGGCGGTGTTGATCTGCAGGCTGAAAATGAGCAACTGTCATCCGATCTGGCCAACCTGGAAACCCGGTTTTCCACCCTGTCTGAAGATTATGAATCCCTGAAAAAAGATTCGGCGGATGTGGTGCAACTGCGTGTCAAATATCAGGATGCCTTGACAAAACTGGAAGAGCAGACACAAAAACCGGACACCCTGCCATCAGGCACGGAATCACAGAATCTTGATACGCTGCTTCGATGGTTTCTGTATGGTGCGGGCGTCCTGCTGACCGGATTTCTGCTGGGATGGCTCACGAAACCGTCCAGATCCCGACAATCTCTTTTGCGCTGATTAAAAAAGGAATCTGTTACGATGAACATTCAAACCGATTTTCTGGTCATCGGAAGTGGCATCGCCGGCCTGATGTTTGCGCTGAAGGTGGCGGATCAGGGAACCGTGGCCCTGATTACCAAAAAAGACATCATGGAAACGAACACATCCCAGGCCCAGGGCGGCATTGCATCTGTCTTTGACAAACTGGATTCCTTTGATCTCCATATTCAGGATACGCTTGTTGCAGGGGACGGGCTGTGCAATATCGAGGTCGTCGAAAAAGTCGTTAAAAACGGCCCGGACCGGATCCGTGAGCTGATCGATCTCGGGGTTTCCTTCAACCTGAAAGAGGAATCCGCAGGCGCTTTGCAGAAAGAGAATTTTGATCTGACCCGGGAAGGCGGACATTCCCACAACCGGATTATCCATGCCCAGGATATGACCGGAATGGAGCTGCAAAAAGTCCTGACCCGCCATGTTCTGGATCATCATAATATCCAGGTTTTTGAGAACCACGTTGCCATTGATCTGATCACCTGTTCAACCCGGATCAAGCGGGGTCTGGTCACGACAACGCATGAGGACTTCTGCTGCGGCGCATATGTTCTGGACAATACCCAAAATCAGGTCAAGACTTTCGAATCCCGTATCACCCTGCTGGCAACCGGCGGATCCGGAAAGGTGTATCTGTATACCAGCAACCCGGATATCGCCACAGGCGATGGTATCGCCATGGGTTACCGGGCAGGCGCAACCGTTGCCAATATGGAATTTGTCCAGTTCCATCCAACCTGCCTGTATCACCCCAATGCCAAAAATTTTCTGTTGTCGGAAGCCCTTCGCGGAGAAGGCGGCATTCTGATCGACAAAGCCGGTCAGCGGTTTATGGAAAAATACGATCCCCGAAAAGATCTGGCCTGCCGGGATATTGTGGCCCGCGCCATCGATACGGAACTCAAAAAAAGTGGTGATGAATCGGTTTTTCTCGACATATCTCACAAGGACCCTTCCTTCATTCGGCACCGGTTTCCCAATCTCTACGAAAAATGTCTGTCATTTGGGTATGATATGACCAAAGAGCCCGTTCCGGTGGTTCCTGCCGCGCACTACATGTGCGGCGGCGTGGTGACCGACATGTTTGGCCGGACCGATATCCGCAGGCTGTATGCCGTGGGTGAAACCGCCTGTACCGGTCTTCACGGCGCCAACCGTCTGGCCAGCAATTCACTGATCGAGGCACTGGTGTATGCGGATTCTGCCGCCACACAGGCCGTCCTGGATTTGCATGAAATGAATTTCAAAGACACGCCGCCGGCGCCTTTATGGGATGAAGTGGGTGCCACCCATAGCGATGAACGGATCATGGTGGCCCAGAACTGGGATGAAATCAGACGGTTCATGTGGAATTATGTTGGAATTGTGCGGACGGACAAACGACTTTCCAGGGCCAGGCGACGCATTGATATCATTCAGAATGAAATCCGGGAATACTACTGGGATTTCAAGGTGTCATCCGATCTGATCGAACTGAGAAACATCGCCATGGTGGCCGAACTCATCATCCGATGCGCCATGCATCGCAAGGAAAGCAGAGGCCTCCATTACAATCTGGAGTATCCGGCCAGAGACGACATCCGCTGGCAAAAGGATACGGTCATTCGCAGACCGCTTCTCACCTGACCCCATTGACAACGCCGGTTTGTGCATTACCGTTTTGAATCAATCATCGACGGGTTCCGGACGATTTCTGGCGCTGACTCGGAATTGTATCAAAACGGCTCTATTCAGGATTCAACTTTTCCCACAGACTTCAACAGGATGATTTTGGCAAGGCAAGAGGAACTGATTGTATTTTTTTCCGGTACCCCGACGGATTGCCAGCCAGAAACCATTGTCCTGAAGTCTCTATAACATGGTTCAGGTCATTTACAATGGTGAGTAAACGGGATTACTATGAGGTACTGGGTGTCCAGCGAAATGCTTCGGACGCAGAAATCAAATCGGCCTATCGAAAATTGGCCATTGCCCATCATCCGGATAAAAACCCGGGCAACAAAGAGGCCGAAGACAAATTTAAGGAAGCCGCAGAAGCCTATGAAGTCCTTCGGGATCCGCAAAAGCGCCAGATTTATGACCAGTACGGCCATCAGGGTCTTGAAGGCGCCGGCTTTTCCGGATTCAGGGGCTTTGAGGATATATTTTCAAGCTTTGGCGGCATTTTTGAGGATCTGTTCGGATTTGGGGGAACGGGAAGATCCAGAAGTCGCAGCCAGCGGGGAAACGATCTTCGCTACGATTTGAATCTGACGTTTCTGCAGGCGGTATTCGGCACGGAAACCGAGCTGGATATCGAAAAAACCGCCATCTGCCCCCAATGCAATGGCAGCGCCTGTCAACCCGGAACCTATCCCGAAACATGCAGACATTGTGGCGGGTCCGGAGAGGTCTCCAGAAGTCAGGGTTTTTTTACCGTCAGAACCCCGTGTCCGATATGCCGGGGTACGGGCCAGGTCATTGCCACCCCCTGCAAGGAATGCAGCGGAAATGGCCGGGTCGTCATTCAGAAGAAAGTTTCGGTCAAAATTCCGGCGGGTGTCGATAACGGTTCCCGCCTGCGTTTGAACGGAGAAGGTGAGGCCGGTTCATACAATGGCCCGCCTGGTGATCTGTATGTTTTCATTTCCGTAGAACCGCATGAACAGTTTCAACGCAGCAATACGGATATCGTTTATCGGGCCCAGATATCCTTTGTGCAGGCGGCGCTGGGTGAAGAAATTACGGTTCCCACCCTTCAGGGTGAAAAACATATCAAAATTCCCAAAGGCGCCCAACCCGGTGAACTGTTCAGATTGCACGGCGAAGGCATTCCATCACTCAAAACTGGAAAACGCGGCGATCAGATTGTTCAGTTTGATATTCGAACGCCAACCGGACTCTCCAAGAAGCAGGAGGATCTTCTCAGGGAATTCAAGCGCCTTGAGTCCGGCAAGCTGACCACCAAGCTGAAAAATATTTTGAAAGGAAGTGCCGCATGACGGTATTTTCCATAACCCAACCATTATTTCGTGACAGGATTGCAGCCCATGTTTGAACTCAAGGTAATTTCCCAGTTTGCCGCCGCCCATCAACTGAAGATGGTGGATAAAAAATGTGAAAATCTTCATGGACACAACTGGAAGGTAGAGGTTTGTGTGGAAGGAAAGCGGTTGAACCCTGCCGGGGTTCTGATTGACTTTGGTGAACTGAAACAGCATGTCAAACATATCATGGAAGAACTGGACCACAAATTCCTGAATGAAATTGGCATGTTCAACGATCAGTTTCCACCATCATCCGAAAATATCGCCTTTTATATCGCCGGACGGCTTCAGCGCCTGATCGATGATTCGGATGTCAGGGTTTCCCGGGTCACCACATGGGAATCCGATTCCGCCAGTGCTACCTATATTCCCTGATCTTTCCCGCATGCGATATATCTCTTTCCGGATAAAGATTTTGGGTGCGTTACTCGTCGGTGGTGGACTATAGCTTTTCAGATAATGATTTTGGGAAGGCAGCAGGGAGGGGATAGGCCTTTTCTCGGCCATCCCCGACCGATAACGCACCCAAAATCTTTATCCGGAAAGCTATAGACAGGGCCTGTTCCCTTTTGTAGAACAAGGCATGCCTTGTCTCTACCGGCCGACCGCCCGACCGTGAAGGCCCGGAGGGACACATAAATTGTGACCGACTTATATTTTAAAACCGGATGGTCACCGTTCATCGATGAAAATCAACGGGTCAACCTGAAAATTGATATGACCAAAATTTTCAAACGTGACATCCGTGAACAGCAGCCCCATTTTCCGCCGAATCCGGTCAAAAAGCGCCAGATAATTGGACGAAATGCGCGTTTCCCACTCAAGACCCAAAATTTCCGCACAGTTTCGTATGTCCGTCTTTTGGCCCTCGATTTCGATAAACGTTCCAAAAGGCATTTGATCCAGACATAACAGGGTGTTGTTCAGATCAAAGGCTTCCCGCCATTTTTCATATCGCTGAACCGGCCGGTATCCCAGTTCATTCAATATGGCCGCCATCGTATCCGCATGGCTGACCGTCACCTCCCGTTCGGTAAACACCTTGAACCGTTCTGTGTCAACCGGCTGTGGAGATTTGTGGGTCAGTGTCGTCAGACCATTGTTTTCCTGCCTCAGCCGCAACAGGCACCGGTTTTTCATGAGCGTGCCGTTGCTGTCGTCGAACCGGATATTGTTCTCAAACGTTTTTCCCTTTTGAGCCGCACCGGAATCGATGATCCGTTCCCGCATGGCATGGATATCCCGGACCCAAAACTTTACCTCGATTTCCAGTGAGTCCGGATTGTTCTGACCGGATTGCATGTTGTTTCCTCCTGATACTGTCAGATTCGGTCGGCGTCATCCTTCACCCTTCATCCTTGAATAACCTTCCCCCGTCATCGTCAAAGAGACGCCTGAAAATGGAAAATTATGGATAAGGCATTGCCGGAATCGCCATATTCATGTATTTTTATCGACAATCGACGACTGCATATCTCTACACAGTTTAACCAAATTAATCTGGCATTTTACCAGAAGATTGAATTAACGACCATGGATTATCGTTTTGTCATCGGCATTGATCTGGGCACCACCAACTGTGCCGTATATTCAGTGGACCTGTCTTCTGAAAACGCATCTGCAAAACAGATCCGGCTTTTCAAAATTCCCCAGTTGACCGGGCCCGGCGAAATCAACCGGTTATCTGTTCTTCCGTCTTTTGGCTATATCGCGGGTGACTATGACATTCAGAAGGAATCGCTTCGAATGCCCTGGATCGAAGACGCCGGTTCCGACCTTTTTGTCGGCGCCTTTGCCCGGGATCATGGGGCCAAAATTCCGTCACGGCTGATTTCATCGGCCAAAAGCTGGTTATGTCACGGCAATGTGGATCGGCAGGCCAAAATTCTGCCCTGGGGAGCCGGAAAAGACATTCCCAAAATTTCGCCGGTTCAGGCTACGGCAGCCTATCTGAATCACATCCGGAAAGCCTGGAACCATGCCCGGGGTGATGATGAATCGCAATATCTGGAAAATCAGTTTATCGTTCTGACCGTACCGGCCTCATTTGATGAATCCGCACGGGAACTGACCCTGGAGGCCGCCACCCTGGCCGGACTGTCCCATATTACGCTCCTGGAAGAACCCCTTGCCGCATTTTACAGTTTTCTGATCCGCCATGAAACAGACTGGCGCCACCAGGTCCATCCCAACGAACTGATACTGGTCTGCGATGTGGGCGGGGGAACCACGGATTTTTCCCTGATTACCCTTCAGGAAGTGGATGGCAGCCCCCGGTTCGAACGCATCGCTGTCGGCGATCATCTCATCCTGGGCGGAGACAATGTGGATCTGACCCTGGCCAGATGGGTGGAAAGTCAGGTCGGAAAATCGGCGGCGTCACTCTCCGGAGACCGGTGGAAGACCCTGTGCCATCAGTGCCGGCAGGCCAAGGAAATCATTCTGAATGGCGAAGCGGCATCCAAAAAAATCACACTGATGGGGTCCGGCAACAAGCTGATTGGCGGGACGATTTCGGCCGAGATTGGCCGCGAAATTGTTGAAAAACTGGTCGTTGACGGTTTTTTTCCACCAGTGGACCGGTCTGAAATCCAGAGAAAAGCGCATCGCAAAGGCATCACGGAATTTGGTCTGCCCTATGAAATGGAACCGGCCATTACCCGTCATCTGGGATGGTTTCTGGAAACCCATCGGGACGATGTGTTGCAGACACTGCAAAAAGATCAGCCGTTTCCGGACTGTATTCTCTTTAACGGCGGCGCCCTCAAACCCCGGATCATTCAGGACCGGATTTGTCATGCCATCCGGCAATGGTTTGGCCGGGACAACCAATCTGCCCCACGCATTCTGGAAAATCCCGAGCCGGATCTGGCGGTTGCCATGGGGGCGGCCTATTACGGCCTGGTTCGAATGGGACATGGGGTTCGCGTGGGAAGCGGCAGCGCCCGCTCCTATTATCTTGGCGTTGATACCGTCGCCGAAGCCGGGACTCAATCCGTAAAACAGGCCATATGCCTGATCGAACGCGGCGTGGAAGAAGGCACCCACATCCGGCTCCCGGACAAGGAATTTCGTGTCCGGGCCAACACACCGGTCGAGTTTGAAATACTCAGTTCCAGCTTCCGGTCCGGAGACCGTTGCGGTGACCTGTTGACTGTCGATGATACGTTTACCCTGCTGCCCAGGCTTCAAACCGTGGTTCAATATGGTCAAAAAGGCATTCAGTCCGGTATTCCGGTTGAAATAGAGGCGGATTTCACGGAAATGGGCACCCTGAGCCTGTGGTGCCATTCAAAAATCAGCCAGCACCGGTGGAAGCTTCAGTTTCAGTTGCGAAACATGGCCGATCCGACCGGTGTGACGGAACAGGACGTGTTTGATACCGCGGTTGTCGATGCGGCCCGGGATACCATTCAGGAGGTGTTTTCTGACAGCCGGGATTCGGGCAGGCGCATCGATGGGCTTGCCCGGAAAATCGCGGAACTGGTGGACCGGCCCAAGGAAAAATGGCCCCTGAGTCTGATTCGATCCCTTGCCGATACCCTTCTGGGTCTGATGGCGGTTCGCACACAGAGCGTCAATCACGAAGCCCGGTGGTTCAATCTGACCGGATTCTGCCTGAGACCCGGTTTTGGAGACGGCTATGATCCCAACCGGATCAAACAGGTATGGAAGATTTACAAATCCGGCCCCCGGTTTGCCAATCAGCCCCAGGTCCGGTCCGAATGGTGGATTCTGTGGCGAAGAATTGGCGCCGGACTGACGGCCGGTCAGCAGAGACAGTTCATGCAGGACATCAGTTCAACGCTGCTTTCCGGAAAAAATGTCAAATCCAGAATCAGTGCGTCAGAACGCCTGGAAATATGGATGGCTGTGGCCAATCTGGAACGCCTGTCACAAACAGACAAGGTCAAGCTGGGCCGGGCCCTGCTGGCTGAAATTCTGTCCGGAAAAGCCAAGGCCCAGCATGTATGGGCCATTTCCCGAATTGGTGCGCGCGAGCTTTTTTATGGCACGGCCGACCGCACCATCCCTCAGCAGGAAGCCTCCGACTGGATTGAACGGCTGATTTCGGTCAACTGGCCCGACCCGGCACCGGTCATTGCAGCCGTCACGCAACTGGCCCGAAAAACCGGAGACCGGACCCGGGATATTGACCCGTCACGTGTATCCCGGATAGCGGACTGGCTCTCATCCGTCAATGCCGCACCCGATCGGATTGAGATGATTACCGAGGTCATGCCGGTTGAAACGCAGGATGCCGGTGTCATTTTTGGCGAATCCCTGCCATCCGGTCTGATTCTGGAAAATATCGGTGAGGCGTCAGGGGAGGGAGGCTGATGGCGCCGCCCTGTTGCATTCGGTATCCCTGAAACGCTCCAGCAGCGCCACCGATTCGATATGAAACGTGTGCGGAAACATGTCAACCGGCTGAACCTCAACCACGTGATACGCGGTTTTCAGCTCCAGCAAATCCCGGGCCAGCGTGGCCGGATTGCAGGATACATAGACAATTCTTTCAGGCGCCATGTCCAGAACCTGTTTGAGCACATCCGGATGCATGCCGTTTCTGGGCGGATCGATGATGACCACATCCGGACGAATGGCAATTTCTGCCAGGGTCTTCCGGACATCGCCGGCAATGAACCGGCAGTTGGTGATGCGGTTTCTGGCCGCATTTTTCATGGCGTCCCGGATCGCGGCCTCCACCAGTTCCAGGCCCACTACTTTAGCAGCGGTCCGGGCCAGATACAGGGAGATGGTTCCGGTTCCGGAATACAGATCCAGAACAGTTTCGGTTCCGGTCAGTGCCGCATATCGGGCCACAATGCCATAAAGTGTTTCCGCCCCGCGGCTA
>JBFXFK010000035.1:31195-35948 GCA_050179135.1 Desulfatirhabdiaceae bacterium | reverse complement strand
CGTTCCCTGTCGGCCAGTGTCATCAGTCTGTCCCGACGTGCCATCAAAAGAGCCCATCCTGATTTGAATGAAACCGAATTAAGGCTTAAAATCGTTGCATGTCATTATGGCGAGGAATTGGCAAATCAAATTCGTGAGTGTCTGAAAACAACCGATGAACAGTCCTGATATTCTGATGGCCGCACAGCCGGTCACCGAAGCGTTTGAAAAGTTGGGAATTCCCTATTATATCGGTGGGTCCGTCGCCAGTTCCGCTTATGGAATACCCCGATCGACCCTGGATATCGATATGGTTTCCGATTTGAAACCCGAACATGTCCCCCAACTGGTAAGGATGCTCGAACCATCTTATTTTATTGATGAAGACACCATTATCGATGCCATACGGAGAGTCTCATCCTTCAATCTGATTCATATTGAAACCATGATGAAGATCGATGTATTCATCAAATCCGATACGCCGTATCAAACCGAAACATTCAGAAGAAAAAAAAAGGATAAACTGGATGAGGAGCAATCCAGCCCGGAACTGTTCCTTGCCAGCCCCGAAGATATTATCCTGAACAAACTGATGTGGTACCGGTTGGGTGGATGCGTGTCTGACAGACAATGGGGTGACATTTTGGGCGTGCTGAAAATTCAGAAGAATGAGCTGGACAGACCGTATTTGAACCAATGGGCCATCGAACTGAATGTATCGGAATTGCTTGAAAAGGCGTTTCGTGATGCGGGAATTGACAACGAAATGGTTATGAAATGATGGATTCCTTCCGAAATTTCTTTTTTTCAGGAAGATGTTTTCGAAAAGAAAAGGAACACTTATGAAAATATTGGTTACCGGTGGAACCGGATTTACGGGCAAGGCCCTGGTTCACCGCCTGTTGAAAGACGGTCATCAGGTGGTTGCCCTGGACTACAAGGAAGGGTTGAAGACTCAGGAGCTCCGGGAATGGGGCGCCGAGGTTGTCATCGGAACGGTGACAGACCCGGCGGTCGTCAATTCGTGCATGAAAGGTGTGGATGTCGTACAGCATCTGGCTGCCGCATTCCGGGAGATGGATGTTCCCAACAGCTATTACCATGAGGTGAATGTGGGGGGAACCACCACCGTTCTGGAATCGGCCTATCGGGAAGGCGTCAAAAAATTCATTTACTGCAGCACCTGCGGCGTTCATGGGAACATTGACAATCCTCCCGGCGATGAAACCGCGCCCATTCATGCGGCGGATTATTACCAGCAGACCAAATACCTGGCCGAACCCGTTGTCCTGGACTATTTCAAGAAAGGACTGAAAACCGTCATCCTCCGGCCGGCCGCCATTTATGGCCCGGGTGATCCGGAACGATTTTTCATGATTTTCAAACGGGTGGCCTCGGGCATGTTCCCCATGTTCGGGGACGGCAAAACCCTGTACCATCCCCTGTATATCGATCATCTGGTGGATGCCTTTGTTTTGGCGATGGCGGAGGGAAAAGGAGACGGCCAGGCCTATCTGATTGCCGACGAACAGTATCTGGGAATCGAGGATCTGGTCAGACGCACGGCAAAGGCCCTGGGGGTTTCGGTCAAAATTCCCCACTTTCCGCTGCTTCCGGTCATGATTGCCGGCCATATCTGTGAAAAGGTGTGCAAACCCTTTCACATTTCACCGCCCATATTTCCCAGGCGGGTGGACTGGTACCGCCAGAATCGGGCATTTTGTATCGACAAGGCCAAACGGGATCTGGGATATTGCCCGACGGTGGATATCGATGAAGGACTCCGGCGGACTGCGGAATGGTATCGGAAAGAGGGATATCTGTAACCCATCAATTCTGCAAATCATTGCCTGGACGGATTTTTTTATCCTGTTTTTTCTTCGTGTGCTTCGTGATCTTTGTGGTGATGATATCTTTTTTGTTCGATCCCTCCCGGAAGATTCAACCACGAAGAACACGAAGTTCACGAAGACCTTCAACAGTGAATATGACCCATCATCCCCATAAATGGACTGCCGCCAATGCCAGACCATAACCCCGCCGATACAAAAAAAAGACGTCACCTGATGTTTCGGGTCTGTTTCGGATTGGGGACATTTGTTCTTCTGATCCTGCTGTTTGATCCGAAGCAGATTGCCGAAACCCTGGCGGGAGCCAATCCGCTTTACACGACGCTGGCGTTTCTGATGTGTATGGTTGTCATGCTGGTCAGGGCCTGCCGCTGGCAGCTCATTCTTCGGGACATGAATATTTTGACCCGTTTCTGGCGGATTGCGGAAATTTATCTCATCAGCAACTGGTTCAGCACATTTTTGCCCGGCAGTGTGGGCGGCGATATCTACAAGGTGTATGGGCTGACCCGGGATGGCAAACAAACCCTGCATTCCCTGGCCACGGTGTTTATCGAGCGGTTTACCGGCCTTCTGGCGCTGATCAGCGTGGCCCTGGTTACCGTCATTTTTTTCAGCCACATGATGCCGGCCCCTCTCTGGATGATGCTGGCCCTGGTTTCCATCATTGCCGGGGCATTGTTCCTGCTGCTGTTTTCAACCCGGTTCATTCAGCCGGTCGGATTGTTCTTACGCAACCATGCGCCCCTGTTTCGCAAGTGGGTATCCGAAGAAAAAATCGCGCTCACCGTCACCATTTTCCAGGATATGCTGCATCAGCCCCGCCTGTTTGTACGGGCGTATGTATTGGGGATATTCATGCAGTTTCTGGTGCTGGCATCCTATTATTTCGTCGCCCGCGCCCTGAACCAGCATATTCCCTTTTTATTTTTCCTGATTTTTTTCCCCCTCATCGAGATCATTTCCCTGATACCGGTATCCATCAACGGCATGGGCATACGGGAGCTGTTACTCGTCTTTTTTTTACGCTATGCAGCGGTTGAGCCATCCTTTGCCATCAGCTTTTCCATTTTGCTCAGACTGATTCTGGTGGTCTATGCCCTGTTCGGGGGATACCTGCTGATCCGTAACCGCTCCAAGCCTGTGACATCCATATCATGAAAAAAACCCATTCCGCCATAACCAAAGGGGGATCAGCCTGGTCCCGATACGGCCAGGTCGTGGTCGGCAGCCCTTCCATCGGCTTTTTTCTGTATTTTGAATGGTGTACCCTTTTGTCGGTCATCCCCGGCGCCGCCGGACTTTTTCTGCGAAAACGCTTCTGGCCCCGACTTTTCGGCTCCTGTGGCAGGGGATGTGCATTCGGGTCCCATATCGTTCTCCGACATCCCAACCGGATTCATCTGGGCAATCGCGTGGTCATCAGCGAGGGATGCATTCTGGATGCCCGGCATGATTCCAGTCCCCATGCAATTGTACTGGGGGATGATGTCATTCTGTCCAACCAGGTGATGCTCTCCTGCAAAAACGGCGCAATCACGATCGGTAATGACACCGGAATCAATGCGGGAACCATCATCCAGTCCACCAACGCCTGCCCGGTATCCATCGGGGCGGATGGCATCATCGGCCAGCGATGCTTTATCGTGGGCGGCGGAAACTATCATACAGACCGCCTGGATATCCCCATCCGGCTTCAGGGCATCCGGCCGGATGGCGGTGTCATCATCGAATCCAATGTCTGGCTGGGCGCCAATGTCACCATAAATGGTGGTGTGACAGTCGGTTCCGGTTCCATTGCCGCTTCTGGTTCGGTCATTACCCGATCCGTGCCGGCACACAGCGTGTGCATGGGCGTGCCGGCGCGGGTGGTTAAAAATCGGGATTAGAACCGGATTGCCGCCTGCCAAAACCAACGGGTTACGTTCCGGCTACATTCCACCACCAACAGAATGTACACCCACCTCATATCCCAGAATCCGGGGCAGCCATAACACCACATCCGGCAGATAGGTCATCAGAAAAAGAATACTGATCTGTATGATCAGAAAGGGCATGACCGACCGGGTAACATACAGGATATCCCGGTTGGCAATTGATCCGGTGATATATAGGCTGACCCCTACCGGTGGCGTGGTATATCCAATGGCCAGATTAACGGTCATGAGCAGTCCGAAATGAATCGGATCGATTCCGAACGCAGCCAGAAGCGGCAGACAGACCGGGCCGATGATCAGCGTGGCCGATATGATGTCCATCAGACATCCCACCACCAGAAGGATCATGTTGATAGCGAACAAAAATACGGCTGGCGAATGAATGCTGCCGGTTACCGCCTCGGTAATTTTGGCCGGAATGGATTCAATGGTCAGATAGCGCCCGAAACAGGATGCACCGGCAACAATGATCAACAGGGTTGCCGAGGTGACTGCAGAATTCACCACAACCCGTTTTGCATCAGACAGCTTCATGGACTTGTGAATAAACAGCTCTACAACAAAGGCATAAATGCAGGCCACGACTGCCGCCTCGTTCGCTGTAAATGCACCGGAATAAATACCGGCAAAGATCACCACCGGAAGCATGAGCGCCCAGAAACATTCCCGAAAGGTGGCCCAGATCTGGCTGATACCCGGAATCGGTTGCCGGATAATGTTGGGATTGTTTTTAAATAGAAAATAGGTATACAGGCATGTAGCAGCCGTAATCAGAATCCCGGGGACAAATCCGGTCAGAAAGAGCGCTTCCAGTGAGCAGTTGCTGATCATGCTGAATAAAATCATTCCGATACTTGGTGGAATGATCACCCCCAGATTGCCGGATGTGGTCATTACGCCGATGCTGTAGGGATCGGGATACCCGTTTTCCCGTAATGCCGGAATCATGAATCCCCCAAGGGCCACAACTGTGGCAACAGTGGATCC
>JBFXFK010000035.1:0-31095 GCA_050179135.1 Desulfatirhabdiaceae bacterium | reverse complement strand
CCCGGTACGACAGAAAATCCTGAGTCATGACCTGAATCGTGCGTACCATCATCATGCCGCCCATCAACGGCATCAGTGCATACAGATAGACCATCGGTATCTGCATAACAATGGTTTTCTGATGTGTAACGGCCTGAAGCGCTGCGATCTGCCAGCCGTAATAGAGCATCATCACAGCAAAAATCAGAGTAACCAGATTGCTGAAAAGCATCAGCGGATATCTGGTTCTGGGGATCAGTTGCAACAGGACATCCACCTTGATCATGGACCGGTTCCTGACCGCAGCGCTGCATCCGATCAGGGTGGTGTAAATGATGACCTCACGAACCAGCTCTTCCGACCAGGCAAGGGAATAATTGAATGCATACCGCAATATTACATTCACGAACAATGCGACCAAAACGACTGTAACGGTGATGAACAGGGTCCAGTCCTCAAAAAATGTCAAAATCCGGTCAGCGGCATTCAGTATGTTTTTTAGAATGATCACGTCCGTAACCCTTGTTGGATTGGGGTTTCAACAGCATGAAAATGACGGTTTCCCTTCCCGGGAATCAACCGCGCCCTTCCGGTTCCATTATTCGCCCGAGTCGATGTCATTTATGGAAATCATGAGTATTTCAAATTGTTGAATTCGACTTTCATGGCGAAGCGAGCGAATCAGTTTTCGAAGCCGTTCCAGCAGAGACCTTTCATAATGATCATCGAATGGAAGCATTTCCAGCAGGTCCAGGATGGTCAACTCCAGTTCTTCCGGACGGATGCCCCGCTGGATGACAAGCAAAAACCGTTCGGGGGTAATCTCCACCATCTACAGCCACGACACACTTCGCAGGGATGAACTGTATCCGACTAAAATGATTGCAATTCCTGGCGCAGCTTCCACCAGATCAACCAGTGGCTGATCAGATTCCCTGTCCTGAAACAATGTTCTGTCAACGGCCTTTACAATGGCTCTGGCCCGGTCCCTGTCAATGGATTCCAGATTTTTCAGTGTTCTTTCCGGAAGGGTTATGGTTACCACCCGGCTGGACTCATCAAATTTTTTGGGACGTCCTCCCCGGGTTTTTACAGCCATGTATTTTTTCCTTGATGAATTCCTATTATTATTTATAAAATATTTTATATTTGTTTTTTTATTTAAAAAGTTGATACAAGATAACCATGATTTGGTCAATGGATTTTTTCTGATTATATCGGATTTGGGGGTATCGCTGAAAGTGCAGGGATGTGTTCTGGACTGGCTGCCGGATACAAATCATTATGAAGCAGGCCGACGAACCGGTTGTCGTGCGACGCATCTGTCAGGCGATGGTCATCGGGGTCGCTCTGATTACACTGGCGTTTACCCTCGACCCGTCGGTAAGCACTGGTTACACGGGGTAACGGCTGACCGGTGGCTGAAGGCAACTACCCGGAAAGATAGGTTGTCCATGTCTTTGCCTGGAAGCGATATGCCGGTTTTCCGGCAGACACCTGTGGAATCATGCGGGAACATCCCGAAAATCATTGTCAATAGTGGATACAATTTCATACAATGATGATCGAAGTGACATCACCATAGCTTTCAAGATAATGATTTTGTGAAAGCAGCAGGGAGGGGATAGGCCTTTGCTCGGCCGTCTCCGACAGATAACGCACCAAAAATCTTTATCTTGAAAGCTATGTCGAATACCCATACCGTTTGGCATATTGTCCGTTCTTATCAGGATAAATCATTCGACCCTTGAGAAATATGTCGATCAAATCAATTTTTTCTTCTGCACAAAAATCAACGGTTTACCATCCCCTGTTGTGGCTTATGGCATGGGGCATTCTCATCCGTCTGATGCTGATGCCTTTTTTTGCGCATGTGGATTTTCTCTCCGAATACGGCCGGATTTATCAGATTGTCATCACACAGGACTGTACCCGTTATCTGGGGCGAATCGTTGTTGTAATCATCGAATTCATTTGTTTAAGGCTTTTTCTGCCGCTCATTCCGAATGCGGATTCAATGCTTTCATTTGGACAACTCGCCCACTCTACAGCCTCTCTCCAGGACTATTTTTTTTTTGTTAACAACCCCCAGGTTTTCAGGACCCTGTTTCTACTGAAAATACCTTATCTGATGGCAGACATGGGAACGGCTCTGGTCATTTCACGGATCATGGCAGGCAAAGAAAAACAGACTTTGGCGATCAAGCTGTGGCTCTTCAATCCCGTCACCCTGTATGCATTTTATATTTTTGGCCGGTTCGAGTCCATTCCCATTTTTTTTATCGCGGTTTCATGCTGGATGATCATGAAAAACCGGATACTTCTGGCTGCAATCTGTCTGGGCATTGCCTTGAACTGTCGGGAAATCATTATCATTTATGTTCCTTTTTTCTGTCTCTCCATAATGGAATTTCCAATCAGCCGCAAAGCCGTCTTTAAAACCGTTATTCCTTCGGTCATACTGCTGGCCTGTTTTTATGTCATCCCGGCGTGGATCAAAAACGTGTATGAATATCGGATGCCGGACGTCGCTCCAGGCAGCGACCTGGAATCGGCTCACGCGTTTTTTGCGTTTCAGTTCAACTGGTTTCTTCCCTTCATATTTTCGTATGTGTGTATTGGTCTGGCCAATATCGAAATTGCCAGAGGAATATTTTTCCGGTTTGTCCTGTCATCCGGCCTGTGTGTCCTCTTCTTTCTGATGATTGTGGCACACAGCGCCCATTATGTTTCCTGGATGATTCTGTTTCCGATTCTCATGATGGTTTATGACCGGGACATCCTAAAACCGTTTGTGGTGTATTGCTGTACCTGGATTGTCACCTGGCTGTTTATGACCGACTCAGGGGTATTTACCCTGTTTCTGGCATCTCCCCTGTCAATCGACTTTTCGGGTTTTCCTAACATCCCAAAGATTTATGCCGCCCGTTTCGGGCCCAAATCCCTGATCAGCCTGAGTACGGCCATATGGATATGTCGAAACGGGTATGCGGCATGCATCCTGTATCTGATTTATAAAATGTGTAAAAGGCCTGTCCATGTCACTCATTGACAAAATCATATTGACTGTTGTTATCGGGGTCAGCTTTCTCGTAACTGGAACGATGCACACTGACGCCGCAGGCAAAACATATCCTGTCTCCCTGTTACCGACCGAAGAATGGAAAACGCACAATGTAAAACCGCTTTCCCCCACCCGGTTCAAGGTAACCGGCTCCGATCCTTATATCATCAGCCCGGTTCTCAACCGGCCCTTATCCGATATTGCGGGTGTATATCTTCAATTGGCGGTTCAGACTCAGTTGGCAAATGTGGATTTTCAGATTTTTTTCAGTACGGACCGGCAGGGATATGGCCAAAATAACAGCTTTAAATTTACTGTTGAAACCGTTTCGGGGGGAAAAAGGATATTTATCCCATTTGCAGGGCATCTGGGCGAATCGTTTCGGAACGAAACCCTGCAAACCATCCGACTGGATTTTATGGATGGATGCAGCGGATGTGTCTTCGAGGTTCTTGAGGCAGACCTGTTGGATCAGGTGTCAATGGACATGGCCGACTTGATCCCCGGAGATCTGGTTTATCCGGTGATTCAAAAATCCGTGCTTCCGGATATTGCACAGAAAAACGCCTATACCCTTCATGATCTCAAGCTACTTTCTTCCGAAGCATTTGAAGTCTCGGGAGATGATCCGCATATCCTGTTTTCCGATCTGAATGTCCTGGCAAACCGGGTAACCGGTATCCATTTCCGCATGTCATTTTCAAATAGCAAAGCCCGAGAATGCCGAATGCAGCTTTTCTGGAGCACGTATGTACAGGGCTTCGATGAAAAGAAATCCTTTCGGTTTTGTGTGATCCCGGATCAAGGACCGGTTGAATTTGTTATTCCGCTTGCGGTACTGCCGAAAGCGGAAATGCTAAAAACCATTCGGCTGGATTTTGATTCCGCTGATATCAGTCCGATTCAACTTCTCGACGCCAGACTGATAGGAACCGACATTCAATCCATGCGACATCTTGTTCCGCAAAAGATCGTTTATTCATCCGGAAAAAATATTTATGGCATGAAAACACTGTCGCATGTCCTCATGCGGATCACATCTGACCGGTGGTTTCTCGTATTCTATGCGGCGCTGCTGGTGTCGATGGCATGCGCCATTGTTGCCATACACCGGAACAGGGGTGTCAGGGTATGACCGATACAGAGCATTTTTTGTTATTGATGGATGGCCATGTCCATTTTCGTCCGGGATACGATCCGGAGTTGTTTCTGACAGCAGCCTGGAATAACTTTCGGGCGATAAGCATCGATCGGTATGGTACGGAAAAGTTTGCCGGCTTTTTGCTTTTGACCGAAGTGGAGACGGAAAAGATGTTTCCGATGTGGAAACAGGCTGCCGTCGATCAAAAAAGAATCGGAAACTGGAAACCGGAACTGACGGGTGATCCGTGTTGTCTTCGATTTGAGAACGGGAAATTTCAAAGTCTTTATCTGGTTGCCGGCGAGCAAATCGTGACGGCTGAAAAACTGGAGGTGCTGTCCCTTTTTTGTGCGCAACACATGGATGACGGGCGGACACTTTCAGAGACAGTTCATGCCATCCAAAAAGCAGGAGGAATTCCGGTGGTCCCCTGGGGATTTGGGAAATGGCTGGGAAAACGTGGCCGGATATTGATTGAATTGATAAGGACAGCGGCGCCGGACACATTTTTTTTGGGGGAGACCCGACATCGACCCAATATACTGCCCGCGCCACATCCTTTCAGGGAGGCGGTTCTGAAGCAACTTCGTATTCTGCCCGGCTCAGACACCCTGCCCATGATTTCCGAACAAACCCGGGCCGGCAGTTATGGAATGGCCTTTCGGATTTCAGAAAAACAGGATATGCGCCATCCCGGTAAACAATTGAAATCCGTTCTGATGAATGCCGCGATACCCGGGATATCCTTCGGCGCACCGGAAAAGCTATCCCGGTTTATCCAAAATCAGATTGAATTGAGACGAAACAAAAGGGGGATTTCCCTGACAACCATTCACCTGCCAAAGACCACAATGCCGGAGACCCCGGATATTGAAACCGCATCAGATGATTACGCCGGACGGTTTTCCGGAGAAACAGGGGCATATTTTCTGGATGTTCAAGCCCGAATCACCTTGTCCCTGCTGAAAAGACATCCTGGATGCTCGGTGCTGGATGTGGGCGGGGGGCATGCACAACTGGCCATTCCGCTGGTTCACAACGGATTTAACGTTACGGTTACCGGCAGCCATGATTCCTGCAGAAATCGGCTGGATCGGTATTTGCCGCCAGGAGGTTTTGAATATGAGACATGTCAGTTATACCCGCTGCCTTTTCGAGACAGACAATTTGATGTGGCCATTGCCTTTCGGCTGCTTCCCCATTTAAAAAAATGGCAGGCACTGGTGTCCGAGCTGTGCCGGGTTGCCGACAAGATGGTGATCGTGGATTATCCGGACATTCGAAGTTTCAATATTCTGTATGACCTGCTGTTTCACCTCAAAAAAGAGTCCGAAGGCAACACACGGCCGTTCGCCCTTTTTTCCAGGAAACAGATCTGTCACGAATTTATGACCCATCATTTTGGAGAACCGGAATTTTATCCGGAATTTTTCATCCCCATGGTGATCCACCGGAAATTCCAGTCAGACAGACAATCCCAATGGATAGAGTCGGTCAGCCAAAAACTGAAGCTGACCCGCTGGTTGGGTTCGCCGATTATCGGCAGATTCATGAGAAGCGGATAGTTCTTGTCAGTTCTGTTTCTTTTTGGATTCTTTCATGGAAATCATCATGATTTCAGATTGTTCAATCCGATTGCTGTGACGCAGGGACCGAATCAGCCTGCGAAGTTCCTCCAGCAGGGAGCGTTCGTACTGATCATCGGATGAAAGCGTATCGAGCAGATCGAGAATGGTCAACTCCAACTTTTCAGCACGAGTGCCCCTGGGGATCACGATCAGAAAACGTTCCGGTGCAATTTCAACCAGCCTGAGCCATGAAATGCTGCGCAGGGAAGCACTGGGTCCCACCACGATAATGGCGGTATTGGACGCCACCTCCACCAGATCGACAATCTCTTTACTGGATTCAGCGGTATGAGACAGTGTCCTGTCCACGGCCTTGACGATTGCTTTGGCTCGGTCCGTATCAATGGATTCCAGATTTTTCAATGTTCTTTCGGGAAGTGTGACCGTTACCACCCGGCTTGACTCCTCAAATTTCCTGGGACGTCCTCCCTGCGATTGCACACTCATGAAAATTTTCCTTGAAGTAATCTGTGTTATTATGTAAATAGACAATAAAATATTCAGTTATTATTTAGAAACCTATAAAACGAACGTATCGACAAGTCAAGCATTTATTCGATTTTATTCAAATGATCAATCGAAACATAAATCACGCATCCCGAAATACATATGACCTGATCATTGTCGGCGGGGGAATATACGGCATCACGCTGTCCCTTACCGCATCCCAGATTGGATTGAAAAGCCTTCTTCTTGAGCGGGATGATTTCGGCGGTGCAACCAGTTTCAACAGCCTGCGTATCATTCATGGCGGACTCCGATATCTTCAACATTTTGATTTCAAGCGATATATGGAATCTGTTTTGGAACGGCGATGGTTTTTTCAGAATTTTCCGGAATTTGTCAAACCAATCCCCTGCCTGATGCCGCTTTATGGAAATGGCCCATATCGACCGTCTGTGTTTTTCCCTGCGCTGTTGTTGAACGATCTGCTGTCGTTTCGTAGAAATGAACGGGTTCTTCCGGAAAATATGCTGCCGTGCGGGAGAATCGTTCCTTCTTCTCAAGTCACACGGATATTTCCGGAAGTCAACAAGCCGGGATTGAAAGGTGGCGCGATCTGGTTTGATGGCGCCATGGATGATTCCCAGATTTTGACAATCGAAATACTCAAGTGGGCCTGCTCGCTGGGGGCGACGGCTGTGAATTACTGTGGCGCAGAAGAACTGTTGACCGATCGCGGCAATGTGATCGGGGTTCGTGCCAAGGACTATGAAGGCGGTAATGTCTGTGAATTTCGTGCGCCGGTGGTGGTCAATGCTGCCGGCCCCTGGTGCAGACAGATTTCTGCACGTTTTCACAGGAATTTCAGTCAATTGTTTCGAAGTTCCATCGCATGGAATGTTCTGCTGAACAAAAACGCGGTTTCGGATCATGCCCTGGCCCTGACCCCGGATCGGGCCGGCGCCAGAACCTGTTTCATCAGACCCTGGAAAGGTCTGATCTTTGCCGGAACCGTTCATGAACCGTGGGATGGGATTGTTCGAAATCCGGTGCCCGGGCTATCATCGATTCGCCGATTTCTTCAGGACATCAATCAGTGCATACCCGGCCTGA
This sequence comes from Desulfatirhabdiaceae bacterium, assembly GCA_050179135.1. Lineage (GTDB taxonomy): Bacteria > Desulfobacterota > Desulfobacteria > Desulfobacterales > Desulfatirhabdiaceae > UBA4064. The sequence goes on along the minus strand of JBFXFK010000035.1, from coordinate 23,726 downwards.
ATGCCGACGTTGAAGACATCCTGAGGATTTATTCCGGCCTTATGCCCGCCAAAGCTGCACAACCCGATCAGCCGGCGGATCGGGAAGTCATTATCGATCATTCTTGTCATGACGGTCCGCTCGGGTTATTCAGCGTCAGTGGCGTCAAATTTACAACCGCCCGTCGGGTTGCCGAAAAAACGCTGCGTCAGATATTCCCCGGGCATATGAAGGGAAAGCATCCCTTATCTGCCTGCCGTCCGATATCTCAACCTGTGACAGATAACCGGTTGAAATGGGATATCTGTCAAAATGATGAATCCTGGAAACCGGAGCTGTTACGGATTATTCAGGGCGAATCCGTGTTGCATCTGGACGATCTGATGGTTCGCCGGACAACCATCGGCGATACCCTGAGGCAGGCCATGTCGGTTGGTGAAGTTATATGTGACCTGTTTGGGTGGAATTCCGGTCGATCTGCTGATGAGATGGATCGCCTGAAACGACATTATGACGGTGGACAGAAAAATTGATCGGTTTGGGAAAAGATATAAAACCTTTATGAAAACAGCATTGGTAACGGGTGCAAACGGATTTACCGGAAGCTATTTATGCAAACAGTTGATTGAAAACGGGTACCAGGTCCGCGGACTGGTCAGGACCTCTTCCGATCTTATACTGCTGCAAGGCATACCGGTCGAGCTGGCATATGCGGATCTGGCCGTTGACAACCGCTTTTCCGATATCATGAATGGAATCGATACGGTTTATCATATCGCCGCGATTTATCGGAATGAAAACGTCAGCCGGAAATATTTCTGGGATGTGAATGTCGGCGGCACACGAAAACTGCTTGACGCAGCGGTTTCATCGAATGTCCGCCGGTTTGTGCATTGCAGTACGGTCGGCGTTCAGGGCCACATCAAAAATCCGCCTGCAACCGAAGACTTTCCGTATGATCCGGGAGATCACTACCAGGAATCCAAACTGGAGGCGGAACTTCTGGCCATGGATTATTTCAGACAGAAAAAGCTCAATGGCGTGGTGGTGCGTCCCTCCGGCATTTATGGTCCCGGAGATACCCGCTTTTTGAAGCTGTTCCGGCATATTCAGAACGGCTCGTTTCGAATGATCGGAACCGGCAAAACTTATTATCATATGACCTATGTCGAGGATGTGGCTGAGGGATTTGTCCATGCCGGTGAGACACGGGATGCAGCAGGTGAAATTTTTACCATCGGCGGGGAAGAGTATGTCACCCTTCAGGAACTGGTTAACCGGATAGCCCGCGTGTTGAACACATCGGTCTCCCGAATCCGCATTCCGGCCCAGCCGGTCTGGCTGGCCGCCTGGCTGTGCGAGCGGATATGTCGGCCGTTTGGCATTTCTCCGCCGATTTATCCGAGACGGGTAGATTTTTTTATCAAAAGCCGGGCGTTTGACATTTCAAAAGCGAAAAACATTCTGGGATATCATCCCAGGGTCAACCTGGATGACGGCCTGAGACGGACCGCTGAATGGTACAGGCAACAGGGGTTATTGGTTTAAAACGATATATGACCGGAGAATAGAACAGCCATGAAAATACTCTTTCTGGCGCCCCATCCGTTTTTTCAGAACCGGGGAACACCCATCGCCGACAAGCTGATGGTGGAGTCACTGGCATCCCGGAATCATCAGATCACCCTGCTGACCTATCCGGAAGGAGAAGATCCACACATTCCCAACAGCCGGATAGTCCGGCTACCGCATCTGGCCGGGGTCAACCACATCAAACCCGGATTTTCATGGAAAAAGCTTCTGTACGATATGCTGATGGCGATCTATGCCGGATTTCTGATCCAGCAGGAGCAGTTCGACGTGATCCATGCAGTGGAAGAATCGGTTTTCATCGCATCCTATCTGAGTAGCCGTTTGAAAATTCCCTATATTTATGATATGGATTCGCTACTGTCCAGCCAGATGACCGAGAAATACCCGTTCATTCAGCCGTTTTCTTTTTTGATGGAACGTCTTGAAAAATTCGTGATTCGGGGAAGCATCGGAATCATCACGGTCTGTCAGGAAATCGAGAACAAGGTTCGGGAATATTCACCCGAAAAATGGATTCAACGGCTGGAAGATATCACGCTGCTCGATAACCAGTCCGCCAAACCGGTATCCCTGCCCATCGCCCCGGGATCCCCGGTTGTCATGTATGTCGGAAATCTGGAGACCTACCAGGGGATCGATCTGCTGCTGGAGAGCTTCCGGCTTGTCTGCCAATCCTTGACAGATGCCATACTGGTGATTGTTGGCGGAACCGTGGATGATGTGAATGAATACCGGAATCGATCCCGGAAACTGGGTATCGATCGGCAAACCGTGTTTGTCGGATCCAGACCGGTCGAAGAACTTGGGGCTTATCTGTCCCTGGCCGATATTTTGGTGTCTCCCCGGATTCGGGGAAACAACACACCCATGAAAATCTATTCCTATCTGGATTCCGGAAAGGCCATTCTGGCCACGGATCTCCCCACGCATACACAAGTTCTGGATTCGGAGATTTCCGTTCTGGTCAACCCGGACCCGGAATCCATGTCAAAAGGAATGATTCGGCTGATCACGGACAGACAATTGCAGAAACGGCTGGCTGCCAATGCCAGAGCGCGTGTGGTTCAGGACTACACGCTTTCCGCCTATCAGGGAAAGCTTTTCCGATTTTATGAATGGATCGAAAAACGCATCACGGGTTGACAAAGATTGGGAGTCTGGAGGTGGGATGACGGTCCAAAAACCGGAAACCGATTTCATCAAAACCCCATTGATCGACCAACTGCATCACGGCAGACAGTCCGTCATGCAACGATACCGGAACAAAGCAGTCGGAGACATCTCCCTTGCACAGTTTGTCCGCTATGAGATGGTATCCATGCTTGCTGCAAACATGGGCGGCGGTGTTGGGTATCTGCTGCGACGATGGGGGTACGGACCTTTGTTCCGGGCGGTGGGCAAAGGCGTGATTCTGGGAAAAGGAATCGCTGTCCGGCATCCCAATCGAATCTTTATCGGATCACAGGTGTCGATTGACGACGATGTGCTCCTGGATGCCGCGGGTGCGGACATTCGACTGGGAGACCGCTGCATTATTTCGCGAAACTGCGTCATTCAGGGGAAAACCGGTTCGATTGATATCGGTGACCGGGCTGATATCGGATGCGATACGATTTTGACGTCGGTCAACGGAATTTTTCTTGAGGCATCCGTCCTGATCGCCGGACACTGCTACATCGGCGGCGCCCGGTATCATATGAATAACCCCCGTCTTCCCATCATGGATCAAGGAACTTTCACCCGGGGAAAAATCACCATTGGTGAAGGATCATGGCTGGGCGCAGGTGTCATTGTTCTGGATGGGGTATCCATTGGCAGGGGATGTGTGATCGGTGCAGGAGCCGTAGTTACCGGCAATCTTCCGGATTATTGTGTGGCAGCAGGTGTGCCGGCCCGGATCATTCGCGGCGCGGTTTCCGGTGACATGGCGTGATCAGCCGAAAAATTATTCGAACGATCCGGGAAGCGCCTATCGAACTGAGCCGACTGTTGCGGGGGCATTATCCTTCTTTTGTATCTGAATTCCATCCGGCGCAACTGGTGGATGAGGTGCCGGTCTTCATGTTTCATCAGGATGACCCGGTTGTTCTGGAAACGCAATTTGCGTATCTGAAGCAAAACGGTTACCGGAGTCTGAGCCTGAACGAATTCATGGGATTTTTGTCCGGAACAATCCGTATTACCCCCCGGTCCGTGCTGTTGACGTGGGATGACGGGGATTCAAGCTGGTTTACGGATGTCTGCCCGCTGCTCAAAAAATACGGGTTTTGTGGAATTGGCTTTGTCGTCCCCGCTTATATCGATGATCAGCCAGTGAAAACCAGCGAACGAAGATGGCTGACCTGGAATGAACTGGCTGAAATGGACACCAGTGGTCTGATGGATATACAGTCTCATTCCCATCGCCATGATCGGATATTCACCGGCCCCGAAGTATTTGATTTTTTTCATCCCGGATTTGATGTCAATCCGCTTCATCTCGATATTCCCTGGCACTGGGAGAACGGACGATACACCAACCGCCTTCAATTGGGAACGCCTTTATACCGTCATTCATCCCGTTTTGAAGATCGCCCAATGATCAAACCCGACCCGGAAATTCTGGCCCGCTGTATGTCATATGTCGATGATCGGGGCGGAGAACAGTTTTTTCAGCAATCGGGATGGCGACGGGAGCTTCTGACGGTTTATCATCTGACGATTCAAAAATCCTTTTCTTTTGATACGGAATCCCATCAGGAGCAGGAAACCCGAATTCTGGAAAGTCTGTCCCTTTCACGGAAGATCCTTTCACAAAAACTGGGTAAAGATGTCGCGCATCTGTGTTATCCATATGGTATCGGCAGTCGTTTGGCCGTCAGACTGAGTCAGAGGTCGGGTTATATCAGCAATTTCTGGGTCATACCGCCTGGACGACGAACCAGCCGGGCAGGCGATTCGCCATTTTATATTCCGAGAATTAAAAATGATTATATTTTCCGCTTGCCCGGAAAAGGAAGAAAATCGCTCGCAGACATTTTTTCGGCCAAGCTCCGTCGAAGAATGCAGCGAATACACATCTATTAGTATGGATTGACATGACGCATGATATTTCACATCCGGCCGTAACAGTCGGAATCGTCAATTACAACGGTTCCGGAACCCTGTTTTCCGTAATTGAATCCGTTCTCGTTCAGGATTATTCCGAAATCCAAATACTGGTCGTTGACAATGCTTCAACCGATGGCAGCCCGGAAGCAATTCAAAAACGTTATCCCGGCCTCAAATGCATTCACATGGACAGAAACAGAGGGCCCGCTGCTGCACGAAATGTGATTCTGAATCATGTGGATACCCCCTATATTCTGTTTCTGGATAATGATATTGTTCTGGAACCGGATGTTGTGGGTAAACTGGTCCGGATTATGGGAAGCCATCCCGAAATTACGCTCTGCCATCCGGAAATTCGGGATCATCAGGACCCGGATGCCCATCATTACAATGGGGGATGGATTCATTATCTGGGCAGCTTCATTTCCAGGCAGCCGCCCCATCCAGCAGATCGCCGTCCGGAATTTGAGGTGTTCGATACGGTTTCGGGTGCAGCCATGATGGTCATGCGGATGCCGGCAATTGATGCCGGCGGATTTGATGAAGATTATTTTTTTAACTGGGAAGATGGCGATTTTTGTATCCGTCTGACCCTGATGGGGTACCGGTGCGTCAACGCACCATCGGCGGTTGTTTATCATCAAAGCAAATCCCGAGGGACATCCAAGGTATTTTATCAGGCCAGAAACAGATGGTTTTTTATGCTGAAATTGTATTCCTGGCGATCCCTGGCATTGTTTCTGCCCATGCTGGCTGTTTTTGAGCTGGGCCAGATCATGCTGGTTCTGTTTAAGGGTGGAATCCGGGATTATCTGAAGGGACTGGCCCATGTCATTCAAAGCTGGCCGTCAATCCGGTTGAAACGAAATCGCTTTCAACCGCACAAGCAAATCACGGATAGGGACTGGCTGAAATCGGGTGTCATGTTCGTTCCCAGGCAACTCTCCGGTAATGGTATGACTCTTCAAATCAGCCGGATTCTTTTTTCAGTTTTTGATCTGTGGTGGCGGATCATTCGAAGCGTTATGTGAACAGGCAAAAGGAATTGTCATTGAGCAGAGTCACAAAAAGTGTGTTGCAAATGGGAATCAGCATCGTTATTCTGACGGTGCTTGTTCAGTTTATAGACGTTTCAAAAGCCAAAACGATCCTGTCCCGGGCTGTCCCCGGATTTCTGATCATCGCCTTTTTTGTCTGCATTCTGGACCGTCTTCTGATGGGCTACAAATTCCGCCTGATTCTGAACGCGGCTTCGATTCGGATTTCAGTACGGGACATATTCCGGATTTACTATGTCAGCAGCCTGCAGGGACTGATTGTTCCGTTTGGCGTCGGTCCGGATATCCTGCGTTTCTGGCGGATCAAACAATATGGCGCTTCCAACGCAGATATAATCGCTTGTATTCTGTTGGAGCGGTTTTTGGGCATGATCGCGACGGGTTCTCTGATTCTGGTCAGCCTGTGTCTGTTGGCGGCACGACTGTCCGGACTGAAGGCCGGCGGGCAGATGATTGATATATTTCTGATGGTGTCCGGTTTTCTGTTTTTGATTCTATGGTTGTTGTTTCATGAGGGCGTTAGAAATGTTGCGCTGAAAAGATTGCGGATACAATCTGTTTTCTCGCGAATTCACATGGATAACTATTATGAGGCATTCTCCCGTTTCAAAGACCGGCGAGCTGTTTTTGTCCGGTTTTTGTCATTGTCGCTTCTGGAGCAATTTTTTCCGGTTCTGGTGATATATTTCTCCGCCCAATCCCTGAAACTGCCCATCGGTTTCATGGACTGCCTGGCGGTGATTCCCATCAGTACATTTGCTGAACGCCTGCCGCTGTCCTTTGATGGCCTTGGCATTCGGGAAGGCGCCAATATTTTTCTGTTTGGGATGATGCACGTGGATTATTCCACATCGCTCATACTGAGCCTTGTCGCCTATCTGACATTTCTGTTTTCACTGGTGCCTGCCGCCATATGGTCTTTTTTTGAGGATGTCCCCCCGGTTTTGTCAAAAGAACCGCATGTGGACTCCGGAAGAATACCCTGATTGGGATGTTATCGTTATGAAATCATCGAGTTGAATATATGTCCTCCACTGGAAATTCGATTGGAATGGCATTAACCATCCGTTTGTTGATGGTGTTTTTACAATGGATTGCATACGTGCCGGTTGGGCTTGGAGACGTTTGTGCGGATATTCCGGCACTGACGGATGCCCGAACCCGCGTGGTATGGCTTCAGGATCAGGGCAACGGCCTGGACGTCATGGCTCAGGGAAACCGCTTGAAACTGATGGGATGGGATTCCGGGGATAAACACGGTGAACGCGCCATTATGCCGGAAATCGGTTCCTACCGAAAACCGTTGATTACACCGTCAGGTGGTCGAATCGTGTTTTCCTTCGGCCACCCGGAAGCACAAATTCATGTGATCAACTGGGATGGGACCGGACATCGGGTAATTGGTGCAGGCATGGCCGTAGATGTATGGCAGGATCCGGCAACCGGAACAGATTGGGTTTATGCCGGGCGGAATCCTCAAAAAGGCAAGGGGGATCAGTTTGAACAGGTGGTACGCTTTTGCATCGATGATCCCCAAACGGTCGAACCGGTTTGGAACATTTCTCCGATAAACCCGGATAATTTTCAGGTTTCAGCGGACGGTTCACGGGCCAGCGGCACATTCCCCTGGCCCGCTGTCGGCGTGGCCAGACTTCCCAACCAATCCTGGCAGGAATATGGAAAGGGATGCTGGACCTCCCTGTCCCCGGACAACAGTTATCTGATGTGGATGTTTGACGGCCAGCACCGGAATCTGATTCTGCATACCGATGGCAACCAAAAGTCCTGGCGTGTGAATATCACAGGGGTCCCGGATATCGCGGGTTATGAGGTGTATCACCCCAGGTGGAGCAATCATCCCTTTGTTTTTGCAATGACCGGCCCTTACAAAATCAAGACAGGCGTGAACAATATCCGGGGCGGCGGCGCCGGCGTCGAGGTGTATCTGGGTCGGTTTTCAAATGACATGAAAACAGTCAGGACATGGGCCAGAATTACACGAAATGATAAGGCTGATTTTTTCCCGGATGCCTGGATTGAAGGCGGCGAGAAGGTGACTCTTGACCGATCCCGGCTTTCTGGCCCGGATCGATCCTCGGCGAATTCAAAAAACCGCAATGTTCCAAAACGGATTCAGGTCCATGCCAGACTGCTGGAAAAAAGCGAAACGCCTGATCCGGCATCCATTGCACCTTATTCCCGGGCGCTGGCAGTTTATCGATACGAAATATTGACCCCGGTTGGCAACCTGGCTGCCGGTTCCAAAATTCTGGTGGCCCATTGGGTGATTCAGGATTATGCCGTGATTGCCGATTTTTCCCGGACAACCGGCCAGTCGTATCGGATGGCCCTGGAGGACATGGCATCCCATCCGGACCTGGAAAGCGAGCGCATGATCCAGGATATGGATGTCTGGGACCTTCCCCTGTTCATTGACATGACCCGATAGCAATGCAATGGTCTTCAGCTCCCATATTTTCATCTTCTATTTTCTGCCTGCCGCACTCCTCGGTTATTACGCCACACCGGCCCGATACCGTCACGCCGTACTGACCCTGTTCAGCTATTTTTTTTATGGCTGGTCCAATCCCCTGTTCATCCTGGTCATGGCCGGATCCACCATTATCGATTATGTGTGTGGCCGAATCATTGAGAGTCATACATCCGACAGCCCGTCTGAAACATCCCGAAACCGGATTCGAAAGCGCGCGCTGACTGTTTCGCTGATTTCCAACCTTTCCCTGCTCGGGTTCTTCAAGTATTTCAACTTTGGACTGGACTCGGTCCGATGGGCCCTTGCCGCCGCAGAGATCCCATCCCCGTTTCTGGATATGGCATTCCGGGTGACGCTGCCGCTTGGGATCAGTTTTTATACATTCCAGTCCATGAGCTATACCATCGATGTATATCGGGAAAAAGTTCGGGCCATACACAATTTTGTTGATTTTGCCTGTTATGTGTCCATGTTTCCACAGCTTGTGGCCGGCCCCATCATCCGGTTTGCCGATATCGCAGAGCAACTGGCGACCCGAACCCATACCCGTGAAAAATTTTCCCGGGGCGTTGCCTGTTTCTGCCTGGGACTTTCAAAAAAGGTGCTCATCGCCAATCCCTGCGGTCAGGTGGCGGACTGGACATTTGGCGCCCAATCCCTGCATGCCCTGGATGCCTGGTACGGGGCGCTGGCCTATTCATTCCAGATTTATTTTGACTTCAGCGGATATTCGGACATGGCCATCGGCCTGGGGCTGATGCTGGGGTTTGTCTTTCCCAAAAATTTTGATTCGCCGTATCGTTCGGCCTCCATCACCGAATTTTGGCGCAGATGGCATATATCCCTGTCCACCTGGCTGCGGGATTATCTGTATATCTCACTGGGCGGCAACCGGAAATCATCCATAAGAACGTATGCCAATCTCCTGATTGTCATGCTGTTGGGAGGCCTGTGGCACGGGGCGGCGTGGCATTTTGTGATCTGGGGCGGGGTGCATGGATTGCTGCTATGTGCGGAACGGGCCATGGGAAAACAGCCACTCTATAGCGCCCTGCCCCGGCCCGTTAAAATTGCATCGACCTTTGTTCTGGTTGTTCTGACCTGGGTGCTGTTCCGGGCGGACGACATGATCCATGCCGTGCAGTATTTTCAGGCCATGTTTGGAATCCTGATGCCTTCCGAAAGCGCGGCGCTTCTGAAAGGTATTGTGTATCAGCCCTATTTTGCGGGCACAATTGCCATTGCCGCGATGATCACCGGAACCAGTCCACAGGCCGATGAGTTCACCCGGCGGATGAGCTGGAAAAAAATGGTCTGGTGTGCCCTGATGTTCTGGATATCGATTGCAGTTTTGACCACCCAGGCCTATAATCCATTTATTTACTTCATTTTTTGACGCAATCCGCTCAAAAAACAGTTCGGGAAAAACTACACTGAAAATGGAGGAAAATGATGAAAAATCGTTTGGTTATTTATATCACACTCTTGTTTCTGTTTATCGCATCAACTGGAATGGCATTCGCAGCAGATGGCGCGCCACCGGCAGATCCCAAAAAGCATACAAGCCTGGGAAAATATGTCACGTCGGCCCAGGCATATGACGCCTGGAAAGCCAGCCCGGATAAAGTGACCATTCTGGATTGCCGATCCGTTGAAGAATATGCGTATGTCGGGCATGCCCCCATGGCAGTCAATATTCCATCCCGAATGAATACCCTGAAATTCGATGCCGAGAAAAAGACCTATGGCATGACCGAAAATCCGGATTTTGAGGTGCAGATTCAAAAACGCTTTAAAGCCGGTGATACCATCATGATCATGTGCCGGTCTGGTCATCGCAGTGCCGCTTCGGTCGAACGCCTGGCCAAAATCGGATTCACCAATGTGTATAATATTACGGACGGATTTGAAGGTGATGTGTTGAAAGATCCGGAAAGCTATTTTAATGGCAAACGGGTGCTGAACGGCTGGAAGAATTCCGGCGCACCCTGGACCTATGAATTGAAGCCGGAAAACGTCTATTTTTCAGACAAATGATGTCTTTTGGTCTTTTCCCGAACTGTTATTTATGAACATTTATCAAAAAAGACATGGGACGAAAATATCACCACCATTCCTGAACCGGACTTTGGAGATGGAATAATGGTTTTTCCCCGTCAATGCGCGCTTGTGCTGATTATATTTTTTCTGTTCTCGGCCGGCATGGTCCCGGTTGTACAGCTTGTTCTGGATACGCATCGCGTTTCCAGCCAGCCGGGAAACCAGATGGCGCACTGCCCGGAATTGAGTGCGTTGTCCGATCCAATCTACGACAGCCCGGTCCGGTCTGATCCCGGCCTGTTTCGCCAAATCGGGAATTGGAGCGAACGGATTCTGAAACAGATTCACGATATCGAGCATAATCTTGAGGAAACATCCTTTCTCAGGCCGATCATGCTGAATCTGCTGCTTCCGCTGTATCATCGGCTGGGGCTTGGTGGTGAAAATGTACTGATCGGGCATGATGGATGGCTGTATTATCGGCAGGATGTCGGGTATCTGACAGATCGTTCATCGAAACTGGCCGACTCAGTTGAAACCATAGTCGATTTTCATCGTCAACTGGCCGCCCGCGGCATTTCGCTTGTGGTGGCGCCCACACCCGTAAAGCCTTCGATAGAACCCGGGTTTTTGTGGAACGGGTATGTCAGCCGGAACCAACCGCTCTTGCCCCCCGCTTATGCAGCCTGGCTTCAGGCGCTCCGCAATCGGGATATCCGGGTTTTTGACGCCCATCCGGTTCTGATGAACCTGAAAAACCGGACACATGAATCCGGCTACCTGAAAACCGATACCCACTGGACGCCCCGGGCCATGGAGGCAGTCGCATCGGCTCTGGCAGACGAGATTCGACCGGATTCCGGTCCCGGAGCACTCGGGCCCGATCGCCAGGAACACACCATCAGCGCCCGGGGGGATATTGCCGTCATGCTGAATCCCGGCGTGGCATCGACAGGCTACCCCCCGGAAACCGTAAGCATCAACGCGGTGACCATTCCGGGTCAGGGGCCGTGGCGGGAATCACCTTCTGCCGACATTTTGCTGATGGGCGACAGCTTCAGCAACATCTACTCACTGGAGGCCATGGGTTGGGGTGGGTCCGCCGGGTTTGCCGAACAGCTTTCATATTATCTGAAGCAGCCACTGGACCGGATTGTTCAAAATGATGCCGGCGCCATTGCCGGAAGACGGATATTGAGCCAGTCACTTGCCCGGGGAAAGGACCGGCTGGCTGAAAAAAAAATGGTCATCTGGCAGTTTTCGGTTCGGGAACTGGCGTTTGGAGACTGGCAGCCGATTGAACTGAAACTGGACGAATCCGAAACAGACCGATCATTCATTGTTCCGGAACCCGGAGAGGTCTGGACCGTTTCCGGCATTGTGGAATCTGTTTCATCAATTCCACTGCCCGGCTCGGTCCCCTATTCCGAACATATTGCATCGGTTTATCTGACGGACATCCGCTCCGGGAATCCGTCATTGAATTATAAACAGGCACTGGTGTATATACACAGCATGAAAAACAACCAGTGGACGTCCGCAGCCCGGCTGCGCCCGGGCGACCGGGTCTGCATGCAATTGCGGTCCTGGTCTGATGTCGCGGATCAACTGGGCGGCATCAACCGGAGCGAACCGGATGAGGACGACCTGCTCCTGGCCGAACCCTGCTGGGGAGAGCTGATCTTCTGACAAAATGGAAACGCAACATAAAAAATGACAACCAAAAAGCGATTCCAGAACAAATACCGTCTGCAGTTGCGTGAAAAAGATCACTTTCCCATGCATGTGCATCTTGTCGGAGGCGAAATCAGCGTATCCATAGATTTGCAAACAATTTCCGTAACAGAAGGTGATTGGCCTTCTGATCTGGCAGAAGAAGTTTTGCAATGGGTTGCCGAACACCGTGATGAATTAATCAAGGAATGGAAGAAATGGCATTCATGAAACGTCCCAGATTACAGCGCGTGCTGGCTTTGTCAGGCTATAAACTGGATATCACATTTATTGACGGACAGCGGGCCATCGTATTCCTGGCAGATGACATCCGGAGGCTTCCAGGACTTTCACCCTTACAGGACATGGCCGTTTTTTCCACTGCAAAAATCGCTGATAATGGATGGACTGTCGAATGGGAAGAATATGACATTCAAATTGGCGCAGACACACTTTGGCTCGAAACGCTCAAGTCCGGCAAACCAAAAGATGCCGGTTGTCCCACCAGACAAAAATATCGTGATAAACCATCGGCAATCCTGATCAAAGGAGCACAATTATGATCTGTGATATTTGTGGAAAAGATCAGGGTGCTGTAAAGCTGGTAACACGGAGCTTTGGGGAAAAAAGCAAATCTCTTGATTATTGAGGATATCCCCATTGTTTCGTGCGCTGCGTGTGGCGAGAGCTACATGACAGCCGAAACACTTCACGAAATCGAGCGCATCAAAATGCATCGGCACAGTTTTGCTGTAAAACGTCCGGTTGAAGTGACTGTTTTTGCCTGATTTTCTTTGGTACTCTCAGGATAATAATTTTGAAAAAGCAGAAAATATTTTCGAGGATGTCCGGAGAATCATCCTTCTGGATTGCATTGATGTTCATCATGACGATCGGCATCATGTTTTTTGCAAATCCGGCAGATGCAACCCGGACCGATCCCGCCGAAGTGTTTTTGAATCAGTGTCAAAAGCTGGGGGCCGATGCCGCCATTCAGGGCCGTCCGGTCATTTCCGGACAGGATGGCTGGCTGTTTCTGACCCGGGAAATTGTGCATCTGGGGAAAAAACAGTTCTGGGGATCGGCAGCCACATCCACCGGAACCGCATCAAAGCCGGAACATCGGGACCCGCTTCCGGCGATTCTGGATTTTGCCGACAGCCTGAAACAGGCCGGCATCCACCTGATTCTGATGCCCATTCCCGGCAAAGCCGCTGTGTATCCGGAAAAGCTGATGCCGGATTCTGACCTTGGTGGTGTATCCATGCGAATGGACCCCTATCATGGAGAGTTTTATGCCCTGCTGAAAGACAGGGGGATTGACGTCCTGGATTTGACACCCATATTCCTGAAGGCAAAAGAATCGAAAAAAGAACCGCTTTATTGTCTGACCGATACGCACTGGTCCGGAGCCGGGTGTGAATTGGCGGCCCGGGCGGTAACCGAACATATGTTATCCCGTAAAATTCTGGACGCCATAAAACCACAACCTCTGACAGCCAACAGAAAACCGGTTGAAATTGCAGGTGATCTGATCCGGCTTCTGAATCCGGCACAATCCGGCAAAGAAACCCTGTCACTGCGGTTTATAACCGCAGAAAAAAATCATTCGGCTGCACCGCTGACCCCGGATTCCGGCAGTCCGGTTCTGATTCTGGCAGACAGCCACGGGCTTGTGTTTCATGCCGGTCAGGATATGCATGCAACCGGGGCCGGTTTTTTTGACCAACTGAGTTATGAACTGGGACAGGCCGTTGATCTGATTGCAGTTCGCGGATCAGGCGCCACGCCGGCCCGAATCAATCTGATGCGCCGAGTTCAAAATGATCCGGATTATCTGAAACAGAAAAAAATCATCATCTGGTGTTTCACATCCCGGGAATTCACGGAAAGTGACGGATGGCGGAATGTTCCCGTGGCAAGATAATCGTCAAAAGCTGGTATCGGGTATTGGAAAACGCATAACCGGATTAAGAAAAAATTCGAAAGGAGATCATGACATCCGCCTTTATCCATTATATTGATGAATTTACCTATTTTGAGGATCGGGTATTGATTCGGGGGTGGGCCTTTCAAAGGGGCCTGTACATCGTGGAATTGGGGTATGTCTTGCCGGACGGTGTTACAGAAATCTCGCCCTGGCAGGGCATCCGAAGCGAAGATGTGGAGAGCGTGCATGGAAAAATCGGGTCACATGCCCGGTTTCACTTTTTTTTTAAAGCCGATACGTCAGATTCAAAAAATATTCTGCCGATTCAACTGATTTTCAAGATGAGTGATGGCTCAGAAATCCGACTGAGTGATTTGTGGATGGAAGGGGTCAAGCGGGGCCCTTATGGTGAAAATCAGTTGATGGGGGCTTTCCAATATGAACTGGAAAACGCTCCAAGAGGCGCCAAAGTGCTTGAAATCGGGTCCCGGGCGCGATCGGGAATTTCCAATCGGAATGGTGTTGTGCCACGTCATCTGAAATTTACCGGTATAGACATCATGGCCGGCGATGGTGTGGATGTGGTGGGTGATGCGCATGATCTGACCCGATACTTTTCAAGAAATACATTTGACTTTGTTTATTCATTGAATGTATTTGAGCATCTTTTGATGCCGTGGAAAGTTGTCATCGAAATGAACCGGGTGATGAAAAAAGGCGGACTTGTCCTGATCCTGACACACCATGCATTTCCGCTTCATGACATTCCCTGTGATTTCTGGCGGTTTTCCGACAAGGCGTGGCATGGACTATTCAATGCGTTTACCGGGTTTGAAGTGCTGCGAACCGCGCTCTATGACCGGGTCCGGGTATTGCCGCATATGGTGTATCAGGGAACCTATGGCACCCAGCATGCATCGGCGTTTATTCACTCGATGGTGATCGCCAGAAAGATTCAGAACACACACCTGAAATGGAACGTCAAGGTTGACCAGATTCTGGAATCCCTGTATCCGGAGTGAAAAAAAGGATGAAGGATAAAGGCTGAAGACTGAAGAGAAGGCATTTCTGCATCGGTCCGACAGTCCGACGGTCTCACGGTCTCACGGTCCTACAGTCAGACGGTCCGACAGTCCGACAGTCCGACAGTCCGACGGTCTCACGGTCCGACAGTCCAACAGTCCGACCGTCCGACAGTCCGACAGTCCAACAGTCCAACAGTCCAACAGTCCAACAGTCCGACCGTCCGACCGTCCGACAGTCCAACGGTCCGACGGTCCGACGGTCTCACGGTCCGACAGTCCAACGGTCTGACAGTCCGACAGTCCGACGGTCTCACGGTCCTACAGTCCGACAGCAATAAGGAGGTTTTTTGAATATTTCGGTCATTATCCCCCTGTTGAATGAGGAAGAAAACATCCCCATTTTGTATCGGGAACTCACGGATGTTCTTTCCGGAACAGGGCTTGAATATGAGCTGATATTTGTCGATGATGGCAGTACAGATAAAAGCTATTCCATTTTACTGGATATTCAGAAATGCGATGAGCACCTGATCATCATCAGTTTCAGACGAAACTTTGGGCAGACCGCAGCCCTGTCCGCGGGTTTTGATCATGCCCGGGGTGACATGATCATTACCATGGACGCGGATTTGCAGAATGATCCCAAGGATATTCCCAAACTGATCGAAAAACTGGGCGAGGGCTATGATCTCATCAACGGCTGGCGTTTCGACCGCAAAGATCCGTTCATCAACCGGCGGCTGCCATCCATTATCGCCAACTGGGTCATTTCCACAACCACCCATGTCAAGCTTCATGATTATGGGTGCACCCTCAAGGCCTTCCGCAAGGAGATCACCCAGAACATCCGGCTGTATGGCGAAATGCACCGGTTCATCCCCGCAATTGCCAGCGGACTGGGGGCTGCCATTGCCGAGGTAAAGGTCAATCATCGGGAACGGCGCTTTGGAAAATCCAAATACGGCATTTCGCGAACCATCCGCGTCATTCTGGATCTGATTACGGTCAAATTCCTGCTGTCCTATTCCACCCGGCCGATTCAGGTCTTTGGACTGCTGGGTTTCACCAGCGGCATGGCCGGGTTTCTGATTGCCGCAGTCATGACGGTTCAGCGCCAGTTTTATGGAATCAGCATCGGCAACCGCCCCATGCTCCTTCTGGCAATCCTGCTCATGTTTATCGGACTTCAGTTTGTTTCATTGGGACTGATTGCGGAACTTCAGTCGCGAACCTATCATGAATCACAGAACAAACCCATCTATGTGATTCGAAAAAAAATTGAAAACGGATGTCAAAAGGATTGAGTATGTTCAAAATGGTCAGGATGTTCAAATGGATGATTGGCTGTGTCATGATTCTGGTTGTCTCTTCCGGGTTGGGTTTGTCTGCCGGCCGGCAGGGAGGACAGGACCGCGCCCAGATCGTATGGTCTGAATTTGATGGCAATACCCATCAGATTTATTTCAGCCGTCTGAAAGACAAAACCTGGTTGGAAAAAACCCGATTGTCAAACGATGACCGCGTCAATTTGATCCCCAGCCTCAGTACAGATGAAAAAAACCGTACCTGGGTGGTCTGGTCCGCATTTGACGGTCATGACATTCAACTCTCTACCGCTTACTTTGATGGCCAAAACTGGTCCACCACGGATCTGCCGTCCGGCATGACCTATAATACCGCACCGGCCGTTGTCACGATAAATGGTGCGGCATGGATTGTCTGGGCCGGTTTTGACGGGGGGGATGACGATATTTTTTTCACCAGAAAAACCAGCCGGGGATGGGATGAACCCGTTCGCGTTCATCCCGATAATGCGGCGCCGGATATTTTGCCGACAATCTGGCTGGATGCCAATGGCGCCGTCCGGGTGAGATGGTATGGCTTTGATGGAAATGTCTATCAGCCCTTTACAAGCCAGTGGCGGGAAAAAGAATGGAGCGCGCCGATTGTGGAGAATGCTGACGTGATCGGGCAGCCGACCGATTCTCCCGCCATTTCGGCTTCGGATATTCCGGAGTTTGTCCGGGAACCGGACAAGGCCACGATGGTTTTTCCGGATAGAACACCAGAGCGGCGGTCGTTTTCCCTGCGGAAACAGATCGGCCGGATCAAACCGAATGACTAAGAGTCTGTTTGAAGATTCTGGCGAACAACCATTCCAACAAACCGGAAAACTTGAGAAACAGCATATGAAGCGCAGCACAATTCAATCGTGTATGGGTGTCTTGATTGTCGCCTTTTTGATTTTTGGCCTCATGGGCACGGGGTTCACGGAAACAGAAGAGGTTATTGTTGAGCCGGAAACGCCGGAGGACACAGTCGATCCATTACCTGAACCCGAGCCGGTACCGGTTGCGCCGGCAGCCCCGTCCATCGCCCTGGGATTTGGGGACAGCATCACGGTCGGCTATCCCTACATCACCACCCCGGGCAATGGCCAGAGAATCGGCGGTTATGAACCCACCCTGGAAGCCGCGCTCAATTCGACAAACGGGTCCTGGCAGGTGCTGAACTGGGGTGTTTTTGGCGAGAACACCTTTGACGGCCTCAATCGCTTTGACAGTACCGTATCCGGATATCCCGGTGCATACATCCTGATTCTGGAGGGCACCAATGATATATGGTCCGGTATTTCACCCGGCAGCACGGTTTACAATCTGGGCATCATGATCGATAAAAGCCGGAATGCCGGTCTCTCACCCATTCTGGCCACCCTGACCCCGGACCAGCGCGAGGGAGGCGTGTATTACAAAAATATTCCGGTCAATTACAACCCGGCCATTGTCAATCTGGCCGCCTCCAAAGAGGTGCCCCTCTGCGATCAGTACAACGCCATGCTGGCGGACTGGGACACCCTGAACTATGATGGACTGCACCCCAATTCCCAGGGGTACCAGGTCATGGGCAATGCCTGGCATCAGACCATGATCGGCATATCTCCGTCACCCCCTGCACCCGGACCCGACAGCGGCGGCAGTGGCGGCTGCTTTATTGCGACCGCTGCCTTCGGATCTCCGATTGAATCCCGTGTCCGGCTGCTGAAACAGTTTCGGGATTCCATTCTGCTGCGCAGCACGGCGGGACAGACATTTGTCAACTGGTATTATAAAATTTCGCCGCCGTTGGCCCATGTCATTGCCCGGCATGACGTGTTAAGGCTTCTGGTCAGATGGATGCTGATGCCGGTTATCGCCGTTGTCTGGCTGATCATGAGAGGCGGGGGTTTGCCGTCTTTGGCCGGATGTCTGGGGTTTCTGATTGTAGTCTATTGGGTTTTTGCCGGATTATCGGCTATTCAACGCCGCCGGAAACGCCTGGCGGCTTCATGAATGCATCGTATCCGCTGGTAACGGTCATTATCCCGAACTGGAATGGCAGGCATCTTCTGGAAAGTTGTCTGAAATCGATCCGAAACCAGACCTTTCAGAATTTTTCGGTCATTGTGGTGGACAATGGGTCCACAGACGGATCTTTATCCTGGATTCGGGCCAATCATGACGATATCGTTCTGGTCCGGCTTCCAGAAAACCGGGGATTCGGGGCTGCGGTCAATGCCGGAATCCGCTTATCCACCAGTCCGCTGATTTTTCTGTTGAACAACGACACGGAGCTGGATAAAAACTGCCTGGATGAGCTGGTTCACGCGGCAATGACCCGGCCCGGGTTTGACAGCTTTGCCCCCAAAATGCTCAATTATTTTGACCGGTCCCTGATGGATGGCGCCGGAGACGGCATGTTCCGGGGCGGGGCCGGATACCGGCTGGGAACATTTGAAATCGATGACAGCCGGTTTGACTGTTCAAAACCGGTGTTTGGATGCTGCGCCGGCGCAGCCCTGTACCGGCGAACCTTTTTTGAAAAAACCGGTTTGTTTGATGACGCGTTTTTTGCCTATCTGGAAGATGTCGATCTCAATCTTCATGCCTGCCGTCTGGGCCTTCACTCCCTGTATGTCCCGTCCGCCCGGGTGTTTCACATGGGCAGCATGACCAGCGGAAGCCGGTTGAACCCCTTCACGGTTCGGTTGACCACCCGAAATCTGCTGCAGGTCATTGTAAAAAATTATCCCCTGTCCATTCTTTTATCCCAATTTCCGGTCATTCTGCTATATCATCTCTGGTGGTTTTGCGTGTGTCTGTCCAACCGGCTGGTTTTTGCCCATGCCGCCGGAATTCTTGGCGGGATAAAGCAGTTGCCGGAGTGGATCGGCAAACGAAAAAAACGGATGTCTGTTGATGGCCTGGATGTGGCGGCATTCTGGAAAGCGGTTTCGGTATCCGAGCAGGATGTGATGACATCCATTTTTCGAAGACGGAAACACGCCAACCGCGTCACCTGGCCCATCGCATTGTATATGCGTCTGTTTTGGGGATGCTCCCCATGCCCCTGATCACGGTGGTGGTGTTAAACTGGAACCGGGCCGACATGCTCATCGACTGCCTGACATCACTCTTCAGCCAGTCGCACAAACCGGACCGGATTGTGGTGGTGGACAACGGCTCGACCGACGGGTCGGTTGCGCGGGTCAAACACCGGTTTCCCGGTGTCCATATCATTGCCCTGCCCGGTAACATGGGGTTCTGCCGGGCCAACAATCTGGCATTGCAAACGGTCCGGACACGCTATGTGGCATTATTGAACAACGATGCCGTTGCGCATCCCACATGGCTGGAACACCTGATTCAGGCCATGACGGATCATCCGGAAGCCGGTTCCGCCGCATGCAAAATGCTGTATGCCGATCATCCGGAGTTGATCGACCGGGCCGGAGACGGGTACAGCATGGCCGGCGCCGGAATTTTAAGGGGCAGGCGGCAGCCCGCGGATTGCTTTGATGACATGGAATGGATATTTGGCGCATGCGCCGGAGCCGCCATATACCGGATGGATATGCTCCATGATATCGGATTCTTTGACGAGGATTTTTTTTTGCTGTATGAGGATGTGGATCTTGCGTTCAGGGCCCAGCTCCGGGGATACCGCTGTCTGTATGTTCCGGATGCCCGGGTCTATCACTGGGCCAGCAGCAGTATCGGCCACGATTCCCGCATGTCGGTCTATTATGGGCACAGAAACCTGGAATGGGTGTATCTGAAAAATATGCCGCGGGCATTGCTTTTAAAAACATGGCCGCATCATCTCGTTTACATTGGTTTGTCCGGCATGTTTTTCAGCCTTCGGGGTCTTGGCCTGCCGTTTATCCGGGCCAAAAAGGATGCGGCTGCCGGTGTCCGGAACATGATGACAAAGCGCAGACAGATCCAGGCAACGCGTAAGGTTGGCAATCCGGAAATCGGACGGATTCTGTCCCCGGAACACCTGACGGATCGATTAATTATACGGAAGAAACGAGTAAAAAATGGGTGATCAGGACAATTCCTGCCTTTTTGACATCATTCTTGTCAATTATAACAGCACCGGTTATCTTTTGAAATGTCTGGACACCGTCTATGACGCACTGGGCGACCGGCCGGCGGCCATATATGTGCAGGACAATCACAGCCAGGACTGCCCTGAAAATATCCATCAGCACTTTCCCGGGGTTCATCTGACGCTGAATGACAAAAATCTGGGATTTGCCGCGGCAGTGAATCAGGCCATTCAGAGTAGCACATCACCGTATATCGTGCTCCTCAATCCGGATTCGCTGATGGTAAAGGGATTTTTTGAAGCCGCCATTCCCTATCTGTCGCAAAATCCGGATGTCGGTATCATCGGCCCCAAAATTCTGGACAGCGACGGGTCTATTCAGGGATCGGCCCGGTCCTTTCCCACGCCCCTGACCGCATTTTTTGGCCGGAAATCCCTGTTCACCCGGCTGTTTCCCAATAACCGCATCACCAGCGCCAATGTACTGACCAGCCGGTGTGACGGCATTACCCCCATGGAGGTGGATTGGGTTTCCGGGGCATGCATGATTGTGAGAAGGCAGGCCATTGAATCGGTCGGCCTGTTTGACGAACGGTTTTTCATGTACTGGGAGGATGCGGACTGGTGCCGCCGGATGTGGCGTTCCGGCTGGAAAGTGGTCTATTTCCCGCTGTCCGAGGTCATGCACTATGTGGGTGTGAGCAGCGACCAGTTGATGATCCGGTCCCTGTTCGAGTTTCATAAAAGCGTGTATCTGCTGTTTGACAAATACAATCGGCCATCGCCCTGGCTGTTGAAACCCCTGATTGTGTCCGGTCTGTTTCTGCGCATGTGTTTCGTAGCCATGTCCGGCTGCATTCATCTGTGGGTCGGCAGAGCCTCCCGCAGCCGGTGTCCGGATGACACACCACCGTTTCCGGCGGGTTTTCGCCGTATCCGGATACTCCGGATGATTGCCCGGCTCAATATCGGCGGCCCGGCCATTCATGTCCATCTGCTGACAACCGGCCTGGACCCCCGGCGGTTTGAGACCCTTCTGGTGACCGGAAATATTTCATCCCAGGAAGGCGACATGAGTTATCTGTTCGATTCGGATGACAACAAGCCCCAGGTGATACCGGAGCTTCAGCGGGACATCAGCCCGCCTCTGGATATCAAGGCCATGATTCACATCTTTCAGACACTCAACCGCTTCAAACCCGATATTGTGGATACGCATACGGCAAAAGCCGGTTTCAGCGCGCGGTTTGCCGTTCTGGTGTATAATTTTTTGTTCAGACAGCATGTCCATATCGTGCATACCTTTCATGGCCATGTATTCGAGGGGTATTTCAGTCAGACCAAATCCGGTTTTTTTGTATGGATCGAGCGGATGATCGCCAAGCTGACCAATGTGATCATTGCCATCAGCGATACCCAACGTCAGGAACTGGTCGAAAAATACCGGATTGCGCCAAAGGAAAAAGTCAGAACCATCGAGCTGGGATTTGATCTGTCACCCTTTTTGTCCTGCCACCAACTGAAAGGCAATTTCAGAAAAAAACTGGGCATCGACGACAACACCATCACGGTCGGCATCATCGGCCGGCTGGTTCCAATCAAAAATCATACCATGTTTCTCCAGGTTGCCAGACTCTTTTCAGATGCCCATCCGGACATCAATATCCGCTTCATCATTGTGGGTGATGGCGAGTGCCGGCAGGAACTGGAGAGGGCCTGCGCCGATATGAAATTGACCCGGCAGGTGATCTTCTGGGGGTGGGTGCGGAATATTTCGGAAGTATATGCCGACCTGGATGTCCTGGCCCTGACCTCCCTGAACGAAGGAACCCCGTTTTCCATTATCGAGGCCATGGCATCTTCTGTTCCGGTGATTGCAACCCGGGCAGGCGGGGTCCAGGATTTGCTGGGTCATCCCCATGACGAGATTCCGGAAAATGATTTTATCATCTGTCAGCGCGGCATTCTGGCCAGAAAAAATGATCCGGACGGGTTTGCCAAAGGTCTTTCCTATCTGGTGACCGAAGACATCGCCATCAAAGAAAAACGCATCCGGCAGGCGCACGAATTTGTCTGTCAGCGATATTCCCAGGAACGGCTGATACACGATATCGAAAACCTGTACACCGAGCTGATGCACCCGGAAAAATGGGACCTTCCACATGATCCGGCCTGATCCAAATGGGTAAGCGGGTTGTATCCAATTCCATTTTCTCGATGGTTCAGGTGGTTGTCGGCGGCCTGGTCATTTTCATATTGTACGGGTATCTCACCCGCCGACTGGGTTATTCCATTGTCGGCATATGGGCGCTGATCATGTCCACCACCGCCGTATCCCGTGTGGGTGAATTCGGTCTGTCATCCGGCCTGGTCCGCTTTATTGCGGCATACCGGGCGCAGGATCGTCACGACGATATCCGCCGGAGCCTGCATACATCCCTGATTGTCATGACCGGTGGGGTTCTGGTGATGGGGGCCATCATATTCAGTATCGCATGGATCGCGCTTCCGGCATTTGTCAGCCCCGGCGAGATTCATATCGCCCGTTATTTTCTGTGGTTTGCCATGATCAGCTTCATATTCAACGCCGGGGTTGCCGTATTTCAGGGCGTTGTGGAAGGCTGCCAGCGCTACGACATTTTCAGCATCCTGCATCTGTCGGCGAGCGTGGTTCACCTGATCGGTGTCGTGACACTGGTCCCCTTTTTCGATTATCGGGGGCTTGCCTATTCCCAGCTCATTCAGACCGGGTTTCTGGTCATCACCATGTACGTGGCCGCAAACCGGCTGATTCCGGATCTTCGGTGGACACGCCTGCGCTTTTCCATGCCGCACTTCAAACAGCTCTTTTCTTTTGGTATCGCGGTTCAGGGGATATTTGTCTGCCATCTCCTGTTTGAAGTGCTGGCCAAAGGCCTTCTGGGATATTTTGGAAACACGGCAGGGGTCGGCGTTTTTGAAATCGCCGGCAAATTTCTCCTTCGGCTGCGTCAGATATTTGCATCCGCCATTCAGGTGACCCTGCCCTTCATTTCCGAAAAGGATATTACCGCACCGGATGAAATCCCGGGTCTGTATGCCCGGCTTTTCCCGGTTTTCATCCTGTCCGCCATGGGCCTGTTTACCGGCCTGGCCTGCGTGGCCCCGGTTCTGTCCTGGATCATCGACGGCGCTGTCAACACCCGGTTCATCATCACCCTGATGGCCGGCTGCATCGGCTGGGGGATCAACACGCTGGCGCTTCCGGCATTTTATGTCTGCTTGGGCCAGGGATGGACCCGCCCGCCGTTAACCGCCAACACGGTCATGCTGGTCAGTCTGCTTATCCTGGGGCCGGCAGCGGGATGGGTTTTCGGGTATCCGGGCATCATTTTGTCATGGGTGGTTTCCCTGACGCTGGGCGGAATGCGCCTCCTGGTTCCGGTGCATGCACG
>JBFXFK010000034.1:0-36253 GCA_050179135.1 Desulfatirhabdiaceae bacterium | reverse complement strand
CTTCACGCTTGCCATAGGTGAATTCGGCGGAAAGTATGGTCATGACGGAGAAGAAAAAGACAAGGCCTGGCAGGATGCTCTTGTTGACTATTTCATCGACAAAAAAATATACAATTTTTTCTATTGGAGCTGGAATCCCAATTCAGGTGACACCGGCGGCCTTCTCCAAGATGATTGGACGACGATTTGGCAGGATAAATACGACAATCTGAAAAGACTGATGGACGTTTGCGATGCAGCAATCCCCGGTATGTGTACTTACAGCATCAATCCTGTCAGCAAAGACTTTCCGGCTTCTGGTGACATCCAGACCATAACGATTACAGTCAGTGCAGAAACCTGTGCCTGGACCGTTTCTGAAGACATGGACTGGATCACTGTATCCGGAACAGGTTCCACCGGTTCCGGCAACGTGACAGTAAGTGCATCGCCAAATACCGGTGCATCCCGAAGCGGGACCGTGATCATTGCAGGTCAGAGTTTTTCGGTCAGTCAGGAGGCAGTAATAAAAGGTGACATCAACGGTGACGGCGTCATATGTCTGGCAGATGCCATTCTGGCATTGCAGGTCGTGGCCGGATATCCGCAGACCGGCTTGAATCTGGCGGCGGATGTGGATGATGACGGCAAAATCGGCATGGCCGAGGTGATTTATGTTTTGCAGCAGGTGGCCGGTTTTTAAAACAGGTTCGATCGAGCGGAATGGCATTTCACCGTGTAGCATAGCCCCTTGTGGGCGTTCCAATCCCCCGGACACCGGTTTTATGAACCCGAACAGGCACAAGGCCCTATGCTACACAACCGCAGGCCATCGTAACCCGGGTTTTCATACCCGGGAATAAAGCGGTAAAATTCCCATTCCCGGGTAATAAAACCCGGGCTACGATGGATCGGCCGCAAACCAGGGTTATGTTTGTTTTTCACAAATACCGATTATGAACCCGAACGGGCCTAAAGCCCTATGCTACACGGCCACAAGCCAAATGACGTTCCGGCAATGTCAGGCAGGCCCAACAACCGGCCAGCTTGACCCACCGGCTGTGGGTACAAAATCGGGCTCATAACCTATGTAAATATCATAAATCACCGAAGGAGGACAGTTTTCCATGCATCAAAAAATTGCGGTTAGAATTTATCGACCATGGCTGTTTATACTCAGTATTACCATGCTCTTTCTTTTGCTCTCCAATCAGGGTTATGCTGCGCCACGGGCAGTATGTGTGTCGGCAAATCCGTCTGACCGCTCCTTGCCCCATGTCAGTTATTCCGGTGCAGAAATTACCCTGAAAGGCATAGCGAGGGGAGATGCCATCGAATTTCGCTGGGATTTCGGCGATGGGTCGGCAACCAACTGGGCTTCCATTCAAAATGCCTTCAATCTGGGTGTCAAGCATATATACTCGGGAGTCGTCAACCAGTTGTTTACCGCTGTCCTTCAGGTTCGTAACGCTTCTGGGGAAATTTCCGAGGATTATTTCCAGTTGCAATTGCGGGAGAGCAACAATCTGACCCTACCGGATCATCTGGATGTCCGGATCGAGATGGCCATCGATGCCGGCCTTTGGTGGCTGCATACCAACATGATCCGGAACCAATATGCCGCGGGATCGCCCGGTTATGGGCAGAGTTACGGATATTGGTTCGATAACGACACCGCCGGTGCGTATGAGCTTGCCCATACCGGTGCCGCTTTGGATGCATTCCAGAAACATGGCAGCCGACTGAATGGGGACTTCGACAATGATCCGTATGTGGAAAATGTCATTCTGGCAAGCAACTATCTTCTGGCAAACACGCATACAATTGCCATCGGCGCCCAGACTGCCGGAAACCCGGATGTCAATGGAAACGGCATTGGTTTGGTGACCAATGCCACCAGCACAGCCAATGACAGAAGGCAAACTTACATCGGCGGCATCTGCATGATGACGCTGGCCAGCAGTGATGCGCCCAATTATGTTTCACCGGTGGGCCTGAACAATGTGTATGGCAGACCTTTGAAAGATATCGTTCAGGATATGGTGGATTTTTTTGCTTGGGGACAAAGTGATCCAAGTACGGGGATCCATCGCGGCGGGTGGCGGTATTGGGCCAATTCCGGTCAGTCGGATATGTCCACAACCCAATGGCCGGTCTTGGGGTTGCTGGCAGCGGAAACCGTTATGGGGCCGGGCAAGGCCAACGTTCAGATTCCGGCATTCGTTCGATCCGAACTGGCCTACTACCTGGTCGCCATGCAGAATACCACCCAAACCGATGAGAATGGCGCATTCAGCTACGATGGCAAAACAACCACCGATCATTTGTACAATTGCACCAAACAGGGCACCGGTCTGATCTGTCTGGAATTCAACGATGCACCATTGACCTCAACGCCGATTCAAAGCGCCCTTGGCTACCTGTATCGGCACTGGAACGACAGTGGTCAGGACTGGCCGGACAACCAGTTGTTAGGAAACAGCTATGCCATGTATTCGGTCATGAAAGGGCTGCGCATTCCGGAGCCGGATTTGGTTTATGTCTCGAATTACGATTATATGACGGGGGTTCAGACATCGGAGCGGTTTGACTGGTTTTACAACCCGGCCGATCAAACCCGTGTCGGGATGGCGACCCATATTGTCGGACACCAGTCTGCCGATGGGCACTGGGATGACAATGCCGGAGAATACCTCTTGAAAGGGGCGCTAAGCACTGCCTGGAACATCCTCTCTTTGATGAGCGGCGTTACACGTCTGACGCCGATGGCCATGATCTGCGACTGCGGACGCCTGGAATTTGAGCCCAGTCAGGATATTTCGCTCAGTGCAACCTGCTCTTTCCATCAGGACCCCAAACGACGCATCGTGCGTTATGAATGGGATTTTAACTACGATGGAGAAAATTTCCAGGTGGACGCCCAGGGGGAACAGACAGTTATCGAGAACGGGTTTGCGACCGAAGGATATTACCCTGTGGCATTACGGGTAATCGACGATACACTCAATGAACCTCAGACCGATTTGTTTGTCTGCAACGTTTACGTTCATTTGCCGCCCCACTGTCCCCTTCCAAAAGCCGGGGGCCCTTATGAGGGCTGGGTCGGCATCCCCTTGACTCTGTCGGCAGGGGCATCCTGGGATCCCAACGATGATCCAATGAAATATGACTGGGATCTCGATAATGACGGACTGTATGGCGCAGAGGACAACAATTGTTTCGGGCAACCGTCAGACGTCATCGGGGTTGCGCCGGTCTGGACGTGGAACGATCCGTACAATGGGGTCATTCGGGTGCGGGTGACGGATATCAGCGCCCAATACCCATCCTGTCAGAAAATTGATTTTACAACGGTTTCAATCGGCAATCATTCCCCCACATGCGCTTTCTGCAAAGAGGGTTTTTATGGATACTCCGGTGAAACCATCCTGCTGGATGGAAGCTGTTCGGAGGACACGGATCCGAATGATGCCATCAACTACGGCTGGGATCTTGACGGTGATGGAAACTTCTCGGATGCAACGACATCCACCTGTCTCTATACAATTGCAGAATCCCATCAGCCTGGAGATATCATCGATATCGCACTGAAGATAACCGACAGCTATGGCAAAAGCACTGTCTGTTACACGACAGTGACCGTCGTTTCCTCGGACCCCATCGAGATCGGTTATGATGACGGATCATGCGATATGACCACCTCACCATGGTCGAATGAAATCGGCAGCGAGATCGCTGTCCGGTTTACCCCTGCATCCTATCCGGTAAAGATTGCCAGTGCAAAATTCTATGTACCCAATTGGCGTGAAACGACAACGCCATTTGAAGTGCGGGTATATCAGGCCAACAGTAGCGGATACCCGGGCACGCGGTTGGATGCAGGCAACGTAACGGCAGCGGCGACAACCGGTAATGAATGGGTCGAGGTTGATCTGAGTTCGCAAAATATCGCCATAACGGAAGGCTGTTTCCTGGTCAGCATGTACTGGAAAAAGGCGCCTGGATCAACCGGTCAATATGCTCAATATTCATGCGCAGACACGACCCCTCCCATATCCGGAAGAACCTATTGGAAACATGGGGCCAGTGGCTACTGGTCTGCCCCTGCGGACAAGAATAACATGATCCGGGCCACTGTCGTCCAATCGATGAACAACCCGGTAATTTCGGGCAGTGTGAAGACACCCGGTGGTACCGGCGTCTCCGGAGTGACGATCACGTTCAGCAACAACGGGGGAACTGCCATTACGGACAGCAGTGGCAACTTCAGAAAGGAAGTGAATACCGGATATTCGGGAATCGCCACGCCCTCCATAATCAATTACACTTTCTGGCCTGCGAACCGGTCCTACATCAATGTGACAATCTATAAATCCGAAGAAAATTTCACAGCTACCCTTTTTATCCCGACCGGCCGAATACCAGATACCGGTCAGACAAAATGTTACAATGATACGGGTGAAATACCCTGTCCATCCCCGGGTGGGGATTATTATGGCCAGGACGGATGCTACAGCATCAACACACCTTCCTATACCAAGCTGGATAGCAATGGCAACGCTCTGCCCGATTCCGCCACATCCTGGACCATGGTGAGAGACAACGTAACCGGCCTGACCTGGGAGGTTAAAACCGGCAAGGATGAGGTACAGAATTACACTGATCCCCATGATGCCGACAATACCTACACCTGGTACGACAGCAACCCCGAGAGCAACGGCGGATATGCTGGCACACCGGGAGACGGTACGGACACCGAAGATTTTATCAAGGCATTGAACGATGCCAATTATGGCGGACACAGCGACTGGCGACTGCCGACCATAAAGGAAATGTTATACATCGTTGGCCGAAGCTTTCCGTTTCCCGGACCGACAATCCATGCTGCGTATTTTCCGGATATGGTGGCGTCCTATTATTGGTCTTCTACGACCTCCGCCTACAATACCAGCAGCGCGTGGTACGTGCGTTTCGACAGCGGCGGCGACGACAGCAACCTTAAGTCCTACAGCCGTTACGTCCGGGCGGTTCGAGGTGGACAGTCCGGGACATTTGGGAATTCGGTTATTGGATCATTTGATTCGGTGAACAATTATGCAATACAGAGTTCCGTGCCAGCAGGCGGATTTACGGATAATGGAGATGACACTGTGACCGATTCTTCCACCGGCCTGATGTGGCAGCAGGAAACACCAGACACCCAAATAAATTGGAAAGCTTCAGTGGCCTATGGCGAAGGACTGTCCCTGGGCGGACATGCAGACTGGCGTTTGCCGAATACCAATGAGTTGAGAAGTTTGGTGGATTACAGCCGATATTTTC
The DNA here is from genome assembly GCA_050179135.1 of Desulfatirhabdiaceae bacterium. Classification (GTDB taxonomy): domain Bacteria; phylum Desulfobacterota; class Desulfobacteria; order Desulfobacterales; family Desulfatirhabdiaceae; genus UBA4064. The sequence continues at coordinate 30,952 of JBFXFK010000034.1, read as the reverse complement.
CGGCAATTGATATTTCGTATTTTCCGGATACGATGGCATCCAGTTATTGGTCGTCGACTACCCTCGCCAACTATACGTACTACGCGTGGAGTGTAAATTTCAACCACGGCGAAGGCTACAACCACAATAAGTCTGACAGTCATTACGTCCGGGCGGTTCGCGGCGGACAGAATCGGTTATCGGGTCATTTGTTCCTTTCGGCCCCAACCCAGGCGGCATTCCTGTCCATTGGCGCCAACACACAAATCCAGTGGGAGACCAGCGGGATATCCGGCAATGTGGCCATCACCCTGTCCCGGGATGGCGGCAAAACCTGGGAAACCATCATCGCATCCACCCCCAATGACGGCAGCCATCCCTGGACCGTCACCGGTCCGGAGTCTGTCAACTGCATGTTGAAAATCGAGCCGGTGAGCGATCCGTCCAAAGGAACGATTCAGGGGTTGTTTACCATTTATGGGGAGCAGAAAGTCAAAGGCGACATCAACGGCGATGGGATAATCAGCCTTGCCGATGCTATTGTGGGCTTTCAAATCATGACCGGTGGGCAGCCGTCTGCAATCAATCCGGCGGCGGATATAAACGGCGACGGAAAAATCGGCATGGCGGAAGTGATTTACATCCTGCAGCAGGTGGCGGGGCTATAATGCGGGGTATCCGGCAGGTCAGGGTGTCGCGGCAGTTTGCGACGCCCTGACATTCAGCCCGATGGCGCACTGTCCTGTAGCATAGCCCCTTGTGGGCGTTCCAATCATACCCCGGACACCGGTTTTTGTGAACCCGAACGGGCACAAGGCCCTATGCTACACAGCCGCAGGCCATCGTAGCCCGGGTTTTTATACCCGGGAATAAAGCGGTAAAATTCCAATTCCCGGGTAATAAAACCCGGGCTACGATGGATCAGCCGCAAACCAGGGTTATGTTTGTTTTTCACAAATACCGATTATGAACCCGAACGGGCATAAGCCCCAATGCGACACAGACGAGCCCCATCGTAGCCCGGGTTTCATTACCAGGGAATAACGCGGTAAAATTCCGATTCCCGGGTAATAAAACCCGGGCTACGATGGATCGGCCGCAAACCATTGTTATGTTTGTGATTTTCACAAACACCGGTGATATGAAACCGAACATGCACAAGGCCCTATGCTACACAACCGCAGGCCATCGTAACCCGGGTTTCATTACCAGGGAATAAAGCGGTAAATTCCGATTCCCGGGTAATAAAACCCAGGCTACGATGGATCAGCCGCAAACCATTGTTATGTTTGTAATTTTCACAAATACCGGTGATATGAATCCGAACGGGCACAAGGCCCTATGCTACACAGGCGAGCCCTATCGTAGCCCGGGTTTCATTACCCGGGAATAAAACGGTAAAATTCCAATTCCCGGGTAATAAAACCCGGGCTACGATGGATCAGCCGCAAACCCGGGTTATGTTTGTTTTTTTCACAAATACCGGTGATATGAACCCGAACGGGCACAAGGCCCTATGCTACACCGGTGGATGGCATTCCGGCAGGTCGTGTAATCCCGGAGCAGCATTCCTGGCCGGTGTAGGTCAGGGTGTTGCGGCTGTTTGCGACTCCCTGACATTCGCCAAATGGCGTGCAGCCTTCGTAGCATAGCCCCTTGTGGGCGTTTTTGTATTTGTCACAGACACCGGTTTTATGAACCCGAACAAGCCCAAAGGCCTTCCGGCAAAGTCAGGCAATCCCAAAAACCGGCCAGCCTGATCGGCCAGCTCATGGATAATTCCAAATGGTTCACCCACATACATTGAAATTGAACGGCCGATCGTAGTCGCAATCCCGGGCTACGACGGCTTATGATCTTTTTTGACGTGTTTCCTATATTTGGTCGTTAAAAATATTTTCCCGGTGAAAGGAAAAATCGATGAAGAGGATTACAACAATTGTTTTCATACTTGTTCAATTTGTATTCACAGGCCAATCATTTGCAGATACCCAATGCCAATTGTCACTGACATCTCCATCGTCCATATCAATTGGCTATACCGAGACGACATCATCAATCTCTTATGTTGGCTGGCAGGCTGGCAAATTTTGCATGGAAACTGATGATGGAACTCTTTCCACAGGCTACCTGGGATATGCAATTCTGGCAGGAAGTCAATTTGTCACTGTCACGGATTTTACAAGCTCAAAACTTTCTTTCAAAGTTTCTGAAAATCCTACATGTTCCCGCCGCTATATCACCTTTCAAATATGGGCAAGTTGCGGTGATGGTGACTCCTGTGATATAGATGTTGACATCACTCAGGACCCCAATCCGGATCCAAGTCCTAAACTGAGTATCAGTCCAGATGCTCGCAGCGCTACAAAAGAATCCGGTTCTACAACATTTCACGTCTCCAACCTGGGTTGTAATCCTTTAATCTGGAATGCTCAGATTGTTTCCGGTGCTGATTGGCTTACCATCACATCTGACGCTGGTGGCACTAACACCGGCGTTATTCAGTGCAGTTACAGCGCCAATAGTGCCGCGTCCCCCAGAACAGGGACCATTCGGGTGACAGCTACCAACGCCCAAAACAGCCCTAAAGATGTCAATGTCGTTCAGATGGGAACAGCTATCCTCACAATCGATCCCTCTGAACGGGAGGTAGGTGGTAACGACGGATCAACCACATTCAACGTTGCCAATACGGGTACTGGAACCATGCAATGGTCAGCCTCGATAATCTCTGACAGCAATTGGTTACGGATTACCTCTGGAGGCACAGGAATTGATGCAGGGACATTCACGTGTTCTTTTGATCAAAACCCGGACAATGATGGCAGGATGGCAACAATAAGGATATCAGGAACCAATATCACCCCCGGTTTATCGGATACGCCACTGACAGTAGATGTGCTGGTCAAGCAGATCCAACAGCCGCTTACGGATACGGGTCAGACCGAATGCTATAATCCTGCTGGCGATGTTATCCCCTGCCCTTTTTCAGAACAGCCTTTTTATGGTCAGGATGCAAATTATACTATCAGAACAGCCTCATATACCAAGCTTGACAGTAACGGAAATCCACTCCCACCCACTGCGTCATCCTGGGCTATGGTATTAGATAACAACACGGGGTTGATCTGGGAGGAAAAAACCAGCCTGGATGGCATACAAAACTATAATGACCCACACGATGCGGATAATTCATACACCTGGTATGATGGCTCACTGTCTTCGCAGTATCGAGGATACCCTGGCTACGACGGAAATTGCACAGAAGATTTTATTAGAAAATTAAATACTAATAGTTTCGGCGGCTATTCAGACTGGCGATTGCCGGGAAAAATTGAATTGATGTCTCTGGTCAGATACGATATTGCCTCGCCAGGACCCACAGTTGATACAAATTATTTTTCAAATAAATCATATTATTATTGGACATATGCTAGTAGTTTAAGCAATACATATTGGGCATATTTCATTGATTTCGCGCAGGGCTGTGTAAACCAAACCTCTAAAAACAATAAACTTTATGTTCGAGCAGTTCGCAGCGCATATAGTCGTGGTAATACATGGGACTCACAAAGCTATGTTGACAACAACGATGGAACAAGGACTCAACTTAATACAGGTATTACATTCATTGGGGATAGAGTTGGACCAATGACATGGGCAGAGGCACTGGCTTATTGTGAAACATTAATTTTTGCCGGAAAATCCGATTGGCGGTTGCCCACCATCAAAGAGCTTATGAGTTTATGCTCTGTGGTTCCGTATCATAGCGATGGCACGCCAGCCTTTTCATCTACAACTAATACCAGCAGCACGGGACAAGCATGGGGATACGTAATGAGCGGCAGTGGGTATTCATATATATATGAAAAATCATCTAGTTGGTACGTCATTCCGGTTCGTGGTGGTCAATATGGTCCATCGGATTATAATGCTGTTTCAATAAACCCTGCCAACCGGGATGTGGGCAAAGAGGCCGGTACAACCAATTTCAGCGTGTTCAACAGCGGGAACGGTTCAATGGCATGGAGTGCATCAGTAACCACAGGCGACAACTGGCTGCGAATTATCTCTGGGGACAATGGATACAATGCCGGAAGCATTAATTGCAGTTTCACAGAAAATACCGGTAGCTCAACTCGAACAGCAACCATCCGGGTGACAGCAACCGGTGCAACAGGAAGCCCATTCGATGTTACCGTAACGCAGGGGGCTGCAACATCAGACTGCATCTACAGCATCAGCCCGACCAGCAAAGTTTTTTCATCATCCAACGACAGCCAAACTGTAACAGTCACGGCCAGCGACAATTCATGTGCCTGGACGGTCTCGGAAAGCCTGGACTGGATTACGGTGTCACCAATGAGCGGTACTGGACCCGGATCAGTGATCGTGACCGCATCCCAGAACACCGGTGCAGCCCGAAGCGAAACCGTGACCATTGCAGGACAGAATTTTTTGGTCAGTCAGGAAGCGGCCGCGACATGCACCTACAGCATCAGCCCGATCAGCAAATCCTATGCATCCACTGGCGGCAGCGAGGAAGTTACAGTAACAGCCGCAGCAACATGTGCCTGGACGGTCTCGGAAAGCCTGGACTGGATTACGGTGTCACCAATGAGCGGTACTGGACCCGGACCAGTGATCGTGACCGCATCCCAGAACACCGGTGCAGCCCGAAGCGGAACCGTGACCATTGCGGGAAAGAATTTTTTGGTCAGTCAGCCCGAACGGGTTGAACAGGTAGCAAAGCCGACGTTTTCGCCTGCACCGGGGTTATATACTACATCCCAGAATGTGACAATCAACTGTGCGACCGTGGGGGCGACTATTCGATATACAATTGATGAATCCGAGCCGACAGATACTTCGGCAGTGTACAATTCACCGATTGCGGTCAACTCTACGACGACTATCAAGGCCAGAGGGTTCAAAGCTGGCTGGTCAGACAGTGAAACAGCCATTGGGGAATATGCCATCCTGAATCCGGTTTTCACCGGAAGAGTGCCAGACACCGGCCAAAACCAATGCTATGACAATGTGTCTGCCATAACCTGCCCGACAGATCAGAGCCAGGCATTTTATGGTCAGGATGGCTTTCGCCAGATCAACCCGCAGTCATACACCAAACTGGGAGATGATGGCCAAGAGCTTCCGGATTCGGCCACCGAATGGCCCATGGTTCGGGACAACATCACGGGGTTGATTTGGGAAGTGAAACATCAAAAAAATGGCAGCGTCAATCTCAGCGACCCCAATGATGCGGATAACACCTATTGTTGGTATAATCCATCTGACCCAACCTCCGATACGCCTAAAGACGGACAGGATACGGATGATTTTATCACTGCCCTGAATACCGCCGGTTATGGCGGCTACAGGGATTGGCGGTTGCCTACCCTTCAGGAACTGACTTTCCTGGTCAATCACGGTATTCCTGACCCGGGTGTCAAAATTGACAGTCTGTTTTTTCCGAATACGGTTTCTCATGTATATTGGTCATCCACCACCTATCAGGCCGCGCCAGATGATGCCTGGGGGGTGGGTTTTAATGGGGGGTACGATTATAATTACAGCAAGTCTACCAATTACTATGCCAGGGCTGTCCGGAGTCAGCAGGCCGAAACGCTGCAATCTGGAGCGCTCCCGCAAGGGGTTAACCGCTATGAAGATAACAACAATGGGACCGTCACAGACACGCTGACCGGACTCATCTGGCAGAAACAGGCATCCGCGACTTCGATGAACTGGGAAAGCGCCCTGAGTTTTTGTGAAGGCATAGCTGACGGGTTCCAGGATTGGCGATTGCCCACGTTAAGTGAGTTGAGAAGTCTTGTTGATTATACCCGGTTCAACAGAGCGATCGATCCGGCAGCTTTTCCCAACACGCCATCATCGGGTCACTGGGCATCCACCACCGTAAACTACAACCCTCAAAATGGATGGGGGATTCATTTTAACTATGGAAACGACTATTATACGAGCAAATTGAACAATGGTTACGTTCGGGCCGTTCGGGGAGGACAGAATCGGTTATTGGATCATTTGTTTATTTCGGCACCGTTGCAGGCGGAATTTCTGCAAATTGGAAGCCAGAAAGTGATCCTGTGGGATACTGAGGGGATACCCGGCAATGTGTCCATCTCCTTGTCCCGGGATGGCGGCAAAACCTGCGATGAGACAATTGTTTCTTCAACTCCCAATACCGGCAGTTATTCCTGGACCATTTCCGGACCGCAGTCTGTCAACTGCATGCTGAAAATCGAGCCGGAGAGCGACCCTTCCAAAGGCACGACCCAGGGCTTGTTTACGATTTATGAAAGCCAGACTTATTTGAAAGGAGACCTGAACGATGACGGCAACGTGGATCTGACCGACCTCATGCTGGCCCTTCAGGTTCTGGCAGGACAGCAGCCGACCGGATTGAATCCGGCGGCGGATGTGGACGGAGACAGCAGAATTGGTTTGGCGGAAGTCATTTTCATCCTGCAAAAGGTGGTAGGATTAATTGCGGAATGATCAGATATACAATCAGAAAGAGCGCTATCTACGGGCTGCCGTCAGAAGCGGGCAGTTCAGGGTGTCGCGGCCCTTTGCGACGCCCTGACATTCAGACCAATGGCATTGCGGCCCCATAGCATAGCCCCTTGTGGGCGTTTTTCTATTTGGCACCGAAACCGGTTTTGTGAACCCGAACGGGCACAAGGCCCTATGTTAAACAGCCGCAAGCCATCGTAGCCCGGGTTTTTATACCCGGGAATAAAGCGGTATTCCGATCCCGGGTAATGGCAGTTTTTCAAGGCGTCAGCCGCAAACCCGGGCTACGATGGATCAACCGCAACCCCGGGTAATGTTTCTAAGTTTCACAAATACCGGTGATATGAACCCGAACGGGCGCAAGGCCCTATGCTACACGGCCGCAGGCCATCGTAGCCCGGGTTTTTATACCCGGGAATAAAGCGGTTAAATTCCGAACCCCGTTGCACAATCAGTATTTCATGCTTCAATGTGATTTTTCCTGTGTGTGGCCTTTCGGAGACACTGCTGATTTTCGGCTCTCTTTACATAACCACATCAACAGCAGCATCGAATCTTTTTTCAAATATTATCGTAACTACCATATCCAGGATGTCCGGATCCATCCGGATGACGCCATCAGTTCACTGAAATCATCTGATATCATCGGTTCGAATGACCGGGCGTACCATTTACCTGCTCATCGACGAATACGACAATTTCGCCAATCAGGTCTTGATGGCGTGCAACAGGACAAACATAAGCGGTATGAAGCCCTGGTATAGGACCTCTACAAACACGTCGGCTAACGCTCCGGAAAAGCACCAGAACAATCAATATCATCGGCAACCCACCTGATTATAGTATTCAAGGAATCAAATCATATGGACGAATTGGCATCAATTTTCACCAGAAATAATATCGACGAAAGGAGACGAAATCATGGCCCAAAAACGAACGAGCTTTCAAGTTTTGGTAATTCTTTTTTTCACCGTGATGGTCCTTGCCAAGTTGGCGGCAGCCATACCCGTTCCCGATACAGAGGTGATAAAGTGCTATGATATGAATTCTGAGATCCTTTGCCCAGAAAAAGGGGCCTCCTTTTACGGGCAGGACGGAACCTACACGATCAACCCACCCACATACACAAAATTGGGTGATGGTGGAGGCGCCCTCCCTGACGAGGCGATATCTTGGGATATGGTAAAAGACAACATCACAGGGCTCATCTGGGAGGTCAAGCGTAACTGGGATTCTGAAGAAAACTATGACGACCCGCACGATGCGGACAACTCCTACTCATGGTATGATCCCAATAGCCCTTTTCCGGGGACCCCCGGCGACGGAACGGACACCAAAGATTTCATCGATAGACTCAATGCAATACAATTCGGGGGATTCCGCGATTGGCGACTGCCTACAGTGCAGGAACTGATGACGCTGGTAGTCTTCAATCCCATTAATCCGTGTATCGACATCGGGTATTTTCCCACAACGGTTTCTAACCTTTTTTGGACCTCAACGGACTTCGCTCTTGATGATCGAAAAGCATGGGTCATCTCTTTCTACACTGGACTGACTAATTGGTTCGATAAACTCGAACGTATGAAGGTGCGTGCGGTGAGGGGTGGAGCAGATATGGCATATAGCCAATCAGATCCGTTTTGTTGTAACTCTTTCCAGAATGGGAATGTAGAACGCTACACAGACAATGGCGACGGGACAGTGACGGATTTATCCGTTGGGTTGACATGGCAGCAAGATACGGCCCGGGATAATAAGGGAAGCTTTGCATGGATGACTTGGGATGAAGCCCTATCGTACTGTGAGGGTTTGACTCTCGGAGGTCATTCGGACTGGAGGCTTCCGAACATCAAGGAGCTTTGCTCCGTCATGGATTACAGCAGGTGGAACATGGCCATCAATATGGAATTATTTCCCAATACGGAATCTGTTTACTGGTCGTCCACCACTCATAGTGGGATCTCTACCGGGGAGGCTTTGAATGTAGAAGCCTACTATGGCGGCAACCATTCTCGGTATTCCAAATCCACCGGGCTTCATGTCCGGGCGGTTCGCGGCGGACAGGATCGATTATTGGGTCATTTGTTTATTTCCGCACCCCTCCAGGCATCATTTCTTGCAATCGGAATGAATACGGAAATTCAGTGGGAAACACAGCAAATTACAGATGCTGTTGCCATTACCCTGTCTCGTGATGGCGGCAAGACATGGGAAAGCATTGTTTCTTCCACATCCAACGATGGCAACCATCCCTGGACCGTGACCGGGCCCCAGTCGGTCAACTGCATGCTGAAAATCGAGCCGGTGAGCGATCCGACCAAAGGAACGATACAGGGATTGTTTACCATTTATGGGGCGCAAAAAGTCAAAGGTGACATCAACGGCGATGGGACAGTGAACCTTGCCGATGCCATTGCTGCCCTTCAAATCATGATCGATGGACACCCGTCTGCGGTGGATCCGGAGGCAGATGTGAACGATGATGGAAAAATCGGCATGGCGGAAGTGATTTACATCCTGCAGCAGGTGGCAGGACTATAACGCGGGGGCGCGGGGTAGGTCAGGGTGTCGCGGCTGTTTGCGACTCTCTGACAGTCAGCCAAATGGCGTTCTGCCCCGTAGCATAGCCCCTTGTGGGCGTTTGGGTATTTGACATCGATACCGGATTTATGAACCCGAACGGGCATAAGGCCCTATGCTACACAGTCGCGGGCCATCGTAGCCCGGGTTTCTATACCCGGGAATCAAGCGGTTATATTCCTATCCCCGGGTTATGGCAGTTTTTCAAGGCGCCAACCGCAAACCCGGGCTACGATGGATCAGCGGGGTAGGTCATGGTGTCGCGGCTGTTTGCGACTCCCTGACAATCTGACAGTCAGCCAAATGGCATTCCGGCCATGTTCTGTTGTACGCCAGGGTGTTTTCCGGCGGGTTCAGTTTTTCCAATGCAAAGAATTTCCAGGCCGGAATGACGGCGACCTGAACGCCATCTCTCTCCAGCCTTTCTTCCTGATCCATGGTGAGGATAATCCCCTTTGTGCTTGAGGTGATGCGGGCGCCCATGAGAAGACCATTGATTTCCCGTTCCCGGACCCGTTGAAGTGATATGGAATTGTGACAAATGATACATAAAAAAATATCAGCCAGGATTGCAGGATTGACAGGATGTAAAAAAATGGATTCATCTGGTCTTTTCAATCCTGTTAATCCTGTAATCCTGTCAAATTTTTCTGTGCCGGCATCAAGTGTGTATAATTGTCAGCCCAGCGGGAGAGGGCTGGGAGATGGAGTTAAAGGAAATCGCAAATTATGACCGGCCAAAGTATAACATCCGATCTTCCGCTGTTGTATCACAGCCCCGGTTCCTGTTTTCACTGGCAATGACGATATTACTATCTGTTTCACTTTGTTTTGCAGGGATACCCGATACCGGACAAATCCCGTGTTACAACAATGCCGCAGAAATCCCGCTTCCGGATGTTGGCGAAGATTTTTATGGTCAGGACGGGTCCTATGCCATCAACATGCCATCCTTTTCCAAACTGGGCGATAATGGTGCAGTACTGGATGATTCCGCAACCGAATGGCTCATGGTGAAAGACAATGTAACCGGCCTGATCTGGGAAGTGAAAACGAATCTGGACACTCAGGCCAACGAGGGTGATCCACATGATGCGGACAATACTTATCGCTGGTATAACCCAGATGACCCAAAAATACAGGCGCCCCCGATTATGGTGGTTGTATGGATACCCATCAATTTCTTAATGCACTGAATACATCCCGATTTGGCGGATTTGACGACTGGCGTCTTCCCACCATTCAGGAACTGGAGCTAATCATCAAACGAACTGTGGCCAATCCCGGCCCAAGAATCGACATCGGCTTTTTTGGTGATACGGCTTCTCCAAGATACTGGTCATCCACCACGGTGGCTCAAACCGTCTCGTGCGCCTGGCTGATAAATTTTCAATACGGTTCGATGGGTAACGAAGCAAAGCATCTTAGAAATCATGTTCGGGCTGTACGAAATGGACAAAACGATGTCCCGGGGTTTTGGGTTCCACCTCCCGGTGTAAACCGCTACACAGACAACCAGAACGAAACCGTGACCGATAGCGTGACGGGTCTGATGTGGCAAAAGGCAACATCGGATCAGATGAATTGGAAGGCGGCTTTGGAATATTGCGAAGGATTGGATCTGGCAGGTTTATTTGACTGGCGATTGCCGAATGTACATGAACTTCCCAGCATTCTGGATTACAGCCGCCATGACACGGCAATAGACCCGGTTTTTCCCCCTTCTACCATTGGCAGTGTATATTGGACTTCGACAACAGGCGCGAACAGTTTTACCACCGCATGGGGTGTCGGTTTCTCCACTGGTATTGTTTACGAGGATTGGGGAAAAACCCTCATCGATCCGCATTGCCGGGCCGTTCGGGGGGGACAGACGTACCATGAGGATCGTTTGTTTGTTACAGAGCCATCCCACGGGATGTTTTTGCCAGTTGGGCAGCCCATAACCATCCGGTGGAAAAACCGTTCGATTGCCGGTGATGTCAGGATTACCCTTTCAAGGGACGGCGGCAAAAACCATGAAACAATCGCTGCCAGTGTCACCAACATCGGCACATATGACTGGATTGTAAGACCCGGATCTGTCAATTGCATGTTGAAAATCATGCCGCTCAGCAATACAGACCGGGGAACGATTCAGGGATTGTTCACGATTTATGCGGGTCAGCCCGTACCGGGTGATGTAAGTGGAGATGGTGTTCTGGATATGAAAGATGCCCTTTTGGCACTTCAGGCCCTTGCCGGATTGGAGCCGTCGGAATTGAGTCTGGCAGGGGATGTGAACGGTGACGGCAGAATCGGTATGGCCGAGGTGATTTATGTTTTGCAAAAAATTTCCGGGCTTTGATCGAAGCGCAGAAGATTAGCGGTTGAGAAGGAAAGAAGATGGGACCATGCAGGCTGATGTCATGCCATTTCTGATCTTCATACCGGTTGATATAGTGTAAAGCGGGTAACATAGCCCATAGTGAGCGTTCCAATCGTACCCCGGACACCGTTTTACGAACCCGAACGGGCACAAGGCCCTCCTGTTTTCATCTGACACACGAAAAATTCAATTCATGATCGTAAAAGGAGCAGACCATGAAAAGAAACTCCCCGTTTGTTTTTGTTGTTGGCGTGATTCTTTCCATCCTCTGGGCGGATCAGTCTCTGTACGGAAGCACATTCATCAACATTCCCTATCATGACAGCAACGTGGTCGATATCGTGGCCGGCGACAATAATACTCCCTCCGGAACAATCAGGCGCTATGAAATCTGGCGGGATGCCACACTGCTGAGACAATGGACAGTACCGGAAGATTCGCCCTGCCCGGTTCAATACCTCTGCGACACCAACGCCGGAGCCGGACAACACACCTATAAAATAACAAAAGAAAGTTGGGATGATTTCTCTGAGGAATGGATGGAAGATTATGGAGATGAACTCACGGTCGATACGTCGTTTGCATGGGGCCTTCTTGACAACAGCTCCGGCAATCCCTACGGTCGTTCGCCGATCACCTGGCAGGGCGATGTTTCAAACAAGGGTGTTGATATGGAAGCCGGTTGGCTCACAATTTCTGCGGGCAGTGTCATCACCATGTATGGCCCGCTCTCGTCACGGGCTGCCGACAGGGGGATATCCGCCAGAGATGTCACGTTTACAAAGGCGCCCGGAGTCTCAACATCGGTTCATCTCCTGCTTGACACCATGCAACCCGCTTCCCCGGAGACCGTCCTCACCGACTGCGGATTTGACGGGGTCAATCTGTATGTAAAAAACTGCAACGGACTGACCCTTTCCGGCAATGGTTTCGGCGGTGCGGAATTTGGTGTGACAGACTGCAAAGACATGACGCTGGTAAACAACCGGGGGAGTGACAGCACCTTTTACATCACCGGGGACGGCAATGTCATTCGACACTGTTTTTTTCATGAAGCCAGCATTTCCGGCACCGGTCATATGTTCGAGGATAACGAGGGAAGCCTTGTCCTGGTGTATGACAGCAATCATCTGATTCAAAAAAACAGGGTTTCCCACATGAAAGTCCGCGGGGCAGGGCATCGGATACTGGATAATCTCATCCAGTATCTGCCAAGAACCACCGATGTATATAATCCCTGGAATGGTGCATTGCGTCTGGGCGTGACAGGCAGCCAGATATCCCGAAACATCATCCGATACAACGGCACGGACGGCATTCTGCTGGCAGAAAATTCCTGTGATAATACCATCACGGATAACCGGGTTGAAATGAACACCGGAGCCGGAATCAGCATTGGCGGCGGGCAAAGTGTTCAGGACTATCCAATGGGCGCCAGAAACGAGATTCGGGGAAACATCCTGGAAGGCAATACCAAACAGGGTCTGCTTCTGGTCAATACACCGGACAATATCGTCGAGGACAATTTTTTCAGCAGCAACGGCGGTCCCACCATTGAAATCAGCACCCAGACCTATACATACCCCAGTGCCAATGTCGAGAGTGACAGAAACCGGATTCTGGCCAACCAGGTCCGGGGAAGCAGCAAAGAGGGTATCCTCATCACGGGTACGGCCACTTCCCAAAACGAGATACAGGACAACATTGTGGAACAGTCCCGGTATGAGGGCATTTCCGTGGAGGGATCGGACAACCGGATATACAACAATATTTTCATGATGAATGGCCGCAAGGCCCTGGACAACGGCACTTCAACCATCTGGAATACCAACAAAACCGCCAAACGAAACATTGCGGGCGGACCGTTTGTGGGCGGCAACTACTGGGATGACTATGCCGGATCGGATGCCGATGACGATGAACTGGGGGATACCCCCCACCCCATCATCGGCAACGCGGGTGGCCAGGACAATCTGCCATTGATTCACCGAAGGGTCAACAGCGTCGGGGATGCCGGGGACAGTGACATATCCGATGGACTCTGCCATACCGGCAACACAATCCTGCGAAACGGCATTGCCGAGGCGGAATGCACTCTTCGGGCCGCCATCGAGCAAAACAATACGCTTGTATCGGATTATTCCGGCAAAATCTATTTTGACATTCCGGGTGATCAAGTTCCGGTCATTCGTCCGGTTTCGGCACTCCCCGAGCTGATCAAACCGGTCATCATCGATGGGGCCACACAGCCGGTCGGGGGAAGCGTGAATCTGTCCGGAACCAATGTGGCAGCGGATGTCAGTGGTTTTGGCGTTTCGGGTTCCGCCATCATTTCCGGCATGGTTATCGATTCGTTTCCCAAACATGGCATCGCGGTCAACAACGGCGAACTGCAACTGGTTGACAGTGATGTTCTTCAGAACCGGGGATGGGGAGTATGGTATGGTGGTTCGGCCGAAGATCCATCCGATTGGGTTGCGGTTCTGGATTCCAATATCAATTACAACCTGGAAGGTGGTGTTTATTCCAATAATTGTAACCTGTACGCCAGCAACATAACCGTGCATGACAATGGCGGCAGCGGCATCAGCAGCCAGGGAGAAGTCACCCTGAAGTCCTGTTCCATTGTCGGAAATACCGGTTATGGTGTCGATGCGTCGGGTGTGATCGGCAATCCCTCAAACAGTCCGGGAGAGATTCGCCACAATGGCAGTGGCGGTATCCGGTGTCCGGAAACACTGAGTATTGGCTACACAACCATCGCGGAAAACACCGGATGGGGAATTTACAGCCAGGGGGAACTGGGCTATCTGAAAGGAATAAATGTTCAACACAATGCTTCGGGCGGAATTTTTTCTACAGAAGGCCTGGTTCGCGCCGAAGAGATAACCGTATCGGGAAACAGCGGAACCGGCATTGACATCGGGGCGGTCAGCGCCACTCCGAATTTCAGTTATCTTGAATCTTCAACAATTTATGACAATACGGGGTATGGCATTCTGGCCGAATCAACCCGACTGGGGATGAGTACCACCCAAATTTTCAACAACCAGAATACGGGCGTACGGATACTGTCCGGAGACTTGACTGGAAAAGAAATCGCCGCCAACCGCAACGGCGGCAGCGGATTTCACATCGATGGGGATGCCATCATTCATGGGGGGCAGGCCTGTCATAACACCGCAGAAGATGTGATTGTCACCGGAGCCGGGAATTGGGACAGCTTTACCTGGCAGGAGAATTGTCTGGATACGGACTTCGGAGCCAATCCGGTTTCCGGTGATCCGCCGCTGTCGGTCCAGTTTGGGGATACATCATCTGGAGATATTCTATCCTGGATGTGGCATTTCGGGGATGGCGGGACCAGCCAGCTTCAAAATCCCCTGCACAGTTATGCAACTGCCGGTGACTATACGGTTTCCCTGACGGTTTCGGATGCCACCGGCAGCACCACGGCAATCAAACCGGCCATGATTGCGGTTGGCCAGACAACTGCCCCGCCGTTTGCCGCATTCACCGCATCCCCTACTGCCGGCCAATCTCCCCTCGATGTCCAGTTTACGGACCAGTCAACCGGCGACATCACATCTTGGCAGTGGAACTTCGGTGACGGAGAAACCGGGAATGTGCAGAATCCCGCCCACAGATACAATTCCGGAGGAAGCTATACCGTATCCCTGACCGTGACCGGTCCTGGCGGCAGTGACGAAAAAATCCGGGTGGATTGCATTGTGGTTTCCAGTGGGGTCCGCGGGGATATGAACAATGACGGGGATGTGGATTTGAATGACGCGTTATTGCCCCTGCAGGTGCTGGCTGGCCACGGACCTTCGGGAATGAGCCTGGCGGCAGATGTGGATGGGGATGGAAAGATTGGGATGGCAGAAGTGATTTATGTTTTGCAGCACATTGCCGGATTGATTGAAGGATGACTTGGAAGACAGGAGGGTGTGCATCCTTTTACCGGATAACGAAGACAGACGTAGCATAGCCCCTCGTGGGCGTAGGTGGCATGTGCCGGATTTCGGAGCAAAGAAACCGAACGGTCACAAGGCCCTATGCTGCACGGTCAGCCATGTCACACCGTACATGCCTGGTCCATCGTAGCCCGGGTTTCTTACCCGGGGATCGGAATTTACCGCTTAATTCCCGGGTAAGAAACCCGGGTTACGATGGACTGTTAACTCTGAATCTGTGGAAACCCGGGACGAGGCAGGCGTAGCCGGCAGGTCAGGGTGTCGCGGCGGTTTGCGACTTCCTGACAATCAGCCGAATGGCATAGCGGTCCCGTAGAATAGCCCCTTGTGGGCGTTTTTGGAGTTGTAAACCAATAGCGGCATTTATTACCCGAAACGGGCACAAGGCCCTATGCTGCACGGCCGCGAGACATCGTAGCCCGGGTTTGCGGCTATCGCCTTGAAAAGCAGCCATACCCGGGAATAATGTGGTTTTATGGATAAAAACAGGTATAAAGATCTATTATACGATCCGGGTGGCATACCACAAAATAACCAATTATGGATATTTTGTGCATCCGTAAAATTATTTTTATTTTTTTTTAGCCACCCCGAATAACCATAACCCCCTGAACCCAAACTGAATCCCCCGATCAGTCTCCAAATTTTCACATTTAAATTGCATCCGTATTTTTTGGGACCGCTAAAAAAAGCACTTGACAATCCTGTAAGTATTGATAATAAAAGAAAATTCATTTTTTCTTTTCTGTATAATCCCATCATCAATATCCTACTGAAAAGGAGCCTGCCATGTCTTCCAGATCCGCTTTTTTCTGTGCAACCGTATTGACCATTCTAATCCTTTCCCTCTCTGCCCATGCCTTTACCCCGCCCGATACGGGCCAGACCAAATGCTACGACAATGTCGGTAACCAGATCACCTGTCCCCAGCCTGGCCAGGATTATTACAGCCAGGACGCCAACTACCTCATCAACCCCAACGCCTTTGTCAAAATGGGTGCCGATGGTGGCGATTTGCCGTCCAATGCCACGTCTTGGGCAATGGTGCGGGACAATGCCACAGGGCTGGTGTGGGAGGTGAAAAACAGTGCGGATGGCACCAAGGATTACACCAACCATCACGATGCGGACAACACCTATACCTGGTATGACCCGGACCCAACGACCAATGGCGGGGGTGTCGGGACAGCCGGGGATAATACGGATACACATGATCTGGTGACGGCCTTGAATCAGAGCGCATTTGGCGGGTTTACGGACTGGCGGATACCCAGCCGGGAGGAGTTGAGGTCAATTGTGGATTATGGGCGGTTTGCACCGGCTATCAATACGGCATTTTTTCCGAATACTCAGAAAAGCTCGGATGCGTGGTATTGGTCGTCTACTACCGGCGCCAGCTATACCTACTACGCGTGGAACGTGTATTTCTACAGCGGCGGCGACGACAGCTACAGTAAGTCAAGCAGCCGTTACGTCCGGGCGGTTCGCGGTGGACAGTGATCATTTGGTGATTGGGTCATTTGATTATTTCGGCATTCACGACACAACCCATTCCGTAAAAAAAGTTTTAATTGTTACGTTTTAAGCGGGTAGCATAGCCCCTCGTGGGCGTTCTCATAATTACCATCAATACGGGTGTTGTGAACCCGAACGGGCACAAGGCCCTATGCTACACGGCCGTGAGTCATCGTAACGCGGGAATGGAATCCCGGCCCGTAGCATAGCCCCTTGTGGGCGTTAATGTAATTGAAACCGATACGGGTGTTGTGAACCCGAACGGGCCCACGGCCCTATGCTACAGGGCCGTGGGCCATCGCAGACAGTGAATGGAATCCCTGCCCGTAGCATAGCCCCTCGTGGGCGTTATTGTAATTGAAACAAATATGGGTTTTATGAACCCGAACAGGCACAAGGCCCTATGCAACACGGCCGTGGACCATCACAGCCCGTGAATGAAATCCCGGCCCGTAGCATAGCCCCTCGTGGGCGTTTTTGTAATTGTAACCGATACGGGTCTTGTGGACCCAAACGGGCACAAGGCCCTATACGACACGGCCGCATGCCATCGGATATCAAATTCATAACCATCCTGAATATCACTCATAACAACCAGAGAGGTCATCATGAAGCCCATAGCATTCGCCAAACTGGCCATCCTTGCTGCCGTTATCTGCCTTGCTCTGGTCTGCCCGGCAGTCGCGGACCTGATCAACAATGAAAACGGTACGGTCACGGATACCGAAACCGGCCTGACCTGGGAACAGGACAGTCATGGTGACCTGGACTGGAAATCTGCCCTGAACCATTGCGACACCCTGTCCCTGGCCGGTCATGATGACTGGCGCATGCCTACCATCAAGGAACTGGATACCATTGCAGACCTCTCCCGTTCCAGCCCGGCCATCAACACCTATTATTTCAGTGATACGGCCAAAGCCAAATACTGGTCCGCCACCACCCGCGCAGAAAAAACATCCGAAGCCTGGGTCATCGATTTCACCTACGGCGATGATGCAAACACGGCCAAGACCACAAAACTCTATGTCCGAGCCGTCCGCGGCGGCCCGGCAGGCCAGCCCGTGGTCAACCCGTCCACCTTTTACGATAATGGTGACGGGACGGTCACCGATTCTACCTCCGGTCTGATGTGGCAGCAAACCACCCAGACGGCCGCCACATGGAAGGACGCGCTGGCTGTCTGCGGAAATCTGAATCTGGGCGTCCAGACTGACTGGCGCCTGCCCACCATCAAGGAACTGGCCCATCTCACACCCCTTTCCCGCTCGTCACCCGCCATCAATACCTATTATTTTCCGGATACGGTCAGCAACAACTATTGGTCCGGAACCACCCGTTTGGAAAGTACCCGGGAGGCATGGTGTATCAATTTTTTAAACGGAGACGATGCCACCCTTGCAAAATCTTCCACCGCTGTTTTTCGGGCGGTTCGGGGTGGCCCACAGCAGGCCCCGGATACATCCAACGTGTTCATTGACAATGGCAATGGCACCGTCACGGATTATACCACCGGCCTGACCTGGACCAGGGCCACTGTCACGGGAAAAGACTGGCGGCAGGCCCTGGAAGTCTGCGACAGCCTGTCTTTGGGCGGATACACCGACTGGCGGATGCCCACCATCAAGGAACTGGACACCATTGCATCCCTTTCCCGCTCGTCACCTGCCATCAACACCTTTTATTTTCCCGATACCGTCAATGGGCAATACTGGAGCGCCACCACCCGGGCCGAAAAAACATCCGAAGGATGGATCATTGATTTTACATATGGGGATGACGGATATGCCGCCAAATCCGGTCTGCTCAATGTCCGGGCCGTTCGGGGCGGTGGTCCGAAATATCAGCCTGTCACGCCAACAACGTTTATCGACAACGGAGACGGCACGGTAACGGATCATATTACCGGTCTGATGTGGCAGGAGGCGGAAAGCACCGCGCTGAACTGGAAAAATGCCCTGGCCGCAAGCGCCAGTCTCAACCTGGGCGGATACACGGACTGGCGAACCCCCACAATCAAGGAACTGGCTACCCTGGCTAGCCTGTCCCGCAGCAGCCCGGCCATCAACACCTTTTATTTTCCCACCACTGCCAGCGCCAGTTACTGGTCTTCCACCACCCGGGCGGAAACCACCAGCCAGGCATGGGTGGTCAATTTCAGCTCTGGCGACGACAATTATCTGACCAAAACCAGCACGGCCAATGTCCGGGCCGTCCGAAGCGGGCCAGCCCCGGGGTCATGTTATCTGCTGGGTTACCTGACCGATGCCGTTACCGGCAAACCCCTGGCCGGGGTCACGGTCATGGTGGACGGGGTTACCGGTGACGTGACCGATGCCAGCGGCATCTACTACATTCCGGGGCTGGGTTGTGGCGCACATACCATAACGGTCATCGCGTCCGGATATGCCATTTACAGCCGGACCGTGGATGTCAGCCAGGGCGCATATCTGGAAATTTCCCTGACCCGGTCCAACACGGTGAATGGCCTCAACAACTATTCCGGTCACAGCGCCGATCCGGTCAACACCGCCACCGGCAATTATATCTATACCCAGAAAGATTTCGAGATACCGGGTATCGGACTGCCGATCATCTTTGAACGCACCTACAATTCCCAGGACGGAACCGACAGCCCCCTGGGCTATGGCTGGAATCACACCTACAACCCGACCCTGACCCTCGATGACACTGGGGTGGCAACTATCCGGTGGGGAGACGGCAAAACCGAAACCTGGATTTCGGACGGAGCCGGCGGATATGGCCGACAGTACGGGGTATTTGATGATCTGATCGATAACGGTGATGGCACCCTCAGCCTAAAAAAGAAAGATGGCACCCGCTATCTGTTCAATGCATCCGGACGGCTGGCAAGCATTACGGATAAAAATGACAATGTTATCGAACTGGTGTATGCCAACGACCTTCTGGTTCGCATCATCGATACTGCCGGCCGGGAAATCCAGTTGACCCACAATGAATCGGGCCGGATCACACAGATCACCGATCCGGCAGGGCGAACCCTGCTGTTTGACCACGATGAATCGGGAAACCTGGTGTCTGCCACCAACATGAATGGCCATGCCACCACGTTTGTCTATGACGACAGACATCAGGTTCTGAGTGTCACGGATCCAAAGGACAATGTCATTGTCACCAACACCTATGACCCCAATAAACGGGTGGTCACCTGCCAAAAAGACGCCAAACAGGGAGAGACCCGGTATGTCTATGACGATGTGGACCGCAAAACCACCATCACCGATTCCCTGGGTTACAATACCATCCATGCCCATGACGAACTGCTGCGCCTGATTGCTGAGACCGATCCGCTGCGGCATACCGCTGCCTATGAATATGATGACATGGGTAATCGCGTGACTGTGACAGACAAAAACAGCCACATCACCCGCTACACCTATGATGTCAACGGCAATGTGCTGTCCAAAACCGATGCTCTGGGCCAGAAGGTGAGCATTGAATACGATGCCGGAAACAATCCGCTCAAACGGACCGATGCCCCGGGAAATGTCACCGCGTTTCAGTATGACGGCCGGGGAAACCTGATTCGAACCTCGGATGCCATCGGCAACCTGAATGCGTTTACTTACACTGAAAAGGGCCAGCCCCTGACCCTGACCGATGCCAATGGCCAGGTGACAACATATGGTTATGATGCAGATGGCAACCGGAACCTGGTGCGAGGTCCCCAAGGCCAGGAAGCCCGTTTCACCCATGATGCGACCGGAAGAATGATGACACAGACCGATCCGCTCGGGCAAATGACCTCATTCACCCGGGATGGCATGGGCAATCTCCTGACCGAAGAATACCCGGACGGAACCACCCGGCAATATGCCTATGACGCCAACAACAACAAAATCCGGGAAACCGATGCGCTGGGGCATGTCACAACCTTTGCCTACGATATCAAGAATCTGCTGGTCAGCGTGACCGATGCCCTGGATCATGTCCGCACCTTTACCCATGATGCCCTGGATCGCATACTGACCGAAACCGACCCCAACGGCCATGTTACCCAATATGCCCATGATGCGGTGGGCAATCTGATCCGCCGGACCAATGCACTGGGTCAGACCACGGTCATGGCCTATGATGCAAACGGAAACCGGGTTTCGGAAACCAGCCCGGCAGGGCACACCCACACGTTTGGTTATAACGCGCTCAACCGGCTGATCACCCGGACCGATCCCCTGGGAAACGTGATTCAACAGGCCTATGACGCCAATGACCGGCTGATTGCACAGACCGATGCCAGTGGCAACGAAACCCGGTATGTGTATGACGTTCGGGGAAGATTGATACAGGTCATGGATGCCGATGGCGGAACCGCATCCTATACCTATGACGGGAACGGCAACCGCCTGAGCCAGACAGACCCCAACGGCCAGGTTACCCGATACCGGTATGACCGGGCCGATCGTCTGGTCGAAACCACGGAACCACTGGGCGGCAAATTCAGCTATGGCCATGACGCTGCCAACAATCGCATATCCGTGACTGATTCAAAGGGTCAGACCCTGGTCTATGCCTATGACAGCAGAAACCGGATGACCCGGATCACGCGGCCGGATGGCGGTGTCGTGACATTTGGTTATGCGGCTAATGGCCTGAAAACCGGCATGACCGATCCATTGGGGACAACACAATATCTCTATGACGACACGGCCCGGTTGACAGCCGTGACCGATCCGTTTGGAAAAACCGTACAATACACCCATGATGCGGCAGGCAACCAGATCGGCATGATTTATCCGGATGGCAAAACCGTGACCTATGCCTATGACGGCCTGAACCGCCTGGTTTCCATGACAGACTGGATGGGCCGTCAAACCACGTATGCCTACAATCCGGCAGGCGACCTGGTCACAACCACCCTGCCCAATGGCATGACCACCACCACGACCCATGATGCGGCCAGGCGCATGACCGGGCTGGCTTCTGAAAAATCGGACGGCACATTTGTCGCACAATATGCCTTTACCCTGGATGCCACGGGCAATCATGTGGCAGAGACCCGGAACGAGCCCCTTGAACCGGTGTATTCTGCAAAAGAAATCCCATATACCCAGGATGCGGAAAACCGGCTGGTGACCGCAGGATCGACCACATTTACCCATGATGTCAACGGCAACATGACCGGCGCCAATGGCCGCACCTTTGTCTATGACCCGGAAGACCGGCTGATTGAAAGTGCTTCGGGCGGAAAAACCCGGCAATACGGCTATGACGGGGTGGGAAACCGCTACATCCGGACGATTTCCGGTCAGACCGTACACCATATACTGGATGTCAGCCGCAAACTGCCCAACGTCATTGCCGAAACTACCGAAAATGGTGAGATAACGGCCTATTATGTGTATGGGCTGGGGTTGACCGCAAAGGTGATGCCGGATGGCGCCGCGTTTTACTATCATTTTGATGCCAGAGGCAGCACCGTAGCCCTGACCGATGCCAATCAGAACGTGACCGCCGCCTGTGTGTATGGCCCGTTCGGAGAAAAGCTGAACCAGACCGGAGACATCGCCAATCCGTTTACCTTCATGGGCCGTTACGGGGTTATGGATGACGGCGACGGGATGTATTATGCCCGGGCGCGGTATTACTGGCCGGAGATTGGGCGGTTTGTCAACAAGGACCGGCTGACCGGCGATGTCATGCAGACCCAGAGTCTGCACCGGTATGTTTATGGGATTAATAATCCCGTAATGCTGGTGGATCCGAATGGGGAGGTGTGGCATTGTTTGATAGGCGCTGGAATTGGTGCGGCATTTGGAGCTGGATCATATATTATGCAGGCAGCGATAGCTCATGAAGAAATAAGTGGTGCAGCGTTGGCAGGTGCAGCATTAGGTGGAGCTGTAACAGGAGCACTATACACGTTGAATCCCGTTATTGCCAGCTCAGTAGGTTCGGCAGTCAATAATCTATCTAGAGAAGGATTTGAAAAATGGGATAGCAATGATGAAAATGATGAATTTGACACAGAAAAAGTTGTTCTCAACTGGGCTTCGGATACAGTTCTTTCAGCAGGTATGAGCTTTATGGGATCTGGAATTCCAAAACCACACTATGGTCCAAAAAGCTTGGCCACATCGGTACGACAGGTTGGAAATGGTTGGAGTACCAAATGGGTTCCGGGTTCCAACTATTACCATTTTTTTGGAAAAGAGCTCATGTCTTCAGGGGAAAAAACATTGGTGAAAGGATTCATGAAACTTTTTGGAAGATACCCAGAAAGCACGGATGAATTAATGCAGATGTATGGCGGCCATGCATCCAATCAGCCATATATTCCGGAATCGGGTGAGGTTTATGCCTATACGCACAAAAGCTATATCAAATAGGCATTGTAGCATAGCCCCTCGTGGGCGTTTATGGAATTTTCCACCAACAGCGGTATTTATGACCCGAATGGGCACAAGGCCCTATGCTACACAGCCGTTCAGCATTCCGGCCCCGTAGCATAGCCCCTCGTGGGCGTTATTGGAAGTTGCCACCAACAAGCGGTATCTATGATCCGAACGGGCACAAGGCCCTATGCTACAACCGACATACGACGAACAGCCGTTTTTTTACTGAATCCTGACTACTGAATACTGCTTTCACATACCCCAAACAATGGAGGACCATCATGCCGGACATTCGCTGTATCAAAAAATCACTGATTGCCATCGTAGCCATTATTCTGTTTTCCATTGTCCGCTCAAACGCCCTGACCATCAATTACACCTACGACAACCTGCATCGCCTGACCGCGGTATCCTACAGCAATGGCGCCAACATCGAATATGCCTATGACCCGGCCGGCAACCGCACCCTTCTTCGCATCACGGTTCCCGGTGAAATCGGGGATGTCAACGGAGACGGGCTGGTGGACCTGACAGATGCCATTCTGTCACTCCAGGTGCTGACGGGAATGACTGTACCAACGGTCACCAATGCCGGTGGCGATGTCAATGCCGATGGCCGGATCGGCGCGGCAGAGGCGATTCATGCGATGGAAAAAACCGCCCGGCCGTAGCATAGCCCCTTGTGGATGTTCCACTCATCTTCTGGAAACCGGTTTTATGAACCCGAACGGGCACAAGTCCCTATGCTACACGGGCGCGAGTCATTGTAGCCCGGGTTTGCGGCTTTAGCCTTGAAAAGCAGCCATACCCGGGGATCAGAATTTACCGCTTTATTCCCGGATATTGAAACCCGGGCTACGATAGACCATTCATTTTCATCTCCGGCGGATGAACATTACGGAATGATTCATGAACGTTTACCGTGAAAATATTTTTAAACCATGAAACACGCGTAATGTGACTTCTGGTAACACATAATTGAAAGGGACGACATGATGCGCCGATTTAATCTTTATCTGATGATACTTTTCTGTCTGATTGCGGTGATTGGATGTAAGCTGACGATCACCCTGTTCGATGCACCGGCTCCGGCGGATACGGGTTCGGTCATCACGTTGACAATTTCGGGTACTGCCCAGGATACGGGTGATGGGGCGACGGAGCATGGGGTAGTGTTACAATTGCCTGCCGGTTGGTCAGTGCATTCGGCCATATGGGATATGTCTCTCGGACTGGGTTTGGTTCAGGATGTCGATATCGCTTCTCAATATACAGCGGAATCGGGTCATTTCATATGGGCGGGGAAATCAATACAGACAGGATCAGGAGACCGAAACGTAACGGTGACCATCAAGGTGCTGACCGGTAATTCGGGCGGGAGTTATAATTTGAAAGCGGTTGTCGGCGCCAAACGGAACGATGTGTGGATTACGGATGATCCGGCTGATGTTTTTGATTTTTCTGCGATAACTGCCGAACCTTATGTAAAAAACATTACCGTAACCCAAGTGGGGGATACCACGGCTCCGGCTCCGATTACCAGCATGACTGCAAACGTATATTACATCGGGACAACTCCTCATGTGACACTGGACTGGACTGGATACGATGAAGATGCCCAA
Organism: Desulfatirhabdiaceae bacterium; assembly: GCA_050179135.1. Lineage (GTDB taxonomy): Bacteria > Desulfobacterota > Desulfobacteria > Desulfobacterales > Desulfatirhabdiaceae > UBA4064. Next base: position 5,997 of record JBFXFK010000034.1, on the reverse strand, counting down.
GGGGATGTGGTCATGTATCACATTTATCGAAGCGCCAGCAGCTTTACCAGTGTATCCGAGATGGTGCCAGTGGCTGATGTACCACACGGACAATATACTTATGATGATGCGGATGTTGTATCTGGAAATGAGTATTTCTATGCCGTGACAGCTATCGATGAACTGGGGAATGAAAATTCGGAAGTCATCCCGGTTTCCTTCTATGTGCAGACACCTGGTTCCATACATGGCACGCTGCTTAATAATGGTGAGCCGATAACAGGAGAATGGATTGAGATTGAGTATGCTACCGATTCTGCTTGTGACAGTCCGCAATGGGGTGGTGTAAATGTCGATTCATCGACCGGCGATTATACGATTACCGGTCTGTTGCCGGGTACTTATTATCTTCGAACACGTGCATGGGGTCCAAACTACATCATGGAGTGGTGGGCCGACCCGGAAAGTGTACGCAACTGTGAAAATGCCGACAGTATAGTAATCGATCCAGGCCAGGAAGTGTTCAATAAGAATTTTCAACTGGATTTGGGTGGAACAATATCCGGCACGATATCTGATTCTGTTGGCACACCCATTACCGAAAACATTTCGATTGGCGTGTATAGTGGTGATCCATGTGGAAGCAAAACCCTTATCGCCTCAACCCAAGTCAACCAGGATGGCACCTACCAGATCATACAAATTCCGTCAGGAACTTATTCTATTCGTGCAGGCGGGAATTTCGCTGGCTATATTAATGAATGGTACGCGGGCAATTCCAGCACATGGGAGTGTTCCGATGCGCAATCTTTATCCATAACCGAAGGTCAATCCATCCCTGACATCAATTTTCAGCTTGACCCGGGAATCACTATATCCGGAACCATATTTGAAAGTGATGGTACAATACCGCTAATAAATAAAGATATGCTCGTGGGACTTGTCAAAGGTGACCCCTGTGGATCATGGGAATGGTTACAAGGGAGTTGGATTAACAACAACGGAACCTACACAATATTTGTTAATTCACCTGGAACTTACCACCTTTTGGCCAATGGGGACGGTCAATATACAAGTGAATGGTGGGCCTCTCCTTACAGCGTATGGTCCTGTGGAAAGGCCCAATCCATTACGGTGAATGTAAACGACAAGCTGAATGGAATCGATTTTCAGTTGGACCCGTGGGGAGCAATCTTGGGTGATGTCAATTCCGATGGGTTGGTTGATTTGGAGGATATTGTTATGATCCTGACAGTGTTGAGTGGGGACAATACTCTTTCGGTCAACATTGAAGCCGATGTCAACGGCGATGAAAAAATCGGCATGGCCGAGGTGATTTATATTTTGCAGAAAATTGCCGGATTGATTGTCGAATGATTTGGATGTTACGAACGGCTGAATGTTAAACAGGTCAGCGTGTCGCGGTCATTTGCAACCCCCTGACATTCAGCCGAATGGCATTGCGACCATTTCAGGCAGGCCCAAAAACCGACCAGCCTGACCTACAGGCTATTGAGGAGGGATCGAACATGGCAAATCCCAAACGATTATGCGTGGGTTTGGTGGTTTTGACGATCCTCATTTTTACCGTTATGGCGAAGACTCATGCCACTTCGTCATCTGAATCCAAAATCGCCGGAACGCTCCTGGAAGAGACCCGGGACGGAAAATGGACGGAGGCGATGGTCGTATTGCAGTCCCAGGCGGATTTGCGTGATGCCGACCGGCTGCATGGGCGCCATGACAAGGGGCGTTTTGTTCATCAGGCGCTCGTAGCAACTGCGCGAAATTCCCAGGCTCCCCTGATCCAGTGGCTGAAACAACACAGCCTGGCGTATCGCCCGCATTACATTGTGAATACGATCTGGGTTCGAGCGAATCGCGACATCCTGCAGGAGCTGGCAAGCCGGCCTGAGGTGAGTCGTATTGAACCGAATCCAATGGTGCGCGGCGTGCCCGAGGATCAGGGATCTTCATCGTCGGAAAGGGATCAGACCACTGCGGGTGTTGAAAGCGGCATTGCTTATATCAAGGCGCCACAGGTGTGGAACCTGGGCTTTACCGGACAGGAGATTGTGATTGGGGGACAAGACACCGGATATCAGTGGGACCATCCGGCGCTGAAGTCCCAATACAGGGGTTGGGATGGCAGCAGCGTGAATCACAACGGCAACTGGCATGACGCCATTCACGCCAACACACATGGCGCCAACATATGCGGCGCCGACGCATCTGCCCCGTGCGACGATCATGGTCACGGCACCCACACCATGGGAACAGCGATTGGGGACGACGGCGCCACCAATCACATCGGGGTTGCGCCTGGCGCCCGCTGGATCGGCTGCCGGAATATGGATAACGGGTATGGCACCCCACAAAGTTATCTGGAATGTTTCGAATTTTTTCTGGCGCCCTATCCCCGGGGGGGCGACCCGCTTACCCAGGGCGAACCGGATCTGGGGCCGGATGTGGTCAACAACTCCTGGTATTGCCCCGGGTCGGAAGGTTGTACGGATGTAACGGTGTTACATGCGGCTGTGGCGGCCCTGCTAAACGCCGGTATTTTATCCGTGAACAGTGCCGGCAACAGCGGTAGTTTTGGCACATGCTCGACCATCAGAGAGCCACCGGCTATCTATGCCGAATCATACACCGTAGGCGCCCTGAATACCGGGGCAGATTCCCTGACGATTTTTAGCAGTTGTGGACCGGTCACTATCGATGGCAGCGGACGGCGGAAACCGGATATCACGGCCCCCGGCACCAATATCCGGTCGAGTGTTCCGGGTGGTGGTTATGGGCAGATGAGCGGAACCTCCATGGCTGCGCCGCATGTGACCGGAGCAGTGGCCCTCCTGTGGTCTGCGGTTCCGGGACTGAAAAATGATCCACTGGCAACCATGGATCGGATCAATGCATCGGCGTTCCATCTGTCATCCACCACCTGCGGAAGTTCCGGCTGGCCCAATAACACCTTCGGATATGGGCGCCTGGATGCGCTGGCCATGCTGCAAATTCCCGGAGACGTCACCGGGGACTACTGGCTGGACCTGGCGGATGCCGTGACCATCCTGCAGGTCATCTCCGGCCTGATGCCGTCGATTTCAGGGTTGACGGCCGATGTGAATCAGGATGGACAGATCGGCCTGGCCGAGGCCATTTATGTCCTTCAACAGGTTGCCGGGGTGCAGGCTGTTCCCTAAAAATGGCGTTATGTCTGTCGCATGGCCCCTTATTGGCGTTTCAAAAAAGTTTTAATCGTTACGTTTTAAGTTTTAAATGGGTAGCATAGCCCCTCGTGGGCGTTTTAGTATTTGCCACAGACAGTGGTATTTTGTATAACCCGAACGGCACAAGGCGCTATGCGACACGGTCCAGATCCAAGGGGCGTTCCGCAAGCCATCGTAGCCCGGGTTTGCAGCTATCGCCTTGAAAAGCTGCCATACCCGGGAATTGGCTGTAAAACTTATGAGCCAAAGCCCGAGTACAAAATAGACAAAATTGCAGAAGCCGCAGGGCATTCAATCCTGAGAACACCGCAATACCACCCTGAGCTTCAACCTATTGAGATGTGTTGGGGAATTGTAATTCCAATTCGCTTTCAAGATGAGACTAATTATTATCTCTTCACGCTATATTTGAATTAAGTTATGCGGTCATCATTAAAATCATTTTGATAGCAAATTGGAATAAAGAACTACATGGCCCAGCATTGTGATTTTACGCTCCAACAATTCCGTGATAATTTACCATTGGCTTTTTCGCAAGTCACATCAGAAACATGCCGGAAGCTGGTTGCAAAGGTCGTGGCTGAAGAAGACAAATACTGGGAAGAAGATGGCCAGATTGATAAAAATCAAGGTATTGACATCAGTCTATTGACTGAAGAAGAAGATTTTAAAAAAAAACTTAGTATCAAGTCATATGAAAAATGCTATAGTTTATTGACTTAACATCATGGAGTACTTACGACAGAAAAATATGAAGGTTTTTGTCTTCAAGCCATGGAATTTGTTGTTCAAGTTTATTAAAACCAGCTTCAATTAGCAATGGGTTGTGGGCTCGCTTTTGTAATTGAACAATTATCTGTTTCTTCGTGATACGGATATTGCCGGAGGCATTGATAAAATCTCTGAACAAATGGCTCGATTTGCCATCCTCATATCCATTTCCGATTTTTTTTCCCAACAATCGGTATAGGCTGCTGGCCATCATGGAAAGATGAACATCCAAATTCACTTTCATGGCAACTGATGATGACAACGCATCCATATGAAAAAAGTCGATACTGTCTTCAATCCGATTTTCGATGACCATCCGTTTCCCATATCGATTGATCAATTTTGCCGGTGAGCATTTGAGATGGTTGGTCAACAGAAACATTGGTTCTTCGTGTCCCAGCTCTTTGACCACCAGTTGACGAATATCTCCCGTGTAATCTTTCAATTGGATTTTCTGATCCAAGATGCGTGGAGTCTTGTAAATCCGGGAAACGCTATTCAGATGGATCTGCCTCCAGGATGAAACAGGTTCATCATCAATCTCCTGGATCATTTTTTTTGACCGGCGTCGAAGTGTCATGAAACGGATACCCATCCGGTTGAGCTTGTCGAGATTGGCATATGTCGTCAGTTTGGAATCGAAAATGAGTTCCTCGGGATAGTTTCCGGTTCTCTGTTTCCAGAATTCAACGAATTGAAGGATTTCATCGTTTTGTTCATTTTTTCGCAACTCGGCATTGGCATAGCAAAAAACGCGGGTTTGGGCATCCTGTGCCAGAAACACCAAAATGCCTTTCTGCTTCCGGCTTCGTTTTGAAATATAATGTTTTTCGACCAGTGCATCTTCTCCATGAAAAGGAATGGAATGAAAATCCAGATCGAACGATGTGCCACGGTCGATACCGATTGTATTCATGGCATCAAACCATGATTTCATAAATTTCGGATAAACAGCCGGGTCGATACGGCAACTGTATTCGGTCAAAAACGCCCGTTTGGGTGTGGTGTTCAACCCGGCAAAAAGAGCGAGCCCTTTGTCAAGGACATAGCTCATGACATGGCTGTGTCGGGCAGAGCCAAACAGTTTCAGCGCCAACAGGGATCTGATGGCGCAGCCGGGGGGTATCATGGCTGATCCCGGAAAACCGGCGTTTGTGATCAGTTCATCAAAGGGTATTTGAGCAATCAATGGTAAAAACAAAAACAGTCCAGCGAATTGGGTGCGAAAGCTTCCGGGAGACAAATCAAGTTGCCGGATATCGGCCACATCAGCGATAATGGGCTGAGTTCCCGCCGGGCGTTCTTCATCAGGCCTTCGGGCAAGCTTGGCAAAACCTTCTTCTTTAAGGATATTGGAAATACTGACGGGGCTGATTTCCTGTCCTTTGGATTTGAGGATTTTGGCGATATCGTAAATCGACAGATTTTGTTTGCGCATTGAGATGATCGTCTCGCGGGTTTTATCTTTTTTGGGTGCCTGTTGGGGACCCTTGGCCGGAGGTAGAAAGAAATCCCGGTGAGGATTTTGTCGGAATTGATGAACCATGACGCGGAAACTTCCATCTGTATATCCAAATTTTCTGGCGACTTCTTTGCTGGGCAGCTTGTCGACAAAGTAAGCTCTGAGGGCTTCATAGTGGCGATGAGTCGTGTTGGAAGGTTGAAGAAAGACATCAGCCAGATTTGTTATTTTAGTTTGTTTATCTTTAAACATATATCCACTATGTCAAAATAATGAAAATATGTAAAGATAAAAGTGAACAATGCGACAAAAGTCTTTATTCAAGCCATATTGATTTTTCACATTAAAGATATATAGAAGCTGAAACTATTTTTAACTTTGTTGCTATATATTTAATGTTTATCAATTTAGCTAATATTATGTGTTTTGTATCAGTTTAGCTCTTTGAAAAATTAGCAGAAAATACTGGCGTCAGAAGAAATTTTCTGGTATGTAGTTTCCATGAATAATGAAAGCCATCCGACACCGGTTATTTTTCGTTATCGTGGCAAAGAA
>JBFXFK010000033.1:13287-36255 GCA_050179135.1 Desulfatirhabdiaceae bacterium | reverse complement strand
AATAAATAATTTATTCATGAACAAGCCTGTTTCGGTATCAGATCATCGGCATATATTTTCAGTTGCAGAGTTAACAGAAAATATTAAAGTTCTACTTGAAGATAAATACCCTTTCTTATGGATATCCGGAGAGATATCCAACCTTCACAGACCTTCGTCCGGGCATTATTACTTTACACTGAAGGATGAAACGGCGCAGATTTCTGGTGTCATGTTCAAAGGTCAGGCCAAAAACCTGGCATTTGATCTGGAAGATGGACAACATATTATTGGAATGGGCAGAATCAGCGTCTATTCGCCCAGGGGCGCCTATCAGATCATTCTGGAATACATGGAGCCAAAAGGAATCGGCGCCCTTCTTCTGGCGTATGAAAAATCGAAAGCCGGGCTGGCTGCAGAGGGTCTGTTTGATCTAGTACATAAGAAGCCGATTCCGTTTCTGCCACAAGCCATTTGTGTCATCACCTCGCCCACCGGTTCGGTGATTCATGATATTTTGCATATTGCCGGCAGGCGATTTCATTCAGTCCCTGTTCAGATTATTCCGGTAAAGGTTCAGGGAGACGGTGCAGATGCTGAAATTGTTCGTGCTGTTGAACTGGCCAACCGATACGCCCATGCCGATGTGATTATTCTGGCCCGGGGCGGCGGTTCACTTGAAGACTTGGCGGCATTCAACTCCGAAGCCGTTGCACGGGCTGTGTTTGCATCCCGGATTCCAATTATTTCTGCGGTTGGTCATGAAACCGATTTTACCATTACCGATTTTGTGGCGGACTTGCGTGCCCCCACGCCCTCTGCCGCTGCAGAACTGGCTTTACCCGATAAAAATGCACTGATCGCCCGGAATACAGAACAGATTTTTAATTTGAAGCGCCGAATTTTTCGACAGGTCGAATATTCTCGGCAACATTTGAATGATTTGAAAAACCGGATGGTTCATCCTGTCAAAAGGATTCAGGACTCGCGATTGCGGATCGATGAGCTTCTCGACCGCCTGAATCGCGCAACCATTCGTGAAATAACCCGTGGAAAAGATGTTCTGAACTGGAAGTTAAATTCGTTAAATCTATTAAATCCAATTCGATATATTCATAAATATAAACCTGAACATGATGGATTATATCATAACCTTATTCATTTAATTACGAATCAATATAATTCCCAAAAGAATCTTCTCCAGCAAACAGTAACACGGCTGCACTCAGCCAGCCCAGTTGCCATCCTGTCCCGGGGTTACAGCATCACGCGAACGGTTCCGGATGCGCGGGTGATTCGGAATTCCGAATCTGTCCACCCGGGACAACAGGTGGAAATCCGTCTGGCTAGTGGCGCACTGTTATGTCGGGTTGAAAGGATTGTGCCAAATGGCCAAACAGACTTTTGAACAGGCGATTAAGCAACTTGAACAGATTGTTCAGGAACTTGAATCCGGGGATTTACCCCTGGAACAGGCCATGAAAAAATTTGAGGAGGGCATCCAGCTTTCAAAATTCTGCTCCAAAAAACTGGATGAAACCGAGCGGCGGATTACCCTTCTCATCCAGGACAAGGACGGAAATCTTACCGAAACTCCTTTTGATACAGATGTCCATGATTGATCTTTCCAAGTACCTTTTTGAAAAGCAGCAGATTGTTGAAGCTGCGCTGATCACGTATCTACCTGACACATCGGCCGGCAGACTGACTCAGGCCATGGCCTACAGCCTGATGAATGGCGGCAAACGGCTTCGTCCCATTTTGTGCATGGCGGCATGTGAGGCGCTTGGCGGTCTGGCAGCCCATGCGTTGCCGGCTGCCTGTGCCATTGAAATGATTCACACCTATTCACTGATTCATGATGATCTGCCGGCCTTGGACAACGATGTTCTCAGGCGTGGAAGACCCACCTGCCACACGGCTTTTGATGAGGCCACTGCAATACTTGCCGGAGATGCGCTCCTGACTTTGGCCTTTCAAATACTGTCGGATTCTGATTCATCATCTGTGACTGTTGGCAGTGACATCCGGTTGCACCTTGTGTCCCTCATTTCCAGGGCAGCCGGTTACCAGGGAATGATTGAAGGTCAGATGCGGGATCTGTTGTCAGAAGGAAAATCCATTTCGCTTCAGGCGATTGAGGACCTGCATCTTTTGAAGACCGGCGCCATGATTGAAGCCTCGGTGATCTCCGGCGCCCTTCTGGGCGGGGGTTCCCCTGATGCTGTAACATGCCTGAAGCAATATGCCCGCTGTATCGGACTGGCGTTTCAGATTCAGGATGACATTTTAAATATTGAAGGCGACCCGGACATCATGGGAAAATCAGCGGGCACGGACCAAATGAATAAAAAAGGCACTTACCCTGCCCTTCTGGGTATAAACAAAGCTAAAGACTTGGCTGAAGAATTAATTGATAATGCATTGATAAACATTGATATGTTTGATAATAAATCTGATCCGCTCAGAGCCATTGCACTGTACACGATCCGTCGAAACAAATGATTTTCCAAGAATGATCAAGGCAAATTTGAAATGATTAATAACTTCCAGACAACTCACATTCATGAGAACCGTACGTTGAACCTGATTGATACCGTGAATTCACCTTCTGATCTCAAATTGCTTTCTTCTGCCGAACTGTTTTTGCTGGCTGAAGAAATTCGCCGGATTATTGTGGATGTGGTGTCAAAAAACGGCGGTCATCTGGCATCGAGTCTGGGCGCCGTTGAACTGGCAATTGCGTTGCATTATGTGTTTGATGCGCCGCAGGACAAAATTATCTGGGACGTCGGGCATCAGTCGTATGCCCATAAAATCATTACCGGCAGGAAGGATCGGTTTCATACGCTTCGTCAGCACAAGGGCATTTCCGGATTCACGCGCATTCATGAAAGCCCGTATGATGCCTTTACCACAGGCCACAGCAGCACCTCCATTTCGGCAGGGCTGGGCATGGCCTGCTGCAAACGCCTTAAAGATGATCCGGGAAAAGTGATTGCCGTTATCGGGGATGGGTCCATGACGGCTGGCATGGCCTATGAAGGGTTGAATCAGGCCGGTGATATCCACAAGGGGTTGATTGTCATCCTGAATGACAATGACATGTCCATCAATCACAATGTCGGCGCCCTCTCCTCTTTTCTCAGCCGGAAATTTTCCGCCAAAAAACTGCAGTTGCTGAGAAAAGAATTTGGCGAATTTTTGAAATCCCTGCCCCGTATTGGCGATGACATGTATCAGTTTGCCAAACGTTCGGAGGAATCTTTCAAATCCTTTGTCACTCCGGGCATGCTCTTTGAAGCCTTCAATTTTGAATATTTTGGCCCGATTAATGGTCACAAGATCGATCATCTGATTGATATCCTGGAAAATATCAAGTCAATGACAGAACCGGTTCTGCTTCATGTTTCCACAATCAAGGGCAAGGGATATGCACCGGCCGAAAAAAATCCGGTATTTTTTCATGGCGTTGGCTGCTTTGAAATTGAAACCGGAGAATGTCCGGCCAAACAGTCTTCCATCCCGACCTATACAGACGTATTTGGGGATTGCTTGATCCGGATGGCCCGTTCCAACCAACAGATTGTTGCGGTGACGGCTGCCATGCCGGAAGGCACCGGACTGTCGAAATTTGCAGAAACGTTTCCGGATCGTTTTTTTGACGTGGGTATTGCCGAACAGCATGGCGTCACCTTTGCCGCCGGCATTGCCGCAGAGGGATACAAGCCGGTTGTCGCCATCTATTCAACATTTCTTCAGAGGGCCTATGACCAGATTCTCCATGATATCTGCATCGAATCCCTTCCCGTTGTTCTGGCCATTGACCGGGGCGGAATTGTCGGAGAAGACGGCTCGACGCATCATGGGCTTTTCGATCTGTCCTATCTCAGAAGCATTCCCAACATGGTTGTCATGGCGCCAAAGGATGAAAACGAACTGGGTCACATGCTGAACACGGCCATTGCCCATGACGGACCGATTGCGGTGCGTTATCCCAGGGGAAAAGGGCTTGGCGTTCCGCTGGACCCGGTTTTTTCATCTTTGCCCATTGGAAAAGCCGAAATGCTGACAACAGGGGATGATGTGCTGATCATTGCCATCGGCTCGACGGTCGGGATGGCGGTTAACGCCCATAAAACACTTCTGGCCACAGGTATCCGGTCAACGGTTGTCAATGCCCGTTTTGTAAAACCCATCGATGCAGAAATGATCGGTTTGTTGGCAAAACAGATTCCCCGGATCATCACGGTCGAAGAAAACGTTCTAGCCGGGGGATTTGGAAGCGCGGTGCTGGAGGTATTGGCTGATCAGAACATTTCACCGGTTCGGGTGATTCGACTGGGCATTCCAGATACCTTTGTGGAGCATGGTCCCCAGTCGCTGCTTCGGGCCCAATACGGCATCGATGAGGAATCCATTGTTCGGGCCGCCCAAAAATTGATGCAGGCATCGTGAAATATTCTTCAGCAGGGTCTGCATCCCGATGTCGCCTGGACCGCATCATTGTCGAAAAAGGACTGGTGGAAAGCCGCCAGAAAGCCCAGGCCATCATTCTGGCCGGTCGGGTGATGGTTGACAACCGGCGTGTGGACAAACCGGGGTCACAGGTACCCGATGACGCCGCCATTGAAATCACCGGTGACAATATGCCGTTTGTCAGCAGGGGTGGCCTGAAACTGGAACATGCATTTCAATCATTTTCCATCGATGCGGATCAAAAAATATGCATGGATGTCGGGGCCTCGACAGGCGGATTTACCGACTGCCTGGTTCAGCATGGGGCCAAGCGGGTGTATGCGGTGGATGTCGGATATGGCCAACTGGCCTGGAAGCTGCGTCAGGACGATCGGGTTGTGGTCATCGAGCGGACCAATATTCGATATATGCCATTTGAAGTCATTCCGGAACCTGTCGATATTGCCGTCATCGACGTCTCATTCATTTCCCTGAAAATCGTGGCGCCGGCTGTAATGAAATGGATGAAATCTGACAGCAGTCTGACAGCGCTGATCAAACCCCAGTTTGAGGCTGGAAAAGGCCGGATTGGAAAAGGGGGCGTGATACGGGACAGCGGACTGCATCAGGAAATCATCGATGACCTTTCCCATTTTTTTCAATCCATCGGTCTGGCGGTTCAGGGTATCATCCCCTCCCCTATTCTGGGACCCAAAGGAAATGCCGAATTTCTGATTCACCTGAAACCGGAAGTTTGAATTCTCCGTTACCGGGTTCCGGGGCAGAAGCCCGGAAACCCGGTAAACACATGTCAATCACTTGACGGTTATCGCAACCACATTGTCGATGATCATCACGCCTGACGGATTCAGATAGGCATAACCATATACAAAACTGTCTCCGTTTGCGAGTCCCAGATCAGACATGGCCAACGTGACAATCGATGTCAAACCGTCGCTGTCAAACGTAAATGTATAATTGTTGAGATCAGATCCGACATCGTTCAGTGAAACGACTCCCTTGTCAGAAATCAGATACAGCGGCGTCTGGTTGCCGGAATAGGTTGCCAGAAACGGAAGCCATTGATAAACCGGGGTATCACCATGTGTGTTGGTGGAATTGATCACCAGTTCCACAACCTGACCCGCAGCCACAGAAGCCTGAACAACTCCCGGTTCTGCACCAATCTTTTGAATATCTTCTGCTTTTGCAGTAAACGCCTTGATACAAACATTGGATCTGAAAAGAGCCGATGAAACATCTGTCCAGTTTTTTCCATCTGAACTGGCAAAACTCTCTCCCGAATGGTAAACCGCTTTTGATGAATATCCGGAAATTGGTGTTTCAACCGGTATCGGATAATCATTTCCCGGCGTATTGAATTTGATTACCACAGAAAACAATTGACCGGAAGATATGGGGGGCGGATTCGATAAAATTATTGTATGATACCCTATTTCGGAAATTGTTCCGGTTTGGCTTGCAGCCAACACACCGCTCGTTGGATTACCGGCTGTTACGCCAGTATAAATCTGAATTTCATAACCTGTACTGCTGCCGACGGCATAAAAACTGACCGCTGCCAGGCTGGCATCCGATTCAGCCTGGAAAATATTGGCTCCCCAGGCCGACGATGAACCCGAACCCAAATTTGAAACCCATCCGAGTTTATCATATTCATATACATCAAGATAGTTGTCTGTCGATTCGGCATTGTTGAATGCCCAGCAGAACGATCCAGCATAGGTGTCATAATAGGACATGTAGAAATATCCGCCATCTCCAAAACCGGTTCCCCAACTGTTTCGGATGATAAACGCACCATTGCCGGGAGGAGTCTTGATGAAATTGGATTTACTGAAATTATCGTCCCATCCGACAATTGCCACCGCATGGTCAGGCTCACCGCTTCCATTATAGTAGTAGGAACTGGTTGCCTGATTGTAATATTGTGAAGATTCCACCTCCGCGGCCCTCATTCCCGTAAATACAGCCCCATAATTCATGACGGCCTGTTTGATCTCATCAAATGTAAATTGGGTAGACGGGATGTAAACTGCTTTCTGAACATGTTTTTGAACCGGAATGGCGCTGAACTGGTAAGGGTCATCCGATTCGTTTACCGGTCCGCTCCAGCGGGCGAGATAGGCAATCGACATCTCTGGGTTGCCACCGTCACATGGCCCGGGATCAAACCCATTATCATCAAGAAGATTCTGTTCGGAAAAATCCCGGCTTTCAGATGGCATCAGAAAAGATTCCATAGAGCTGTATGTGGCAAAAGCCCAGCAGCCGCCGCAATTTCCCTGATCCCGGATATCGGTCAGTTTTCCGGTTGTTCTGAGATCATAACTGGATGGCAATGACGCACTCAGTTGCCCCACTGGTCTACGTGTCCATACTGCATGGGAGAGATCGATCGGGCTGGGGATCAGACCCAGGCCATGACCATCAACAGTCACGTTTGACCGGAATTTACCCTGATTGATATCTTCCATATATTTTACAAATTTCGGATTCAACGGCGCCATTTCCAGAGCAAGCCCAGCCGATGCCACCATGACCGTCAGTAAAAACAATAAAACACCAGACAACCCGATTTGACGGATACCCGAAGCGCATGAAAATCGGCTGTTCCGGTGGCCAGTCCGTTTATGATTCATATTCATTAAAATATCTCCTTTATCTGTTGCTGTTAAACCCGGTGTTCTGGAAAAACCATGTATTGTCATTGATCTGTTGCCCAAAATGCTTATTGTGGTATACAATTTTTGTCAAGGGCAAAACCGGAAAATAACCAGAAACAGAAAATATCAATTAAAATTTTTTTACAAAGAGACCAATCCCAAAACGTTCACAAAAATTTATTAGATTAGGATTCCACCATCATGCCAAAGCCTGTTGTTTTAAAGGATGCATTCAAGGGGTTCACCCTGGATCAGGATAAAATCATTTCTCCGGCAGAAACCGTTTCCCGGCTCAAGACCAGACTTTCCAGCCTGAATCTGGATATTCTGGAACGAACCGTTCGAATTGATTCCGGCAGGCTCGACATTCCCGTGTTTTTCAGCTACTGCGGCAAAGATGCCTTGGCCATGACCGGAACCCGAAAACAGATGGGCAAGGGCGCCACGCCGGAACAGTCCGAAGCCTCTGCCGTCATGGAGCTGGCGGAGCGTTTCAGCTTTTTCAGTTTCTGCAACACGCCTTCCAATTTTATTTCAGGGTCTCATCAGCAGTTCAAGGATCAGGCCATTCCATTTGAAATGATCGCACAATCGGTTCATGATACCTCCGATGATATTGAACAGGCCCGCAAATTTTATGAACAGTTGCCCATGAGATGGACATGGGGCTTCAATCTGACCCAAAATGAAACTGTCCTGGTTCCATTTGACTGGTTTTACAGCATCAATGAATACAATGGACCATCCGCAGGCAACTGCGTCGAGGAAGCCCTGATTCAGGGAATCTGTGAAATTGTCGAACGTCATGTATCTTCCCGGATCAGCCGGGACAGACTGGCTGTTCCGGGAATTCGGCCCGTCCATGCAACCAATCCCCTGGTTCTGGATATGCTTCAAAAATACCATAAAACCGGCGTTAACCTGTATTTATCCGACTTTACACTGGATATGGGAATTCCAACCATCGGTGTCCTGGCCTGGGATCCAAACACCTACCCGGATACCAGTGAGATTGTCTGGACTGCCGGAACCACACCCAATCCGGAAAAGGCGTTAAGCCGTGCCCTGACCGAGGTGGCCCAACTGGCCGGCGACTTCAATTCCGGGTCCTGTTACGAAGCCAGTGGTCTTCCCAAATTCATCAAGCTGCAGGATGCGGACTATATCACGAAACCGCAAACCTGGATCGAACTGACACAACTTCCTGATATTTCACATGAAAACATGCGGATTGAGGTCGAAAACTGCATTCAGGCACTCAAACGCAGCCACATGGATGTGATTGCCATCGATACCCAACATGCAGGTCTTCAGATTCCGGCATTTTACACCATTGTGCCGGGCGCCCATTTTCGGGAACGGGCCGCCGGAACCAGCGTCGGCATGTTTGCGGCCAAACTGGCCACGCAAAACCTGCCGGCGCATCACGCCCTGAAGCGATTGGCAGAAATGAACCGGTTGCTTCCCGGAAAATATTACATTCAATTTTTCATGGGGCAAATGCTGCTGTCCCTGGAACAGTTTGACGATGCACTGTCCCGGTTTGATTCGGCACTGGGTTTAAACCCGAATCCGCAGGATATTCCCAGCATCCATTCCTATATGGGGGTCAGCCTGAAAGAAATGGGGCGTTACCGGGATGCGCTTGATATTCTTGAAAAAGGCATCCGGTTGGATTCCGAACGGACCGATATTCTCAATTTGATGGGCTTCTGTCATTTCAAACTGAAAGACCATGAAAAGGCCATTGGTTGCTTTCAGCAGGTCATCGATTTGAATCCGGGTTCTGCAATTGATTATGCCAACATTGCCGTCAATTACCGTGAACTGGGTCTGTTGCCAAAAGCGGTACAGTATTTTGAGCTGGCCCTCTCCCTGGACCCCGGAATTGATTTTGCCCGGGAGAATCTGATGAAGCTGAAAGGGTCCATCAGCGGTTAGACGTTGACATTTCCAACATTTGATTAACTTTCTTTATCATGAAAATGGAAAAGCAGAATTCAGTATCCAGGATTCAGAATTCAGTAGAAAATCGGTAAAATCATTTTCATATGTGGGGGTGAAGCTCCCGGAATGATTCATGATCGTTTACCGTGAAAATGCGGTTAACAAACATATTCCATCAAGCTCCGTAGGAGCGACCTGTTTGTAGCGTGACGCATATAAATTTCCCTCAAGCCCCGTAGGGGCGGCCTGTTTCTTCCGCTTACAGGCCGCTCAGATGGCGCTTGAGGGGAATAAACGCATCAATTTCTACAAACAGGGTGCCCCTACGGGGCTTTTGGAAAAGACATCATTTTCATATCCGGGGGTGAGCAAGCCCCTGATCATGAGTGTTTATCGTGAAAATACATCTCCGGGAATAAAACAGCGAATATCGAATATCGAACAAGGAATGTCGAAAATTGAAGTTTTCGGCTGGATTGTCGGCCTGCCAAAAGCCGGATTCATCCTTCTGCGGTTTCTTGTTCGATATTCTGCGGTTCGCTCTTTGTTTTCAT
Source organism: Desulfatirhabdiaceae bacterium (assembly GCA_050179135.1). Lineage (GTDB taxonomy): Bacteria > Desulfobacterota > Desulfobacteria > Desulfobacterales > Desulfatirhabdiaceae > UBA4064. Next base: position 26,630 of record JBFXFK010000033.1, on the reverse strand, counting down.
TCCTGGGGTGAACCATCCAGATAAACAAGGAGTCTCTTATGAACAAACAGTCCTTTACAGTACCCAATATTTCCTGCGGCCATTGCGTAATGGCGATAAAAAATGAACTGACAGAGATCGCAGGTATCAAAAGTGTCGAAGGTGATCCGGCCACAAAACAGATTACGGTGGAATTCGACACACCGGTCACTTCAGAAAAAATCATCGAAATTTTGCAGGAAATCGGCTATCCCGCCGAGATATGACGGAACCACCATGACCGAATCATCCCCACAAATCCGGGCGGAACGGGTCGAGCTGCCCATTACCGGCATGACATGCGCCAATTGCGCCATGAACATCGAACGCGCATTGAAACGAAAAACGCCGGGCGTTCTGGGCGCGTCTGTCAACTTTGCATCGGAGCGCGCGGCCATCGATTATGATTCCGGACAAATCGATATTGATGGGCTCATCGCCGCGATTCAAAAGGCCGGATTCAATGCACTGACACCGGTGGAAGATGAATCCGAAATGGCGGATCAGGAGTCAACTGCCAGACAGAAGGAAATACAGGATCAGACACAAAAGTTTCTGGTGGGTCTGGTCTTTACATTTCCCCTGTTTGCGCTCAGCATGGGACGCGACTTCGGTCTGCTGCCATCCTGGTCCCACGCGTCGTGGATGAATCTGCTGTTCTGGTTTCTGGCTACCCCGGTTCAGTTTTATACCGGATGGGATTATTATGTGGGCGGTTTCAGAAGTCTGGCCAACCGCAGCGCCAACATGGATGTGCTGGTGGCCCTGGGATCATCGGTGGCGTATGGTTACTCTGTATCGCTGATCCTGACATCATCGGGCCATCATGTCTATTTTGAAACATCCGCCGTCATTATCACCCTGATCAAGCTGGGCAAGATGCTGGAGTCCCGCACCAAGGGAAAAACCGGTGGGGCCATTCGAAAGCTGATGGGTCTTCGACCCAAAACCGCAACGGTCATCATTTCCGGAGTGGAGACCGAAATGCCGGTGTCCCGGGTCCGGGTCGATGACCAGATTCGGGTCAGACCCGGGGAACGAATCCCAACCGATGGTGTGATTCTGTCCGGCCAGTCATCGGTTGACGAATCCATGCTGACCGGAGAGCCGATTCCGGTGGACAAGGGGCCTGGAGACATGCTGGTCGGCGGAACCATCAACGGCCAGGGGCTTTTGACATTTCAGGCCACCCGTGTGGGCAGGGATACGGCCCTTGCCCAGATCATCCGGCTGGTTCAGGATGCCCAGGGCAGCAAGGCGCCGGTTCAGGCTCTGGCGGACCGGGTTGCCGCCATTTTTGTCCCGGCCATTATCGGTCTGGCTGTTGTGACATTCATCATCTGGTGGTTGCTGGCCGATGACTGGGTTCTGGCAATGATCCGCATGGTTGCGGTTCTGGTGATTGCCTGTCCCTGTGCACTGGGACTGGCCACGCCGACTGCCATCATGGCCGGAACCGGCAAAGGCGCAGAAAACGGCATTCTGTTCAAGAACAGCACGGCCCTTGAACTGGCATCCCGTCTGACGACAGTGGTGCTGGATAAAACCGGAACACTGACTTTAGGAAAACCCGTGGTAACGGACATTCTGACAACAGACAGCCAAAACCGGATGGATTCCAGTCAGGTGCTGCAATTGGCGGCTTCCGTGGAAACCGGATCGGAACATCCATTGGGGAAAGCGATCGTCCAGGAAGCCCGTCGGCAGGGTCTATCCCTTTCTGATCCGATCCGATTCACGGCATTTGGGGGATCCGGGGTTGAAGCCACCCTGAGTGAAAATCGTCATGTCCGTGTCGGTAAACCGGACTGGTTCGCCCAAACCAACAGCATTTTGGATGAACAGAAAAAAACCATCCATGATCTTCAGTCTCAGGGAAAAACCGTGATGATCGTGGAAACAAACGGGGCTGTTCAGGGGATTATTGCTGTATCGGATACCCTGAAACCGGATTCGGCGGAGGCCATTGATCAAATTCATGACATGCATATCAAAACCGTGATGCTGACCGGAGACAATCGGCAGACGGCAAACGCCATTGCGGCCCAGGCGGGGATCGATGAGGTCATTTCAGAAGTCCGGCCCGATGAAAAATCGCAGGTCATTCAGTCAATTCAGAAAACCGGCGCGCGTGTCGCAATGGTGGGAGACGGCATTAACGATGCGCCAGCCCTTGCACAGGCCGATGTGGGAATTGCCATTGGAACCGGCACGGATGTGGCCATCGAAACAGCGGATGTCATTTTGTCGAGTGGACAACTGACCGGCATTTCAAGATCTATCCGGCTGAGCCGGGCGACCATGAAAACCATTCGCCAAAATCTGTTCTGGGCGTTTTTCTACAACATCATCCTGATTCCCGTCGCAGCGGGTGTGCTGTATCCGTTAGAATTTCTGCCTACCATGCTCAGACAACTGCATCCGATTCTGGCCGCACTGGCCATGGCATTCAGCAGCATTTCGGTTGTCAGCAACAGTTTAAGGCTGTATCGCAGAAAGATTTAACCAAATCTACAGGTCACCATCTGTCCGGACAGATTTCCAATATCCTCAACCACGGCTTCGATCAGGGCATGGGCCTGTTCCCGTGAAATGGGCTCGATGCCAGTAGAAAGGTCTTCAATTTCGGACTCTGGCATGTCCGTAATTTTTTCGATCAGAAACGCATCCACTTCCCCATCCTCTAGAAGCAGGCCACATGCACCAATTGCGCCAATAAATTCATCTTTCACAAAAATTGGCACAACCAGCTTGATGAGGCCGGCATCACATTCCTCGATAACCGGATTTCGGGTTTGCCTGGCTTCCGATGCAATATTCATATGCGCCACTGCGCAGATAAATGCCTGACCTTTCGGATTGGCCTTGATGGCTGGACACAGCCGGTTCACCCAGGCTTTATGATCCGTGATGCGAATGCCATCGGTATTGAATACATTGACATCGATACCAAATTGCTCATGAATCCGGGTCTCGAATGCTTTCCATTCTTCCAGCGTACAGATATCGGTTAATGTCATTTTCTGCTCCATGTTGTCTGCCGGTTGGCTGAGACTTCATAAATCTGTCTCCCTGTTCCCTTTTCCCTGCCCCCTCCTTAGAAAAATACATGGAACATGTCAAATAAAAAACGTATCTTTACAAAGCATGATGCGGATGTTACATAATTCAGAACGGTCAGAATTTTTTAATCCCCCTAAAAAGCCTTAACAGCGGGAGTCGAAAATGGAATATATCAAAATAAAATTTGGAAATGATTTTGATACGCTAAACTCGTCTTTCAAAGAAACGGTCGAAAAGATGTTTCGAACACTGAATACGGGATTTTCCCTTTGTGACCGGACCTGGTCGCCACCAATGGACATCTATGAAACCCCGGAAGAAATTATCATCCGGGCAGAGATTGCCGGAGTCAGCAAGGAAGATCTGGAAGTGGAGATCAATACCAAGGCTGTCCGGATTTATGGCAGACGGTGTGAAATGCCGCGTCAGGACAATGCCACATACCGCCTGGCAGAAATTCAGTATGGCGCATTTGAACGAATTCTATTTTTGCCATCTCCGATCGACACGGAAATTGTCAGTGCATCCTATCTGAACGGGTTTTTGCAGATTCGTCTGGCCAAGCTGCGGATGGATATTGTCCATAAAATCCACATTTCTGATCAATAACCGAAAATTGCCGGAAACCGCGGATGCCAGTTGACAATTTTTGTACTGTTGCGACGCGATTTCCCGAATGAATCCATGTGGAGGTTAATGATGCCGGAACAGCAATCATCTTCAGAAACAATTACAGAAAACAAAATGGACATCGTGCCGATTTTACCCCTTTTTGATGCCGCACTTTTCCCCAAGATGGTTTTGCCGCTGGTGGTGATGCAGGGCGAATCGGTTCAACTGGTTGATGAGGCCATGGCCAAGGATCGTCTTGTCGGACTGGTCGTATCCAAAAAAATAACGGATGAAACGATCAGCCCCAGGGACTCCCTGTTTTCCATCGGAACCAGTGCACTGATTCTTAAAATGGCCAAAACCCAGGATAACCGGGCCCAACTGCTGGTTCAGGGAATCAGCCGGTTCCGTATTCTGGAGTTTGTGGAAGGCAAGCCCTATCTACAGGCCCGCGTGGAAATGATACCGGAAAAGGAAGTCGCCAGCACCGAAATCGAAGCCATGATGGCCAATATTGTTCAATTATTCATGCGAATTTCCGAACTGACGCCCGGCCTGCCTCCGGAAATCGGTGCAATGGCCAAATCAATTGCCGATCCCGGAACACTTGCCGACATGGTTGTCTCCACCATCAACACCACGACCGATGAAAAACAAAAGATTCTGGAAGAAATCGATATTGCCAAACGCCTGAAAGAAGTGATTCGCCTGGCCACCCATCAACTGGAAATTGTGGAACTGGGAAACAAGATTCAAAGTCAGGTCAAGGGGGATATGGACAAGAGTCAGCGGGAATATTACCTGCGGCAGCAACTCAAGGCCATTCGGGAGGAGTTGGGTGAAAAAGATGACTCTTCGGTGGAAGTCGATGACTATCGCAAAAAAATTGAGGCCAGCAACCTGCCGGAAGAGGCTAAAAAAGAAGCGGATCGGGAAGTGAACCGCCTGTCCCGGATGCATCCTTCATCTGCGGAATATACTGTGGCCTCAACCTATCTGGACTGGCTGACGGCCCTGCCCTGGCATGAAATCACGCCTGACAATCTGGATATCAAAAAAGCCAGAAAAATACTGGATGACGACCATTTCGGGCTCGACAAGGCCAAAAAGCGCATCATTGAATATCTGGCGGTGCGAAAACTCAAACCCGACTCCAGAGGACCCATTCTGTGTTTTGCCGGCCCTCCGGGAACCGGTAAAACATCTTTGGGCAATTCCATTGCGCGGGCGCTGGGCCGGAAATTTCATCGGATTTCGCTGGGCGGGGTACGGGACGAGGCTGAAATCCGGGGACATCGACGGACCTATGTCGGGGCGCTTCCCGGACGAATCATTCAGGGCATCCGGCGGGCAGGAACCAAAAATCCGGTGTTCATGCTGGATGAAATCGACAAGGTCGGCAGCGATTTTAGAGGTGATCCCTCTTCTGCCCTGCTGGAAGTTCTGGACCCGGAGCAGAATTCCCATTTTCAGGATCATTATCTGGACGTACCGTTCGATCTGTCCAATGTCATGTTTATTACAACGGCAAATATTCTGGATACCATACCGCCGGCGTTACGGGACCGGATGGAAGTTATTCAACTTCTGGGCTATACCGAGGATGAAAAAATTAAAATTGCCAACCGGTACCTGATCCCCCGACAACGGGAGGCTCATGGTCTCAAGCCGGAACAGATCAATTTTACCCAGGGCGCCATCAAACATATCATTACGGATTATACCCGCGAGGCCGGTCTCAGAAACCTGGAACGGGAAATTGCCACCATTTGCAGAGGGGTTGCCAGCAAAATCGTCGAAGCTGAAATTGAATCCATTCTCATCATTCAAAATATGCTGCAAAAATATCTGGGACCTGTTCGCTTTATTCCGGAAACCAAAGCCCGTATTCACACACCGGGCGTGGCCACCGGCCTGGCCTGGACACCCGCTGGCGGAGAAATTCTGTTCATCGAGGCCACAGCCATGAGAGGCACCAAGGGGTTGACCCTTACCGGACAGTTAGGGGATGTGATGAAGGAATCGGCTACGGCGGCATTGAGTTTTATCCGCTCCAATGCGTCTTCTATGGGAATTGCAGAAGATTATTTTGAAAAACATGACATTCACATCCATATTCCGGCCGGCGCCATTCCAAAGGATGGCCCGTCTGCCGGCGTCACCATGCTGACCGCACTGGCCTCCCTTTTAACCGGGAAAGTAATTAAAAAAGATCTGGCCATGACCGGTGAAATCACACTGAGAGGCCAGGTGCTTCCGGTTGGCGGTATCAAGGAAAAAGTCATGGCCGCCCACCGCGCCGGCATTAAAACCCTGATTCTGCCCAAATGGAATGAAAAGGATCTGGAAGAAATCCCCAAAAAGATTCAAAAGGATATCGATTTTCATTTTGTGGAGAAAATGACGGATGTTCTGCGGCTGGCGATTGAGAAATGATAAAAATTTAAGTTGGGTGGATGATTGGAATGATTGGATGTCCGTCGGGATGTCTTCCATGTCACTTGAGTCCTTTTTGTCCTTTTGGTCATTTTGATAAAAATTGCAGGATGAAATTTTCTAAAAAATACAAGTGGATATTGGCACTGGCCCTGTGCATGCCGATATTTCTGATCACCGGGTGCACGCGGTCGATTCCATCCTCGGCGCCACCCGCGTCACCATCAAAAAGCCTATATCCCAAGCCATACAAGGTTATGGGGCAATGGTATCAACCGCTTCCGGATGCCCGTGGCTTTCGCCAAACCGGCATTGCATCCTGGTATGGCCAGGATTTTCACGGTAAAAAAACATCCAATGGCGAAGTTTATGATATGTACGCAGAATCTGCTGCTCATAAGACCCTGCCCCTTGGCACCATTGTAAATGTCAGGAATCTGGATAATGGCCGGGAAATGCGGATTCGAATCAATGACAGGGGGCCATTTGTCAGCGGCAGAATCATTGATTTATCCTATGCTTCTGCACAAAAACTGGGAGTTGTTCAGCGGGGGACCGCACGGGTGGAAATCGAAGCCGTCGGCACGACAGCCCCTGCCCTGCCCGATCTTTCCCCGGATTATTATTATTCGGGGAATTTCACCATTCAAATCGGCGCATTTGCCAATCGTGACAATGCTGAAAAAGTGAAACAGAATCTGATCCGGACGTATCAGCCAGTCGAAATCATTGCCCATACCGATTCCGGCCAAACGTTTTATCGGGTCCGGGTAGCCCGGTGTACGTCTCTGGAACAGGCGGAGCAGGTAGAATCCCGGCTCCGGCAGGCCGGGTTTTCCGAAGCCTTTGCCGTGGCCGAGTAGCCAAACAGGAGACGAAATCTGCTGAAAAAAGTTATATTTATTGACCGGGACGGTGTCATCAATCAGGACTCTCCCGAATATGTCAAAAGCTGGTCAGAATTCAAATTCATTCCTGGAAGTCTGGATGCGATTCGGCGTCTGACAGAAACCGGTCATGTTCTGTTTGTCATTACCAATCAGTCGGCAGTCGGCCGTAAACTGATAACACCTGAAACCCTGATGACCATGCATCAAAATCTGTGCGATGCCGTGACCGAAACCGGCGGCAGGATCACGGACATTTTTTTTTGCCCGCATCTCCCGGAAGATCGGTGTGGATGCCGGAAACCCCTCCCCGGACTGATTCATCAGGCGGTCCGGCAATATGACATTGATCTGCCGGATGCCGTGATGATTGGCGACAGCGCCAAAGATATCGAATGCGGAAAAAATGCGGGATGCAAAACCCTTCTGGTTTTAACGGGAAATGGATACTGCACCCTTCAGAAACTGACTCAAACCGGCATGTTTCCGGATACCGTAACAGCCGATCTGAATGCAGCCGCCGAATGGATCATCGCCCGGTGACTTCCAAATGCGGTGTATCGCCCATCAAATGGATCCCTGACCCGTGAATTCTGAACGCCAGTCAACCTCCCTCGAAGGCCATATCGAGAAGATCACCTTTTACAATCCGGACAACCATTATACCATTGCACGGTTTCGGGTGGCCAATGCCGACACACGGGTCACGGTGGTGGGATTTTTGCCAGAACCGTCCCCCGGAGAAAATCTGTTCATCACCGGCTTCTGGGATGTTCACGCCAGGTACGGGCAGCAGTTGAAAATTGAACATGCAGAGACCCGGATGCCATCCACGGTTGATGGCATCCGGGAATATCTGAAATCAGGCTTCATCACGGGCGTCAGTGCCAAAAAACTATCCGGGATTGTCAAGCATTTTGGTGAAAGCACCCTGGATATCATCGAAACCCATTCCGAACGACTGACTGAAGTCAAGGGCATCGGCGAGGTCATTGCGCTTCGGATTGCCGAATCCTGGAAATCCCACCATGCCGCCCGCCGGTTGATGCAATTTTTGGAAGAAGCCGGTGTGCCGGCCTCGCATACCGCCCGGATTTTGAAACAATATGGTATGGACAGTGTTGATATCCTGACCGCAAATCCCTATCAGGCTGCACTGGATATACCGGGTGTCGGGTTTTATATCGCAGACCGTATCGCCCAGCATTTGGGAGCCCCGCCGGATCAGCCGGCCCGCATTCGGGCCTGTGTATTATATATTCTGGAGCAGGCAGCTCAGGAGGGCCATACCGGCATCTGCAAAAGCGATCTCCTGTACCGCCTCTCCAGTTTGTTTTCCATCGAAAATGACCGGTCGGAATCCGAAATTGACAGCCTGGTTCAGGGAAGGGATGTGATCCTTGACCGTCACATCCACTGTGATGAATCGGTGGTATTTCTGAAACACCTGCATGATGCGGAACTCGGGATATCCCGCCGGATTCATGCCCTTCAGTCTGTTCCGGTTCATCTTCCCCCGATGAATCCGGATGACATTGCGGATGCGGTGCGGATGAATCTGGCGATTCAGCCATCGCCGGAACAACTGTCGGTTCTGGAAAATATTTTACAGCATAAAGTCGCGATTATCACTGGCGGGCCGGGTACGGGAAAAACCACCCTGATACGATCCATATGCGCGGTCTTCAAACGGCTGGGTAAAAAAATCGCGCTGGCCGCTCCAACCGGAAGGGCATCCAGACGGCTTTCGGAAGTCACCCGCGCCAGGGCTCAGACCATTCACAGACTCCTGCTGTATGATCCGGTTGAAAATGTTTTCCTCAAAAACAGGGATGATCCGCTGGAAATCGATGTGGCGATCATCGATGAGACATCCATGGTGGATGTCATTCTGATGCTTCATCTGGTAAACGCGCTTCCGCCCACAGCCAGCCTGATTCTGGTCGGCGACCGGTTCCAGTTGCCATCGGTCGGGCCTGGAAATGTTCTGGCCGACATGATTGACTCCGGCGTCATCAAGACCTATGAACTGACCGAAATATTCCGCCAGGCAGCAGAAAGTCCGATCGTGATGAATGCGCATCGGGTTCGTCAGGGGGCCATGCCGGTTGTCGAGCGGGGCCAGGACCCGGGTGATCTGTCCGAGTTTTATTTCATCGAGCAGTCCAATCCGGATATTGTTCTGAAACATATTCTGGATATGTCCAAAAACCGGATTCCACAGACATTCGGGTATGATCCGATTGGGCAAATTCAGGTGATCACGCCCATGCACAAGGGGATTGTGGGAACGATTCATCTGAATCAGATGCTTCAAAAGACCCTTAATCCGGACCCGATCGGTATCGAAGTTTATGGAACAGCATATAAGACCGGTGATAAAGTGATGCATCTGAAAAACAACTATGCCAAGGAAATATTCAACGGCGATATTGGCGTGGTATCCGGTGTTGACAGGCAGAAAATCCAGGTGACGGTCGATTATGATGACCGGATTGTGACCTATGACCGGGATGAGCTTCAGGATCTGACGCTTGCCTATGCCATTTCGGTTCATAAATCCCAGGGCTCGGAATATCCGGCGGTTATTGTGCCGGTCATGAATCAGCATTTTGCCATGCTCCAGCGCAACCTGCTCTATACCGCCATCACCCGCGGTAAAAACCTGGTAATCCTGATCGGCACCCGGCAGGCGCTTCAGACTGCCGTCAACAACAATCAAAATGGACGCAGACTGTCCATTCTGGCCGTGAAACTGAAAAACACATGAAACGCAGTCAACCCGTCATTCACTGGAATGGAAATGTCAGTACACCCGATCATCGGGATATGATCATGGAGGAACCGTTGTCCATCAGAATTGATGGCAAGCCCTATATTGTGGTCATGCGGACCCCCGGGGATGAACTCAGCCATGTGGCCGGATTCTGCCTGACCGAGGGCCTTGTGGACAACCGGGATGATATTGAATCCATTGCCCGGTGTGACGGCGAAAATTCCCATGTGGTGACCGTGACGATCAAACCGGAAAGACGTCAAAAAATCGGTGACTTTATGGACAGGCGGGGGTTTGTCAGCCAGACCAGTTGCGGTATCTGTGGAAAGGAGCTTTTGGAAGAACTGGAGACCCGGGTTGATCCCATACAGGATTCAACCGGTTTCGAAGCCGGGGCCATCATGCGGTGTATGGAAGAAATTTCTGAACATCAGCCCCTGCGAAAAACGACCCGTTCTTCTCATGCGTCCCTGATTTATGATGCCGGCTGCAGGTTGATGGCTGTGGCAGAAGATGTGGGCAGACACAATGCCCTTGACAAGGCAATCGGGAAACTGTTTTTATCACACAGCCTGAAAGGGGCAAGACTGTTGATTTTGTCATCCCGAATCAGCTTTGACCTGGTTCAGAAAGCCGCCCGGGCCAGGATACCTGTAATTGTGTCGGTATCCAGACCCACAACACTGGCTGTTGATCTGGCAGTCAGACTGAATATGACCCTGGCCTGTCTGTCACCGGGCGATGGTCTGTTTATTTTCTGTGGTGCAGAACGACTGAAGCGTGACGGCGTGAGCGCGTGAAATTGTTTTGCTCTCCCCCCTTACGCCCTCGCGATTTCACGCTTTTTTATTTTCTTCGATCTTGTCCGGCTCTTTTTTGTCATCATTTGTTGCATCCTTGAAATTCCGAATGGCTTTGCCGATACCGCCGCCAATTTCCGGGAGTTTTCCGGCGCCAAATATAATGAGCACGATTACCAGGATAACGACCAGTTCAGACATTCCCAACCCAAACATACCTTCCTCCTATTCTTGAGACGCGCTTTGACGTATTTCTTCCAGAAGCCGGGCAAATTCTTTTGTTTTGACATATCGATCCATCGATGCCTGGTAATCCATCCATCTTCGCCAGGATTCGAGCCATTCATCGTTTCGCCAGTAATACCGGGAATTTCCTTTTCCCTGAAGTCGCCGGATATAATCCCGGTATTCTTCAAGGCATCCCTCACAAAACCGGTAGGGAATCGGAATGGAATGGTCATGCTCCGGATCAGTCTGATAGAATTCATCCGGATTGATTTCCATGCCGCATTTTTCGCATCGGGACGAGCAACGGGAACATAAAAATGCACGACGCACAACAACAGCCTTGCGTTTCCGGCTTAAATTGTTCTGCTGATCCTTGGCTGTCTGAAGCCGCTCATTCAACGAAATAATGTTTGCCACGGGATTACCTGATGTTCGAATGGATGGTCACCGGCTGTGAGTGATTGCCGAAAAAAGGCCGGATAATGCCCCAGTTTCGGCGGGACTATATCATTCACCCATGCGGGTGTCAATGTTGATGGACTGGATTGCCATTTGAGTAGTTCGTAGCTCGTAGCTGGTAGTGATATACAGCCGGGCTGTCAGGCGGGGGATCAGCCTGGAAGCCAAATGCGGCGCCTTCAGCCTTCAGTTTTCAGCCTAACCCCCTCATATGTCAGCCGTTTCATCATGGCGATTTCATCACAGTCCGGAAATTTGACACAAAACAGACATCCGCTCCAGATTTTCAGGGGCAACGCGGACCGATCGATCTGTTCAAACCCCAATGTACTGAAAAAATCAGGCCGATAGGTCAGGGTAAACACCTGGGCAATCTGATATTGATGGGCCTCCTCCAACGCATATTCAGCCAGTTGGCTGCCAATTTTTTTCCTCAGATGATCCGGAGATACTGCCAGAGACCGGATTTCCGCCAGATCACTCCAGCAGAACTGAAGCGCGCAACACCCCACAATCTCATGGCTGAACGGATCTTCATAAACGGAAAAGTCCCGCAGATGGTCATACAGTTCGCTGTAAGGCCGGGGCAGGAGATCACCCTTGGTTCCGTAATATTGCAGCAGGCCATAAATGGCCTTGATATCCTGTAATGTGGCTTTTCGAATCATGTGCTTTCCTGATCATTGATGGATGATTTCATCTGTTCCCGACGGGTTTTCTTCAGCGCGATCCATCGCTCCAGACGTTCCTTTACAATTTTTTCATAGCCTCTGTCACTGGGAAAATAAAACCGGTGATGTCCCATGTTTTCCGGCAGATATTCCTGTGGTGTCCATGCATCGGGATAATCATGCGCATAGCGGTAATCCCGCCCGTATCCCATATCTTTCATCAGCCGAGTGGGCGCATTTCGAATATGAAAGGGGACCGGCGCCGAACCCGAGTCCTTCACCAGTTTCTGAACCCTGCCATAAGCCATGTAGATGCTGTTGCTTTTGGGTGCGGTCGCCAGATAAATTGCGGCCTGAGCCAGCGACAGATTCCCTTCGGGATACCCCAGAAACCGGAAGGCTTCTGTGGCATTCATCGCAATTTCCAATGCCTGCGGGTCTGCATTTCCAACATCCTCCGAGGCAAACCGCACCATCCGCCTGGCAATATAAAGCGGGTCCTCTCCGGCACACAGCATGCGCTCCAGCCAGTACAGGGCGGCATCCGGATCACTTCCCCGAAGGCTTTTGTGAAATGCGGAAATCAGATTGTAGTGTTCTTCTCCGGATTTGTCATAAAGCAGCAACTTTTTCTGCAAAGCGGTTTCGATATCCTGAATGGTGATCCGGACCGGTTTTCCGTCTGAACCGGCATCTGATGCCATCATGCCGATGGTTTCCAGCAGATTGTATGCAGTCCGGGCATCACCATCCGCCAGACCGGCCAACGCATGAATCGCATCATCCGGCATTTCCAGATTCAGATGTCCCAAGCCCTTTTCAGGCGTTGTCAGGGCCCGCTGAATCAGTTGGGAGAGATCGGCGTCTGTCAGCCGGTTCAGCACCAGAACCTGACATCGGGACAGCAGTGCCGGGATCACCTCAAAGGATGGGTTTTCCGTTGTCGCACCGATAAGGGTGATCAGACCGGATTCGACATGCGGTAAAAACGCATCCTGCTGAGATTTGTTGAAACGGTGAATTTCATCCACAAACAGGATGGTCCGATGACCGGCATGCACGGGATTGCCGGCTTCCTCGATAACGGCCCGGATTTCTTTGACTCCGGACAGAACGGCCGAAAAATGAACAAAACGGCTTCGGGTTTCCGCAGCAATGATTCGGGCCAAGGTGGTCTTGCCGACACCGGGCGGTCCCCAGAGTATGGTAGAGAAAATCTGGTCCGATTCAATTGCATGACGGAGGATTGTCCCGTCTCCAGCAATATGGCTTTGGCCGATGAACTCAGCCAGCTTCGCCGGTCGCATCCGTTCAGCCAGGGGAGCTGATGCGGCGGCTGTCTTTGTTGTTGGAGATTTGAACATACTTTCAGTGTTGAGATATGAGTAGTGAG
>JBFXFK010000033.1:2077-13187 GCA_050179135.1 Desulfatirhabdiaceae bacterium | reverse complement strand
TCCCGAACGTTCCCGGAATATCAGATGAATGGGTGTTTTTGTCAGTCCGAATTCCTGCCTGATCCGGTTGATCAGATATCGTTTGTATGAAAAATGAATGCCCTCGGGCGAGTTGACAAAAATGACAAATGACGGTGGTCGCGTCGTCACCTGCGTCATATAAAAAAACTTGAGGCGTCTGCCGTTATACAGGGATGGTTCCTTATTTTGGGTGGCTTTTTCAAGCATCCGGTTGATTTCACCCGTTCCGATCCGTTTGGTAAACTGGCTGTAAAGGTCTTCAATCATGGGGAATATACCGGAAATTCGTTGTCCGGTCAGGGCAGAAATGGTCAGGACCGGTGCATATTGCAAAAACCGGGCTTTTTCGTGCAGTTGGTCAACAATGGTTTTGATAGTGGTGGTCTTTTTATCCACCCTGTCCCATTTGTTGAGCAAAAAAATGCAGGCGCATTTTCGTTCGGCGGCATATCCGGCAATATGAATATCCTGTTCCAGTATACCTTCCGACGCATCCAGAACAATCAGTGCAATATTGCATTGCTCAAGACTTTGAAGAGACTTGATGATGGACAGTTTTTCCAGCTTTTCAGAAACCCGGGCCTTTCTTCGAATGCCTGCCGTGTCAATGAGCAGATAATTCGTATCCTTTCGCCGGAAACGGGTATCAATGGAATCTCGCGTGGTGCCCGGAATATCACTGACAATCTGGCGATTTTCACCCAGAATCCGGTTTATCAGCGAGCTTTTCCCCACATTTGGCCTGCCGACAACGGCAATCCGGATGATTCTGGAATCCGGGTCATCTGCCATGTCGTCCGGTTCGGACGATTGTGGAAAGTGCTTTACCAGTTCATCCAGAAAATCCGGCACACCATAATTGTGTTCGGCGGAGATGGGGAAAAGGCTTTCAATGCCCAGACTGTGAAAATCATACAGATTGACTTCTTTGTCGTATCCATCAATCTTGTTGACCGCATACAGAACCGGTTTTTCCACAGATCGGAGAATTCCGATCATGTCGGCATCGAATGGCGATATTCCGCCTTTCCCATCCAGGATCATGACCAGGACATCGGCGTCCTGGATGGCCAGCATCACCTGGGATCGAATCAGCGGCGACATCATGTCGACTTCATCCGGGATAAATCCACCGGTGTCCACCAGGGTGAAAGGAATGTCATTCCAGACCGCAGGACCATAATGCCGATCCCGGGTGACACCCGGCAAATTGTCAACCAGGGCATTTCTGGACCGGGTGATTCGATTGAACAACGTCGATTTTCCCACATTGGGGCGGCCAATAATTGCAACAACAGGATTCATGGAAAACAGTCTATGTGAGATTGGTGAGTAATGGGCATTCATCAAGTCGGCCAAGGCACGGGGTCTTGCAAAGGGCCAGCCGAATCGTGTTCCGATAAGCATTGACACATTGAACCTGATTCAATCAGGGTCAATATCCTACTCAAAAATGACCGGGCTTGCAACAATCCTTTTGAATACCCGTTTGTTCTTTGCCAAAACAAGCCCTGAGTGGAAGATATCATTGACATTAAGGGATTATTGTGGAATGTTAACCGTTCAGTTTTTCCTGCGTTATTCATTTGTCGATTAGAATACGCCGTTGATTAATTATTCCGGTTGAGGAGTATGGAATGATACAGTCTTTTAAAATTGAACACCCCGATATCACCCCTGACATGGTTGGCCGAATCGATGCGGTTGTTGCGGAGAACCGGTCGAAATCCGGCTCTGTCATTACAGTTCTGAGAGAGTGTCAGGATATTGTGGGCTATCTGCCGGTTGAGCTGATCGATTATATCAGCAGCGGACTCAATCTGCCCCAAAGTCAGGTTTATGGTGTGGCCTCGTTTTATTCACTGTTTTCAATGAAGCCCAAAGGCCGACACATGGTCAAGGTTTGCCTGGGAACCGCATGCTATGTCAAGGGCATCAAGGAGGTGATTTCCCGTATTCAAAACACCTATCACCTTGAAGCCGGTGGAACGACGGATGACCGAAGATTTTCGCTCGAGGCGGTTCGCTGTCTGGGAGCATGCGGCCTGGCGCCGGTCATGGTGGTGAATCATGATACCCACGGAGACATCAGCTCAGACCAGGTCATCTCTATTCTGGAGAAATATACCTGAATGAATTCATATGAAAAACACATGAATTCAGAATATCTTCATATAACCCAAAGAATGATGGATCAACCCGGGCCCGGGTTGGAAAGATGGACGGATTTTTTATGAAGATATCCGAGATCAAACAAATCTTGAAGGCCGAGGTCGTTTCCGGTCATGATCATCTGGATCAGAATGTTGCTGGCGGCGGTGGCGCGGATTTAATGGAAGATGTTCTGGCCGCTGTCGCCAAGGGCGCGGTTCTTCTGACGGGCCTGACAACCGAGCAGGTGGTTCGAACCGCACAGATTTCAGGTGTTGCGGCAATTGTTATTGTGCGTGGAAAAAAACCGGATTTGAAAGTGCTGGAACTTGCCCGTTACTATAATCTGCCGGTTTTGCTGACGCGATACTCACTGTTTGTTGCATGCGGAAGACTTTATATGGATGGGCTCAGGGGATTGGACGGATCCTGGTAGCCAATCATGGAGAAATCGATGCCGAATTTAACTGTACTCGATCTTTTAAAAATCAAGGAAGATACGCAGGTGTTTCTGGAAGCGCCCGGAATCACCACCCTGCTCATATGCGGTGGAACCGGATGTCATGCAACCGGCAGCAAATCTGTCAAAGAGGCGCTTGAAAATGAAATCCAGGCCAAAGGGCTTGGACAGAAAGCCAGGATTGTGGAGACCGGCTGCAATGGATTCTGCGCCATGGGGCCGATCATGGTTGTCCAGCCAGGCGGTATTTTTTATCAGAAAATCAAACCCGAAGATATTCCGGAGCTTGTTGACCACCAACTGATCCAGGGGAAACCGCTGGAAAGACTTCTGTATAAAGATCCGGCATCCAAAAAGACCGTCGTTTCCCAGCATGACATCCCCTTTTTCGCCCATCAGATGCCGCTTGCCCTCCGGAACAAGGGCATTATCAATCCCGAGGTGATCGAGCATTACATTGCCCGGGATGGTTACATGGGGGCAGCAAAAGCCCTTCTGGAAATGGACAAGGAGGATATTGTCGAGCAGGTCCGCCTGTCCGGACTGCGGGGCCGGGGCGGAGCCGGTTTTCCAACAGGCGTCAAATGGGATTTTGCCAGTAAAAGTCCGGGTGATGTCAAATATGTTTTGTGCAATGCGGATGAAGGCGATCCGGGTGCATTCATGGACCGAAGCATTCTGGAAGCAGATCCCCATGCCGTTCTGGAAGGCATGATCATTGCTTCCAAAGCCATCAATTCGCATCAGGGATATATCTATGCCAGAACCGAATATCCCCTGGCGATTCGCAGGCTTGAAATTGCCATCGGCCAGGCCCGAAATTATGGACTTCTGGGGCAGAACATCCTGGGTTCCGGCCATGATTTTGATATCGAAATCTATCAGGGGGCCGGTGCATTTGTCTGTGGCGAAGAAACCGCACTGATGCGCTCGATCGAAGGGAAACGGGGTATGCCGAGACCCCGGCCCCCATTTCCGGCAATTCAGGGACTTTGGGAAAAGCCGACCATTCTGAACAATGTCGAAACGCTGGCCAATATCCCCCAGATCATCATCAGGGGTGGTGCATGGTATGGCAGCATCGGCACGGAAACCAGCAAGGGGACCAAGGTGTTTGCCCTTTCCGGAGATATCAACAATATTGGCCTGGTGGAAGTGCCAATGGGCACCTCACTCAGAACCATCATTTATGATGTCGGCGGTGGTATTCCCAACAAAAAGAAATTCAAGGCCGTTCAGTTGGGGGGCCCTTCCGGTGGATGTGTCCCGGAAGCCCATCTGGATACGCTGGTGGACTATGAAGCCATTGCCAAAGTCGGGGCCATTATGGGATCTGGCGGCGCCATTGTCATGGATGAAAACACCTGCATGGTGGACATGGCCCGATTTTTCATGGATTTCATCCAGGATGAATCCTGTGGCAAGTGCACACCCTGCCGTGAAGGAACCCGCCGGTTGCTGGAAATCCTGATCAAAATCTGTGATGGCAAAGGGGAACCGGAAGATTTGAAAAATCTGGAAACCCTTTCTGCCATGATCAAGGACGCATCACTATGCGGTCTGGGTCAGACCGCTCCAAATCCGGTTTTATCGACCCTTCGATATTTTCGGGACGAGTATGAGGCCCATATCCATGAAAAACGATGTCCGGCCAAGCGGTGTGTTGCATTGCTGAAATTTGAAATCAATCCGGATATCTGCACCGCATGCGGAAATTGTTTTCGAAGTTGTCCGGCAGAGGCGATTGAATGGCAGAAAAAGCAGCCGGCCCGCATCAACCGGGACAAGTGTATCAAATGCATGACCTGTTTTGAAAAATGCAAATTTGATGCGATTTTCTGACACATTGGTAATCTTGTCAAATCATCCTGTTGAATTGAGGAGCGATCTATGATTGAAGCGGTAATGATGATGGGTGGACTGGGGATTATTGTTGGCGCCGGCCTTGCAGCAGCCTCCAAAATATTTTATGTTTATGTGGATCCCCTGATCGAGGCCATAGAGGGGGAACTCCCTGGCGCCAACTGCGGCGGTTGTGGTTTTGCCGGATGCAGTGCCAATGCCGCTGCCATTGCAGCCGGGAAATCGCCACCGAACTCCTGTGTCGCCGCGGGCTCTGATGTGGCCGATGCCATCGCTGTACTCTTGGGTGTATCTGTTGGCGCCAAGGATCGGGAAATCTCAAGACTGGGCTGTTCCTACAGTGTCCAGGATGCGGAAACGCGATTTCTGTATGATGGTATATCGGACTGCCGGGCAGCGGCCCTGTTTAACGGGGGGATGAAGGTGTGCGCCATTGGATGTCTGGGTTTTGGCAGTTGTGTCAATGCCTGTCAGTTCAATGCACTGGCTATCGGACCCGAAGGGCTTCCGGTGGTCGATATGGACAAATGCACCGGATGCGGTGCGTGTGAACGGATTTGCCCCAAACACATCATTCGTCTGTCTTCCATCAGCATGCGCATTTTGCATGAATATACCACTGAGGACTGCACCACCCCATGTCAGCGAGCCTGTCCGGCCGGGATTGACATTCCGGAATATATCCGGCAGATATCTCTTAAAAACTATACTCAAAGCGTACAGGTCATCAAAGAGCGCAATCCGTTTCCGACCGTCATCGGAAGAATATGCCCCCGCCCCTGTGAAACCGAATGCAGGCGGCAACTGGTGGATGAACCGGTTGCGATCAACTGCCTCAAACGGTTTGCTGCAGATTATGAAAAACAGACCGGACAGCGGATTCTCCCTGGCAAAGCACCCGCCAGCGGGCAAAAAATCGCGGTCATCGGCGGTGGGGTTGAGGGCCTTTCAGCTGCCTATTTCAGTGCACGCCTGGGGCATGAGGTAACGGTTTTTGAAGCATCCAAAGCCTTGGGCGGACTATTGCGCAGCGCCATCGCCAGAAATCGGTTGCCAATGGATATTCTGGACTGGGATATTCAGGGTGTTCTGGAAATGGGGGTCACGGCCAAAACCGGCATTACCGTTGGACAGGATGTGTCTCTGACTGATCTGTTTGAACAGGGATATAATGGTATTCTCCTGGCTTCCGGTGGATGGGACAGCCGGCTGGCCCGGGGCGCATCACATCGTGTCGAACAACCGGTTCCGGGAGTCTTGCTGCTGATTGACCTGATGCGCCAGGAGTCCCTGAAGGCCAATCTGGTGACCGGATCACCGGCTGTCATTGCCGGCGGTGGCCAATTGGCGATCAATGCCGCCAAAAAACTGGTTGATCAGGGTGTATCATCCGTTGTCATCCTGTTTCAGGAAGATGCGGCTGCCCTGTCCGGTGAATTGACGGATCTGGATGTACCACCAGCCATTCAGATTCTGTATCAAACCGGTATCACAATGATTCAGGGCAACGGCACGCGACTGACCCGCATCACATATGATAATGTGGTGACCGGACAACACCATGAGCTGGAAGCGGGTTCCCTGATTTTGGCTGCCGGCAGACTTCCCGAACTGATTGTCATTCGGTCCGGCGAAACCGGATCAAATGGCGAGTTTCAATGGCAGGCGATTCCGCCCTATAAACGGTCAGAAATCATGGATCAGAAAGGTCTTTTGGCGCCAGGAGATGTCATCTCGGATTTTAGTGGGGCCATTCGTGCAATTGCTGCAGGAAGACGGGAGGCTGCGTCAATCCACCAGTTGTTATATGGCATGCCGCTAAGCTTTCCCGCATCCCTTCTGACCCCGGATGCTGTTTTTCAAA
This sequence comes from Desulfatirhabdiaceae bacterium, assembly GCA_050179135.1. Classification (GTDB taxonomy): domain Bacteria; phylum Desulfobacterota; class Desulfobacteria; order Desulfobacterales; family Desulfatirhabdiaceae; genus UBA4064. The sequence goes on along the minus strand of JBFXFK010000033.1, from coordinate 6,828 downwards.
ATGTCGATCATGTTGAAAACGTGGATTCTGTTCCGCGCCAGATCATGCCGGTTTCCACAGACAATCATCCGGATGCCGAACTGGAATCAGGGTTTTCCGAGGAGATGGCTTCAGCAGAAGCCAACCGCTGTTTGCAGTGCGGGTTGATCTGCTATCGCAAATCCCCATCGTAACTTGGCTTTCCATCGCTGGAGACGACATGATTTTTATGAAATGCCACCCTCATGAATGAAAAACAGGGCGAACACACAGGTTCGCCCCTACAGTGATTGTTACGGTAAACAGCATGGCAACAGAAGAAGGTATCATCATTCGGATTGGCGACAATGACATTGCATGGGTCAAAACAGTCAGAAGTTCAGCCTGTGAATCCTGCTCTGCCAGACATTCCTGCTCGACCCAGGATTCCGGAAAAGAAATGGAAGTGGAAGCATTTAACCCGATTGCTGCAAAAGAAGGTGATCGGGTTATCATCCGTATGAAAACATCAACACTTCTGAATGCGGCATTCATGATGTATATTGTTCCAATTTTGTTCATGCTGGCCGGCGCCCTGATCGGAGACGGTCTCTCATCTTCGCTCAGGATGGATAGTGTGTTGCTGTCCACGTTCATGGGGTTATTTAGTTTTATTCTGTCATTTGTTCTGATTCGATATAAAACCGGTCGAAAAGAAGTCCGGGATCGATATCGCCCCAGAATCATCCGAATCTGTCCATCCTGACGATACGCCCAATTTCTACTGCAATCTTGTTCTGAATTCTCGTCCAATTTCGGTGTAGTCTGTAGGTCAGGGTGCGACCAAAGGGAGTTCCCTGACAAGCCAAAGAGCTGGAATGCCATCCGTCAATGTCAGGCAGGCCAAACAACCGGCCAGCGTGACCTACGCCGCTGTCGCATGTATCCGGGGTAGATAATTGATTGACATACGGCACTCCGTCATGATAAAAAAAACAGTTTTAATTCGGACTGTTTTGCCTGTTGCCGCATTTTGGTGCGGTATTGCCATTTTTCATCAAATGGCAAACAGTTATCACGCTCAGACAACTGGGCAAATCCTTGCTCTGAAAAAAATCAGGGCTCAATTATCCAAAAGGAGGTTTAATGAGAAGGTACGAAACAATTGTAATCATCGATCCGGACATATCGGACGATGACAGAGGTTCGCTTATCACCCGAATTCAGGAAATTATGGTCCAGAAAAATGGCGCACTGCTTGAACTGGACGACTGGGGAGTCAAGCGCCTGGCATATGAAATTCGAAAAAAAATCAGAGGCTATTATGTCCGTTTCGACTATTGCGGCATGGGTGATCTGGTTGATGAAATTGAACGTTTTTTCCGAATCAATGACAAATTTTTGAAATATATGACGATTGTCCTGAATAAAGATGCGGATATCGATAAAATTCGGGAGGAAATTGCCGCTGAAAAGAATAAACCTGCCGAATCGACTCTGACAGATGCCGATACCGATATGATGGATTCTTCGGATGAAGACGGTGAACTGGATAACATGACTGAAGAAGAGGAGGACGAAGAATAAATCATGGCGCCTTCAAAATATGGTAGAAAAAGACCTGTCACCAAGAAAAAACGTGTATTTCATCGTCGTAAAGTCTGCCGTTTTTGCGCGGACAGCACGTTGGGGATTGACTATAAAGATGTCAAAACCCTGAGATATTTTATTACCGAACGGGGCAAAATTATTCCCCGTCGCATATCCGGAACCTGTGCAAAACATCAGCGATCCCTGACAGAAGCCATTAAACGCGCACGGACCATTGCATTGCTGCCGTTTGTTGGATCTTTGGACAGCAACTGATTATTCTGTTTCAGAAGGAACACCCAACGTGTCAAAAGCGGTCCCGGAAAACGAGATCAGAGACATCACCATAGGGGTTGTGATTGTCAGCCTGATCGCGGGTCTGGCATATATCATTCCGGTTATGGGGTTCATTTTTGCTGTCTTCGTACCGTTGCCTGTCATGCTCTTTCGAATCAAACTGGGCCGGATAAACGGCAGCCTGGTCCCGGCCATATCGATCGTCCTGATCTATCTGATTTACCATGGACAGGGCAGTGATCTGGTCATGTTTGCGGTTCTGATGATTTTGGGACTTGTTTTGTGCGAGTTCATGGAGCGAAATTGGCCTATCGATCCAACCATTATTGTTTCTTCCGGAATTGTTCTGGTTGGGAGCCTTGCTTTTTTATTGATATACGGGTCTTTTTCCGGAAAAAGCATCGTGGGCCTGACCAGCACCTATATTCAGAAAAATCTGGAAATGACGCTGATGCTTTATCAGCAGATGGATATGCCCCGGGAAACCATCGATGTCATTTCCCGATCTGCCGCCCAGATCCAATATGTTCTGGTTCGACTGACACCGGCACTGATCATCATGTCCATACTTTTTGTGTCGTGGATCAATATATTGACAGCGCGGTTGCTTTTCTACAGATTCCGGGCGCCGTTACCGGATTATGGTCTTTTGAATCGATGGAAAGCCCCTGAACAACTGGTCTGGATCGCCATTTCAAGTGGATTGATGCTCCTTTTTCCATCAACCCCACTTAAACTTGTCGGCATGAACATCCTTCTGATTCTGTTGATCATTTATATGTTCCAGGGCATGGCGATTGCTTCCTATTATTTTGACAAGAAGAACTTTCCCAGATGGGCCAGAACCGTATTATATACGGTGATTTTTCTTCAGCAGTTTGCGCTGATTGTGATCATTGGTCTGGGATTTTTTGATCTTTGGCTGGATTTCAGAAAACTGAAACAGAAAGAAGTGCCCGGTTGAACCGGATTTCTGTTGCCAATATTTATGGAGGATTTATGAACGTCATTTTAAAAGAAACCATTGAATCGCTGGGAATTATCGGCAGCGAAGTCAAGGTTGCGGATGGATATGCCAGAAATTATCTGCTTCCGCAGAAAAAGGCCATTTTGGCCACTGTTCAAAACAGAAAACTCATGACTCATCAAAAAGCCAAACTCGATCTTCAAATCGCCAAGGAAAGAGGCGTTGCGGAAGAGATGGCCAAGACACTTCAGGATGTGGTGATCACCATTCCGGCCAAAGTCAGTGATGAAAACCGCCTGTATGGATCGATTACAACCCGGGATATCCTGAATGCCCTCGCAGAGAAAGAAATCACGGTGGACAAAAAAATGATTCTTCTGTCCGAACCCATTAAAACACTTGGCAGTTTTCAGGTGCCAATTCGGGTATATAAAGAAGTAGAACCAACAATTACTGTTGAAATCATCCCTGAATCCTGACCTTTTTTATCCCCCCTGCCCTATTTTAAAATTCGGGCAGGGGGCATTTTGGTGGTCTCCACCAAAACCCCTCGCATAATATCCTCATGAAAGCTGTCTGAAAGATGATTTTGCCGTTATTCCGGTTGCGTGTTAAAAATGCAACGCTCAGCCTTCATAGACAGGCCGCCCATTTGCTGCGTGTGAAGAACAGACACAGTTATCCCATAACCAATTGAAATAAGGACATCCGGATGGAAATTTTTCTAGCCCGACAGCCTATTTTCAACAGGAACAGAAGCATATTTGGATACGAACTGCTTTTCAGAGACGGTTTTTCCACCACCTTTCCCTCAATTGATGGTAACACAGCAACCAGCACACTTCTTTCCAACTCCTTTTTATGCATGGGAATTGATCAAATATCCGGTGGAAAGAAATCGTTTATCAATTTTACCCAGGATCTTATTCTTCAAAAAATCCCACTTCTTTTTCCACCCAATAAAATTATTGTTGAAATTCTTGAAAACGTTTATCCGACCGATGAACTGATTCTGGCCTGTCAGGAAATGGCCAGAGCCGGATATGAGCTGGCGTTGGATGACTTTATCTATGATCCGTCTTATGAACCGTTGATTGCGCTGGCCAATATAATTAAAATCGATTTAAGACAGACACCAATTGAAGAAATCCCCACACTCCTCGGGCTGCTGTCAAAGCATCGGGTCAAGTTGCTGGCGGAAAAGGTCGAAACCTATTCGGAATTTGAAAAATGTCTGGAAGCCGGATTTGATTTTTATCAGGGATATTTTTTCAGCAAACCCCAGGTTCTGAAAGGCAGGGATATTTTAACTGCCAGGATGACGCTCCTTCAGATCATGGCTGAAATCAGTCAAAACGATATCGATATATCCAGATTGGAAAAATTGATTGCCCATGATGTCGCCATATCCTATAAACTGCTCCGCTATATCAACTCTGTTTTTTTTCACCGCGGCAAGGAAATTGCCTCGATTCGCCAAGCCATCACCCGTCTGGGTGATGACGGTATCCGCCGCTTCATTCCAATTGTTCTTATGGCCCGATGCTCATCGGATAAACCTGATGAATTGATTCGGACATCAATCATCCGGGCCAGGTTTTGCGAGTTGATTGGTCAGAATATTACGGTAGATATCCCGGGATCAGAGTTGTTTACGCTGGGTCTATTTTCATTGATCGATGCCATTCTGGATAACTCCATGGACGAAATCATCACGGATCTTCCTTTTTCATCCGGTATTCGAAATGCACTGATACGTGGCACCGGAAAAATGATGGGTGTTCTGAATCTGATTCGAGCCTATGAAATCGGGGACTGGTCCGGTGTATCGCATATTGCTGCAGATATACACCTGAGTGAAGAAAAAATTCCGATTCTGTACTGGGATGCGGTTTCCTGGGCGGATGCGATTTCATCCTGCTGAAAACGGAACATGTTG
>JBFXFK010000033.1:0-1977 GCA_050179135.1 Desulfatirhabdiaceae bacterium | reverse complement strand
TGTTGACACGCCAGTTGCCAGATATTCAACCTGAGTAATGATAGATTTTTGAGGAAATAATGATTCGATTATTCCGTACAAAGAAAGAATTGATCAAATCGCCGGAAAATTTGGATCAGCTTCTTGATGAGTGTCAGGAGCGGGTGCAATCTTTATCTCACATTTCCCGCGCATTGATATTTTTTTTAAAGGAATCCGCCATGGATATTTCTGAAATTGACGCCGACGGCTTTAAGAGGCGATTGGACCAGATTTCAGAACACTTGCAGGAAACCAAATCCGGCGCGGCCACTACAAAAATATTTTCCACTCATAAACTGGCGATTCTGGACTGGATCAGCACTCAGAAACAGTATGTTCAGGAAAAGGAAAATGAACTGAAAAATATCATCGATCTTCTCCGGAATGGCCTGAACGAGATGATCGGAGACACCCAAACCTTCAATGCCCGGTTATATGAGCGAAATATCAAAATGGAAGCGATTACCGAGCTGAATGATCTTCGAAAAATCAGGGAATCGCTAAAAACCGAAGTCAGTCAGATGAAACTGATCATTCAGGAAAAACAGACCCGCGATTCCAAACAGATTGAATCGTTATCCAATGAAGTAGGGGTATTGCGCTCCAGCCTGGAGCAGGTCAAAGACGCCTCCCAACTGGACGCCCTGACCGGTGCGTTCAATCGCATGGCTTTTGATATGCATATTCAATGGATAATTGAGCGGACCGCAGTTGCCTGGAATCCGACATCTTTGATGATGTGCGATCTGGATGATTTCAAAAATGTCAATGATACTTACGGCCATATTGTGGGTGACCGGGTACTGAAATGTTTTGTTCAGGAATGTCGATCCATGTTCAGAAACGACGATTTCATTGCCCGATACGGAGGTGAGGAATTTGCCATCATTCTGCCCGGCGTTTCCCAGAAAAAGGCGCTGAAACGCGCCCGCTCGTTTTGCAAAATCCTGGCGGATAAACGGTTTCTTATCGACTCATCCCACCCGGATCAACGAATCGGATTTACTGTCAGTATCGGGGTCAGCAACCTGTTCAAAAAAGATACGGTGGAATCCTGGATACAACGGGCGGATATGGCCCTTTATCAGGCAAAACATCAGGGAAAATGCCGTGCGGTTGGGTCTCCATGATATTTGACTGAGACGCATCATATTCGCTTGGCCAGAATGAATGGAAGGCCTGCTCGACAGCGTTCCAGCAAGGCGACGCGATTCATGTCGGTTTGAATGATATGGGAAAAATTTTTGGGCCTTTGAGGGTCCGTGGGTTATAGGCCGCTATTGTGTGCCGTAAATCTGACCTGATGCGTCGGCACCAAGCCTGCGACCGAGCCCCCATATACTCAGCAAGAGAAGGGTTCCACCGAACCACTGCCAAGTGCTCAGCCGTTCACCAAGAAGGAGTGCCGCCAGCATCACGGCGGTGAGCGGTTCGACCAGCGTCGCAACCGTTAATGCTGTCGGGGTTAGCCGCGCAGCACCCCAACTGAATGCGAGCAGAGCGAGTGCGGCAGTCACCACCCCGAGGTAGAGCAACCAGGCTTGTGGTGGAATCCCGGTTGGCCAATGAAGTGGTCGGTAAATCGAAGAGAGGCTCATGACGAGGGCTGCTACCACAGTCAGACAAGTGGTCGCCTGCCCAGCGCCGAGCGTGCTCGACAGGCGTCCGCTGATGAGCGTGAAACCGGCATAGAGAAGCGCGGACACGATGGCATACGAAACGCCGATGATCAGGTTGCGCTGATCTGTAGCACCGGTTCCGGTGTCATGGCGAAAAACGATCAATATCGTTCCGACCAAAGCTGCTGCAAGGACAGCAATGAGTTGAACGTCAATTTTGTCTTGGCCCCGAACAAGCGCGACGATTGTAACAAGGACCGGCGGCAGGCATAAGGCGATCAATGTGGGAATCGCGGCGCCGATGCGTTCAATTCCAAGAAACCAGCACAAGACATAG
>JBFXFK010000032.1:0-36726 GCA_050179135.1 Desulfatirhabdiaceae bacterium | reverse complement strand
TCTTGTAAGTGGATGCCGGCGGGTACTCCCCCTGTATGGCCTTGTTGAGCAGGGGCCGCATGGGGTTTTTGATCATCCCGTCCCATTCTTCCTGACTCATGCCATCAATAAACGCATTCTGATCAAACGTCGGGCTGCTGGCCAGAGCCAGGATATGGCCGGTATTCGGATTCATCGCAACAAGGGCGCCGGTGGCATCCGAGAGTAATGTTTCCGCTTTTTCCTGAAGGGATTTATCAATGGACAGATAGATGTTCTGGCCGGGAACCGATGTCACGGTACTCAGAACATTCACCAGCCGGCCGCTGGAATTGACCTCAATCTGTCTGCCGCCCCTTTGTCCCTTCAGTATGACTTCAAACGATCTTTCCACACCAATTTTTCCCACGACATCGCCGGGGCGATAGCCGGAAAATGCTTCGCCCTTCAGCTCTCCGGAATTGATTTCTCCGATATATCCAAGGACATGGGATGCAAGACGGGGATAGACATACTGGCGTCTGAGCCTGACATCCACAACAATCCCGGGCAGACTGTACCGGTTGGATTCCAGGTAAGCCAATGTATTTCTGCCGATATTGGCTTGAATCAGAGTGGCATTATACGGTGAATGGTGTTTATGGTTTTTGGCGTGGATCAGTTCCATGATTTCATTTTCAGGCAGCATCAGAATGGATGACAGATTCTGAACCGTTATATCCAGTGGGCTGGCATCCCGGACAACCAGTCCCAGATCATACGAGGGACGGTTATCAACCAGAAGAATGCCATTTTTGTCAAAAATCAATCCTCTGGGCGGATCGATGGTCTGCAGACGGATGCAGTTGTTTTCGGACAGTTTTCTGAATGTATCCCCTTCGATAATCTGAAGGTAAAAGAGTCGCAGCAAAAGAACCGCAAACACCGGTATAATAAACCAGACCGTAACCATAAGACGCTTTCGGTACCAGTCGTAATCCGGTGTCTGAGATGTCAGGATGTTCTGGGGCTTCGATGTCATGCATCATCCCGGGTCTGTTCACCTGATCTTCCGATTTCCCCCCAGAAGACATAAAGTCGGGAAATCAGCCGGAATGACGCCGGACCCAGCAGAACGGCAAATCCTGTCTGGATGACCAGAAAACGCCAGATTTCCATGGTCAGTGACATCTCCGCATTCATAAGAATCATGGTGAAAAATAAAATGCAGTTTTCCATCAGGACGCAAAACACGATCAGAAAGCGGATGGCATGTGAATTTTGAAGCCGCAAAAAGCGAACCCCGTATTTTATCAGCGCAAACAACCAGAAGCAGGTCGAGGCAAACAAACCAAAAGGTCCCCCTGAAAAACTGTCCATCAGAATTCCGGTCAACAGAACAATGGCCAGGCTTTCATAAACCGGTCTTTCGCAGGCCAGATACATCAGAAAAGAAAACAGCAGGACAACTCCAAGGCTATTAAGATAGGGTGAATTCAGGATCGAGGTATGAAGAATCACCACAAAAAATGAAATAATTACATGAAGAATACCGATCATGGCTCTTTTGACAGATCATGTTCCGGTTTATCCAGCACCACCAGCACTTCTTCCAGCTTTTCAAAGTCAACATGGGGGGTGATCACGATATCCTGAAAAATTCCGGAGTGATGTCGGACGATCTCCTGGACCCGCCCAATGGGAAATCCTTTCAGAAACACCCCATCCAGGCCCGATGATATGACGAAATTACCGACTGAAACGTCATCTTTTCGGGACATATAGCGGAATTGACACGTCCCGGGGAAATCTCCCTTGACAATGCCTCGGGATCGGGTTTCCTGAACCAGTGCATCCACAGCGCTGTTCGGATCGATGATAAGAAGAATTTTTGAAAAATTGTCGGTTACATCGATGACCTGTCCCACCACACCTTCCGGCGCCACCACAGCCAGGCCTTTTTGTATGCCATTGGCCCGGCCCTTGTCAACAATCAGTGTCTTGAACCAGGGAGACGGGTCTTTTCCAACCACCTCACAGGCAACGGTTCTGTAAAACGACCGGGTCTTGAAATCCAGAATATTTCGAAACCGGATATTGGAATGTTCCAGCTCCTTGCACCGATTTAGATCGTTAACAGCCTGATTCAGCTCATTTTTCAGGCTTTCATTTTCCTGAATTGCGGACAGGACCCAGAAATAGTTATACCACACATCCCGAACCGAACGGGTGGCGGATATGACCACTTTTTGAAATGGTGAAACGATGGTCATGCCCATCTGCCCCATATCCAGATCTGCTTCATGACGAAGCGAGAAAATGAAAAGGGCCAGAATGTTGGCGACAATCAGAAACAAAATGCCCAGAAGCACCACAATGTTGCGGGAAAACATGGGTGTCAGGTAATGACGACCTGTCGAAGGATTTCGATGCTGTCAAGTGCCTTGCCGCATCCCAACGCCACGGTTGACAGCGGATCGTCAGCGATGGTAATCGGCAGGCCGGACTCTTCCATCAGCAGTTTATCCAGCCCTTTCAACAGGGCGCCACCACCGGTCAGCACAATTCCCCGATCCACGATATCGGCGGACAGCTCGGGCGGTGTCTGTTCCAGCGCAATCTTCACGGTTTCCAGAATGGCATCGAGTTGTTCGGAGATGGCCAGCCTGACTTCCTCGGAGTCAATGGCCAGTATCTTTGGAATTCCGGAAACCAGATCCCGGCCCTTGACCTCAATGGTTTCAATATTCTCGATATCCTGATGGGCGTTGCCGATGGTGGTCTTAATCATTTCAGACGTTCTTTCACCAATCAGAAGATTGTACTTCCGTTTGATGTACTGCATGATTGCGCTGTCCATTTTGTCGCCGGCCACCCGCAAGGATCTGCAATATACAATTCCGGCAAGGGAAATGACTGCCACCTCCGTGGTTCCACCGCCAATATCCACCACCATGTTGCAGGTGGGTTCGGTTATGGGCAAACCGGCGCCGATGGCAGCAGCCATGGGTTCTTCGATCAGAAAAACCTCCCGGGCGCCGGCAGATTCGGCAGATTCCCGAACAGCCCGCTTTTCAACCTGGGTGATTCCGGAAGGAACCGCAATGATGATCCGCGGTCTGACAAAAGACCGGCGGTTGTGAACCTTGTGAATAAAATGCCTGAGCATGGCTTCAGTGACTTCAAAATCGGCAATGACCCCGTCACGCATGGGGCGGATGGCCACAATGTTGCCGGGTGTTTTTCCCAGCATGTTTTTGGCCTCCAGACCAACCGCCAGAACACGATTTTTGGATCGGTTATCGGTTCGAACCGCCACAACCGATGGCTCTCTCAGAACAATGCCTTTTCCCTTGACATACACCAGTGTATTTGCAGTGCCCAGATCAATGGCCAGATCACTGGAAAAAATACCGGATAACCCGCTAAAAAAACTCATAGTTCATTTATCCGTTCTGAATTATTTATGTTATCGAATCCATCATGACAAAACTTTATCAGTTTACAGAAACCAAAATAAAATCACAAGCTGAATTCTGGGCGGCATGGCGATATGTTGCCCATCGTCCGCATGATTCCATCATGCAACGCAGGTCTGAAGGTCCGAATTAATGGCGGGTTGCACCGTGAATACCGGGATGGATGCACCCGATTCGTCAATAAAATGACGCCAATCCCCTTTTCCATGTCCATCCAGAACGATGTGCCGGTAAACCCCAGATGACCAATGCTGTGGGGTGAAAAATATTGCCCGCAGGATGAATTGGATTTCCCCGGCATATCAAATCCGGGCGCAATTTCTGCACCGGTCTGAAAAGAAAACCAGGCAGACAGAATCGACCTGTCAAAGAAGCAGTCTTCCGACTCGAACCGATAATCCATTAACAGCCTCACCAGAAGCCGGTATATCTCCATGGCGCTTCCAAACAGTCCGGCATGCCCACAGATCCCCCCTGCGATCCAGGCATTATCATCATGAACCTGTCCGATTAACAGCACATGCCGCCAGGAACACCACTCGGTTGCAGCGTAGGAAGCCTTTTTGACAGCCTGTGTCAGATCGTTGAAATACAGCCCATTCAGTCCAATCGGCACATACACATTCCGGTCCAGAAACCGGTCCATCCGGTCTCCGGAAACCTGCTCGATCATCCATTCCAGAATCATAAAACCAATATCACTGTAGATACGGCCCTGCCCGGGGGGGTACACCAGGGATTCCTTCAGAAGACACTGCCGCAGGTATCGCTTGCGATCAGAGTCCCGAATATCTTTCAGTTGCAGATAATAGGGATGATACGCCCGAAAACCGGCACTATGGCACAACAGTTGTCTGGTGGTCACATGGTTCCATGCGGTCCCCCCAAACTCCGGGATGATGTCACCAATTGGCCGGTCGATACAAAAATCTGACCGCCGAACCAGTTCCATGACCGCCAGGGTGGTCGCGAGGGGCTTGGTCAGGGAAGCCAGGTCGAAAACGGTTTCCCGCCTCATGAGTGTCTGTGAAAACAGATCCGACATGCCATAGGATTCGAAAAATTCGATCCGGTCTTCTTTAAAAACCAGTAAAACAGCTCCGGGAAACACCGTAGCATCCACGCCGGCCCGCATCAATTGGTCAACCCGGTCAAAATTCATCAACAGATACTCCGGGATCGGGTAGCCGGCACATCAAATACAATGGACCGGCGCTCGGTGGAAATCGTTGCATTCAGACCAATGGGCAGGGTCACATTTTCTGTCCCATGCCCAATGCCGCACCCGGCCAGAATCGGAATATGAAGATGATCAAAGGCTTTTTGAAAAAAATGATGGACGGCCAGGCTGTCTCCGCAGCCATCAAAGCCGCCCAGAACAAGGCCGCGGATTTTATCAAAACAGCCGGCCATCATCATCTGTGTCAACATTCGATCAATTCGATACAAGGCCTCGTTAATATCTTCGATCGCCAGAATATGCCCGTCCAGTCTGGGTTCATAGGGTGTTTTCAGTAAATGGGACAATGTGGTCAGATTTCCGGCAAAGAGAATACCGGATGCCTGACCCGGATGCAGAATTCTGGCTTCCGTGAAATGATATGTCATGGGCATGTCAGAATGTATCGCCTGAAAAAAGGATTGCCGGCTGATTTCAGAGATATCCGGAAGGGTTGACACCATTGGTCCATGAAAAACGGTCAGGCCGCAATGCTGGTAGACAGCCGTCAAAAGTGCTGTAACATCACTGAAACCGATCAGGATTTTGGGATTTTGGGAAATCCACTCAAAATTCAGATACGGCAGGATTCGAAGTGCGCCATAGCCGCCCCGGGCACAGATGATGGCCCGAATGTCCGGATCATGAAAAAACTGGTTAAGCGATTCAGCCCGCTCCCGGTCGCTTCCTGCCAGATAGGTGTTTTGACAAAACAGATACTTTGATAAAACCGGCCGAAGCTGAAACTGTTCCAGAATACGGATACCGGCCATCAGTCGATTCTGATCCACCGGACCGGACGGTGCGACGATTCCCACCTGATCTCCGGCAGTGAGCCGGGGGGGTCTGATAATGGACGCAGAAACGGACGAATCCGTCTTTGACCGGTCTGACAGCATTGTCATGTCGAACTCCCCAACCCATGTGTTCCCGATCATGAAGAGAAACAAAAAACCGGCTGTCATCACGGGGGAAGACAGCCGGCAGACGTGATTTGGCTTGTTCAGCCTTTATTTCATTTCTTTTATTTTATCCGTCAGTTCCGGAACAAATTCCAGGAGATTCTGGGTGATACCGATGTCGGCAGCCTGAAAAATGGGCGCCTTCGGGTTTTTGTTGATGGCGACAATAAAGGGATTTCCCTTGAGTCCGCCCATGTGCTGAAATGAACCGCTGATACCCAGTGCAATATAGACCTTGGGTTTGACCGTCTTTCCGGATGTTCCGACCTGTCTGGATTTTTCCAGCCATTTGGCGTCGACAATGGGCCTTGAGCAGGAAACGACTGCGCCGATGGCATCCGCCAGTTCCTGGGCAATGGAAATATTTTCCTGATCCTCGATGCCCCTTCCAACAGACACCAGTACATCGGATTTGGTAATATCCACATCTCCGACTTCGGCAGCCACCACTTCAATAAAACGCCGTTTTGGCGCAATGACACCGGCGTCGCCACTCTTGTCCACGATGGTACCGGATGCGGCGCCTTCCTGAGCCTGAAACGATCCCGAACGGATATTGATAACAGCGCCATCGGTCACATCACATCGAATATGCGTACTGACCTGCCCGCCGAATTCCTGGCGGATGAGTTTCAGATCATTTCCATCCAGACCCTCGATGCCGACCACGTCCGGAACAAACGCACTTCCCAGCTTGATGGACAGTCCAGGCCCCAGATCCATGCCCAGTGTGTCATGAGCAGCCAGCACAATTGCGCCTTTGGGAAGAATATTGAGCAGCGCACACCGGATGGCCTCTGCATTGGGATACGCCAGGGCCGGGTTGCCGATCTTCCAGACTTCCGCATATGCGCCTGTGACAGATTGACACGCCGAATCCAGTTCACTGCCATCACCGCACACCAATGCCGTAACGCCGGCGCCGGAATCGATTGCCTTTGCGGCAACAGCCAGTTCAAACGCCGAATCCTCCGCAGCCCCGTTTTTATGGGCAATACAGACAAATATATGTTGAGCCATTACTTAATTCCTCCTTTGGCCTTCAAGAGTTCAATCAGTTTGTCAACGATTTCATCGGTGCTGCCTTCCAGCATTTCAGCCCCCTCGCCCATGGGCGGCACAAAATAATCGACTTTTTTGACTTTTGCAGCAGATGATCCGACAACGGTTCCATCCAGACCCAGGTCTCCCGCCTTGTGAACCGGAATTTCCACACTGGCCACTTTCCGGATTCCGCGGATGCCCACATAGCGCGGTTCATTGATACCGGTCTGAATGGAGAGCACGCAGGGCAGATCAATTTCATTGATTTCCTGGTTTCCCCCTTCGATTTCACGGCCCACCCGAATCATTTTGTCACTCACGATCTCGATCTTGTTGACCAGGGACGCATACGGCAAATCCAGCATCGCTGCCAGCATGCCGCCAACCTGGCCCGCGCCATCGTCTGCCAGGGCGCCGGTCATGATCAGATCGTATTTTCCTTTTTGAATCTCGGCTTTCAGAATCGCGGCGATTCCCTTGCCATCAGACCCGTTGAACAGATCATCCGACAACAGAATTCCCTTGTCCGCGCCCATGGCCATTTCCCTGCGAAGCACTTCTTCGGATTCATCATCTCCAACGGTTACGACTGTAACGGTTCCGCCCACATTGTCCCGAATCTGAATGGCTTCTTCAACCGCATAATTATCCCATTCATTGACGGAATAGACCAGATCGCCCCTTTCGATGTCAGACCCCTTGCTGTTGACAACAATTTCGTTTTCAGCAGTGTCGGGGACCCGTTTTACGCACACCAAAATCTCCATACGTTCCTCCACAATTGGTTTATAGTTATTTTGACCGGTTATATTCAAATTTTTGATTCCAGCGTGTTTTCAGCAACTGATTTTTCACGCTTCGGTGATCAACTGTCGTTCGATCAGTTCGGACAAATCAATGGCTTCCATCTGACCTTCCAGACCGGCCACCTTGATGGCATCTTCGATATTGACCAGACAAAAGGGGCATGCCGTGACAATGACATTGGCGCCTGCCTTTCTGGCCATATCCACCCGAAGAACACCCATGCGCTGTTCTTCCTCGGGTTCATAGAACAGCATCAGTCCGCCACCACCGCAGCAGAACGAGCGGTCCCGACTCTTCAGCATATCCACCCGCCGCAAACCGGGTATGGCATCCAGTGCGTCACGGGGATCATCGTAAATGCCGTTATGTCGCCCCAGATAACAGGGATCATGATAGGCGTACACCCGACTGAGATCCTCAACCGGTTTCAGCCGGAGTTTTCCGGATTTGATGTTTCGGGTGATGGTCTGGCTGATGTGTTCAACCGGCGGCAGGTCCGAATACTCATTTTTCAGAACATTGAAGGCATGCGGATCCGATGCGATAATCTGCCTGACGCCGGAGTCCCGTATCATGTCGGTGTTCTGGGATTTCAAATCCTGAAAAAGCATTTCTTCCCCGAACCGCCTGACCTCATTGCCGGAATCTTTTTCATCTTTTCCCAGAATGCCGAAGTCAATATCTGCTGCGCTCAGAATCCGGGCTGTAGCCCTGGCAATATTCTGCATCCGGTCATCATAGGAAGTGATGCTGTCCACAAAATACAGGGTTTCGGCCGTATCACCTTTTTCAAAGAGTTTGACTTCGCAGGTTTCCGGCAGTCCCTTGATCCACTCGGACCGCTTTTTCTCCATTTTACCCCAGGGATTGCCGCGTTTTTCAATGGCCTTCAGGGGTTTCTGCAATGACTGGGGTACCATGCCCTCATCGACCATGCCCCGCCGCAAATCCACAATTTTATCAATATATTCAATAAAAATGGGACACTCGGCCTCACAGGCGCCGCACGTGGTACAGGACCAGATTTCATCTTCACTGAAAATCGAACCGACAAGAGGCTCATCCTTCGGGGTCATATCGCCTTTGACAGGATAATTTTTAAAACAGTAATCACGGGATTTGATGGAAATAAACCGGGGGGAAAGCGGGCGTTTGACCGCATTGGCCGGGCACTGATCCGAGCAGCGTCCGCAATCGGCGCAGGAATAGAAATCCAGAATGTGTTTCCAGGTAAAGTCTTCAAATTTCTTGATGCCAAACGATTTCAGCTCGTCCAGTTTGCTGTCATCCACACCCCATTCAACTGGCTTGATGACCCCTTTCTTCAGCTTCATCATAAAGACATTGGGAAGCGAGGTGATGACATGAAAATGCTTGCCCATGGGGAGAAAACACAGAAAAAAGAAAAAAACCAGGTTATGCAAAAAATAGGCCCCGGTATGCAGGTTCTGCAAAAAACCGATATCGCTTGACCCCATCATGCTGGCCGCAAACCATGTTCCGGTAGCCGGCAGGATGAATTCCGGTTGAATGCCTTTCTGAACCTGCGCCGCAACCAGACTTCCTTCAAACAGCATGTCACAGGTGACCAGCGTGGTGATCAGCATCAGAACAAACACCGCCTCTGACGTATGATCTTTTCCATATTTTGGTGGCACGGCATACCGGGCCGGTTTGAAAATTCCTCTTCGAACTGCGGCGACAACAGCCGCAATCAGAACCATGGTAGCAGCGATGTCTTTTAAAATGTTGTAGATATGCCCGGTCATTCCTCCCAGTCCCGGAAAGACAAAGCCATCGGCGATGCCCATGATGACCAGGGAAATGGATCGAAGCGATAACACCATAAAACCGGCAAACAGCATGATATGCAGCACACCGGCCATCATGTACCGGGGTTGACGGTATTGTCCGATGGCATATTTGACCATGGCCATCAACCGGTCAACCGGACGGTCCAGACGGGGATCGGATTTTGCCCGAACCAGAGGCGCCAGCCGTTTGGCAATAATGTAGGTAAATGCGGCGACGCCCAATATCGGAATGAGAACAGAAAAGATTACAGCGGGTATCCCCATAATCCATGCATTAGCCGGAGAGATCAAAGCGGTTTCCATTTTTTACTTTCTTTCTCCCTTCATTTATATTATTCATGGCCAAACCACAGGGGTGCGCCCCCCTGCGGAAATTTTCAGTATTTATGCCCGATCCTGTATCATCAGGATGTCGCGCGCCCATTTAATGAATGAGTGTTCATTCAGTTTAATGAATGGAACGCCGTGCGTCAAGCAAAATTTTGTTATTCCGTCATGCTTGTCCATCGGTAAACGACAGACAGATAGCGCTTTTCAGATAACGCGTTTGGGATATTCCCCACCGATAAGCATCCGAAAGCGTTATCCAGAAAACAATAAATAAATCTGATTATACTTTTTTTCGCATAACGCCATTCGATCAAACAGGAGGTCAACATGACAAGCATTCCTACTTATCAAGAAAAGCCATGGCTTTCAAGCTATGAAAATGGAATATCGGAAAATATTTCATTTGAAAATGTCTGCATTCCGGATTTTCTGAAACGTGCGGCAACCGAGTTTCCCAACCATCCCGCATTACTGTTTCAGGGCTATCAGATGAATTACCGGAATCTCGATGAAGCCGTCAACCGGTTTGCATCCTGTCTATCCGGTTTTGGAATCAAAAAAGGAGACAGTGTGGCAATTCTGCTCCCCAATGTTCTTCCCTGTGTGATTGCCTATTATGCCACACTTAAAATCGGGGGGATTGTGGTGATGAATAACCCGCTCTACTCGGATCGGGAACTGCATCATCAATTCAATGATTCCGGCGCCAAGGTTCTGATCACCCTCGATTTGTTGGGAAACCGGATGATTGATCTGCGCCCCAAAACAAAGATCAAGCAGATTGTCTATACATCGATCGGGGATTATCTGCCCTTTCCCAAAAGTCTGCTTTTCCCACTGGTAGGCAAGAAAAAAGGATTGGCGGCGGATGTCAAACCGGCCGAAAATGTTTTTAAATGGAAAACGGTTTTGGGGAATTCATCCGCAGATCCGCCCCGCGTACAATTGTCCTTTGATGATGTGGCCATGTATCAGTACACCGGCGGTACGACAGGCGTGTCCAAGGGCGTCATGCTGACCCATGGCAATCTCAGCAGACAGGTTCAGCAGATTCGGGCCTGGTTTCCCGGGTTCAACCGGGGAGAAGAGATGATGCTGGGCGCATTGCCGTTTTTTCATGTATTCGGCCTGTCTGTTGCCATGAATTTTGCCATCTACATGGGATGGGGAGATATCCTGGTTCCCAAACCCCAGCCGGAACCACTTCTGGAAACCATCGGCAAATTCAAACCGACATTTGCACCGCTGGTGCCAACCATGTACATCGGCATGTTGAATCATCCCAAAATCAATCAGACCGATCTGTCCAGTATCAAGGGATGCTTTTCCGGCAGCGCGCCATTACCGATTGAAGTTATTCGGGAATTTGAAAAGAAGACGGGTGCTGTCATTGTCGAGGGCTTTGGCATGACCGAATCCACCCCGGTTACCCATATCAATCCGTTTGGCGGAAAACGGAAGGTGGGCAGCATCGGGGTTCCGATTTCCGATACAGAAGCCAGAATCGTGGATTTGTCGGATGGCAAAACCGATATGCCGGTTGGTGAATCCGGTGAATTGATCGTCCGCGGCCCCCAGGTCATGAAAGGCTACCTGAACAAGCCTGAAGAAACCGCCAAAACCCTGGTTGATGGCTGGCTTTATACCGGCGATATCGCCATGATGGATTCGGATGGCTATTTCTTTATTGTAGACCGGAAAAAAGACATGATCATCTCGGGTGGGCTGAATGTGTATCCACGGGATATCGAAGAAGTTTTTTATGCCCACCCCAAGGTTCAGGAAGCCACCGCAATCGGTATTCCCCATCCGTCCCGGGGTGAATCCATCAAGGTATATGTGGTGTTAAAACCGGGTGAGACGGTTACGGAAAAAGAATTGATGGAATATTGCAAACAGAATCTGGCCACATACAAACTCCCGACCAGCATCGAATTCCGGTCCGAATTGCCGAAAAGCAATGTGGGCAAAATTCTTAAAAAGAATCTGCGGGAAGAGGCGGTTAAAAAATAAGGGTGAAGGCTGAAGGCTGAAGGGTTAAGGCTGAAGGAAGGTGCGGGTTCCCGGATAATCACCCGGGAACCCGAAAAAATCCGTTTTCAGAATTCAGAATTCTTCACCCTTTTCTGCTGAATTCTGACTTCTGATTTTTATGCTCCGAAAGCGGCTTCCGGAATATCGACGGCTGCGCTGTTGGTTGTCGTGATCGCTTTCATTTTGCCCCATGTAACCGGCAGGATTGAATAAATAAAATACTCTGCGCTGCGAATCTGTCCTTCATAGAATGCCGCGTTTTTGTTTTTCTCAACCGCTTTTCTTCTGGCTTCCGCATCAAGACTTCCGGCCAGTTTTTCCATCTGGGTTGCGGCAATCACTGCACGCCACAACAGCATCCATGCCATCATGACATCACCTGTGACATCCAGAAACGGATGGGCAAATGCAAAGGCGCTCATGACATTGGGAGACATGGCTGTCGCGCCCAGATGCATGGCCACTTCACCCAGCTTGTTAACCGCTTTTTCAACCTGAACAGCATAATCCTGAAGAGCCGGTATGGCTTTGGCTGCAGCAGTGGTCTTTTGAATTTCACCCAGCAAATCCATGATCGGTTTGCCTTTTTTCATCCCCAGTTTCCGTCCCAGAAGATCCATGGCCTGAATGCCATTTGTGCCTTCATAAATCATGGTGATTCGGCAATCCCGCATCAACTGCTCCATGGGATATTCCCGGATATAGCCATAACCGCCATAAACCTGAACGCCCTGACTGCAAACCTCAAATGCCCGGTCTGTCACATATCCCTTGGCCACCGGTGTCAAAATTTCGATCAATCCCTGATATTTGTCTTTTTCAGCCTCATCTTTTGCAATATTGACCTGGTCCGAACACAGCCCCACATAATACAGCAGGCTTCTCATGCCCTCCACAAGCGCTTTCATATGAATCAACTGTCGCCGGACATCCGGATGCTGAATGATGGCAACCGCCTCGGCATTTTCATTCATGGCCTGAAGAAGATTTTTGCCCTGTTTTCTTTCCCGGGCATAATTGACGGCATTGACATAGGCATTGGAAGCACAGGTAAATCCCTGAAGTCCAACCAGCAGTCTGGCCTCGTTCATCATCAGGAACATGGCGCGCATGCCTTTGTTTTCTTCGCCCAGAAGGGTCCCCCGACACTTCCCTTTTCCGCCCAGTGTCAGTGAGCAGGTGGCATTTCCGTGAATTCCCATCTTCTCTTCGATGCCGGTACAGACCACATCATTGAATTCGCCCAGACTGCCATCATCATTGACCCATATCTTGGGCACCAGAAACAGTGAAATCCCGCGGGTTCCCTGAGGCGCGCCCTCGATACGGGCCAAAACCGGATGGATGATATTTCCAGCCAGATCATGCTCACCACCGGAAATAAAAATCTTGTTTCCGGTAATCGAGTACGTGCCATCATCATTTTTGACTGCTGTAGATGTCAGCGCACCCACGTCCGAACCGGCCTGCGGCTCCGTCAACAGCATGGTTCCGGCCCATTCACCGGTGTACATTTTTTTCAGGAAAAGCTGTTTTTGTTTTTCGGTGCCGAATTCCTCCACCAGCTTCCCCGCGCCATGGGTCAGGCCCGGATACATCATGAAGGAAAAATTGGCGCCCACCAGATAATCCCCTGCTGCCAAAGCCAGTGTTTTGGGCATTCCCTGACCACCCCATTCCGGATCTTCCGGCATGGCAACCCACTCACCTTCTTTCACCAGATCATAAATCCGGTGAAAACTTTCCGGAGTCGTCACAACACCGGCATCAAATTTGCAGCCTTCTTCATCACCAATTTTCTGGGTCGGCAGAATTTCCTTGACCGCCAGATTTCTGGCCTCGGTAACCACCATATCAATGGTTTTTTTGTTAAAATCGGCAAACCGTTCATGTTTGCTCAGTGTTTCAATCTGTAACTGTTCATGCAGCACGAAATCGATATCCCGGCGATCTGCAATCATCTGGGCCATAATGACAATCTCCTTAACATGTGATGTTATAACCGTTTGGGAACAGAATCTGGCGCTGTTCCGGAATAATTATTTCCAATCCCCCGAATAAACAGATCAATCAATGGATCGGTCATGGAAACCAGATCGTATTTTCCTTCGGAATGCAGCCAGGTATTGATGGTCTCGTCAACTGCACCCAATATGAAGCGTTTAACCAGACTCATATACAGATCTTTGCGAATCGTTCCGTCGGCCTGGCCCTGTTCGACGATTTCCGAAACAATATCCAGATACATCTTGGACATTTCCCGAATCTGGTTTTCAACAGCCCGGGTGTTCTGATGGGTTTCAGCCTGATATACAATGGCCATATTTTTATCCCGCTGAAATTCGGTTAGATGATGCCGGATCAGATTTCTCAGCTTCTCTACGGCATTGCCTGAGCGGGCAACCTCTTCCCGGAATTGGCCAAATACCTGCCTGGCCTTGTCTGTAAAAAACTGAACCAGAATATCATCCTTGTTTTTGAAATACAGATAAATCGTTCCATCGGCAACACCGGCTTCCCGGGCAATCTGGGATATGGTGGACTGATAAAAACCCTGCTCGGCAAAAACCTTGACAGCCGCTTCAAGGATTCGATAGTATTTATCATTGGTTTTGTCTCTTGTACTGATAGCGCCCTCCTTGAATCATCCGGTCTCAATATGAATGAATATTCATTCATTTACAAAAGACCCAAAGACAAGTCAAGAAAAATATGATCTCTCTTTGCAACGTGTTCAGCAATCCCGTCAAAACGAAATTGAATGGAATGAAGCCTCTCTCATTTTAATCCGGGCTGATGAATCCTCCGGCAAGGCGGAAATGCACAGATCGGTCGGGAAAAATCAATGCCGGTTGTGGGCCGGAGCACTGCCAAAATATGGATGGGTAGTGGCAATATAAATAATTACCACCCCGGACATGTTGCCATCCGTCCATATCCGGTTATTGATACCCTTCTGACTTTTCAGGCATTTTTGCTTGACATGTCAACTTGGGATTCCCTATAGTAACCACTGGTCTTTAATATAGCTTTTAAGATAACATACCCAAAATCTTTATCTTGAAAGCTATAAACGGTTTTGGAATCCACCGGCTTATCTGGTATTTTTGTCTGTGTTATGCGTAAGGCGGCTCAAAATCGTGTTTGCTTTTGCGACATCTCCAAATCACCATGAAACCCCTGAGACAGCGTGCAAAAAGGAGGGTCCGCGTATGTCAGTCAAGATCATGATCCGGCGAACCGTACCCCCGGAAAAAATTTCCGTTCTGGGACCTTTGCTCAAACAACTTCGAAATCTGGCAGTAAATCAGTCCGGCTACATTTCCGGTGAAACGTTGAAAAAATATGATGAGCCAGGCAGTTATCTGGTTATCAGCACATGGCAGACCATTGACGACTGGAAAAACTGGGTCAGCAACCCGAACCGAATGGAAATTCAAAGCCAGATTGATTTATTGACCGGAATTCCGACTGAAACCGAAATTTATACCTATTCATAATGAAAGAAAAACGTCACTGTCCCTATTGCGGGATGCTGCTGGTCAAAAAGTGGATTGAGGGTAGAAGCCGTCTGGTCTGCACTGTCTGCAATCAGACCATTTATGAAAATCCCACGCCGGCCTCATGTCTGGTCGTTTTGAATGATCGACGGGATGTCCTGCTGGTCAAAAGAAATGTGGCGCCCAAAAGCGGTTTCTGGTGTCTGCCCGGGGGATTTATAGAAATGGGCGAACATCCGGAGGAGGCTGCCCTGCGTGAACTTCGGGAAGAAACCGGCATAACCGGCATCATTGATCGACTGATTGGCGTTCGAACAAATCCCAGCCGGCAATATGGCGCCGTATTGCTGGTCGGTTATCTGGTTACCCGGTACTCGGGCACACCATCCCCCGGTGATGATGCGTCTGAAACCGCGTTTTTCCAATTGACCGCTCTCCCCGAGATTGCATTTGACAGCCATGAAAAATTTATCCGGGATATATAGCTTTCCAGATAACTATTTTGGGTGTGTTATCGGTCGGGGATGGCCTGAACTCGCCTATCCCCTCCCCTGCTGCCTTCCCAAAATCAATATCTTGAACGCTATGGCTTGAAAACAGGGGCATTCATGCAGATATCCGCCTATCAGATTCATAATGTTTTAAAAGTTTTCAGCATTCAGATGATTCGTGCTGCCGAAATACCTGTTTCTCATTCCGGTGTCGGCGAAACAGCATGTCCGGCCAAAAACAGTTTTGATGCCCCACAGTCCATGCGACAGACCATCATCAAAAAAGCAACCGCCCATGTCATTCGACGAATTTCGGAACTCAACGCCATCAACAATGCACCGGATGGCGCCGATTTTCCCCCGCCACTCCCGCTCACACCGATGGATGGTGAGAATTCCAGCCCCCATGTATTTTTGTATCACCGAATGGATTCCCAAAACCAAAAACAATTACATACGTTTTCCATAACAGAATTTTCTTTTTCATCCAGTCGCTATAGCGTTTCAGATAATGATTTCGGGAAGGCGGGGGGGAGGGGATAGGCCTTTGTCGGCCATCCCCGACCGATAACGCGCCCAAAATCTTTATCTGGAAAGCGATAGCGCTTTCAGGCAGCAACTCGATTCTTACAAAGGACAGATTTAATGACGTTTCCCATTGATTTGACCCGCTACATTCCCTTGTCGTTTGATTCTGATCAACCCACACCAACGCCGGAGCAGTTGCAACAACTTGAAAACAATATCGCTCTTGTACGGGACAGCATTGTTTTCTTTACCGCATTTGCCAATAAAAAAGGCCTGGGCGGCCATACCGGGGGAGCATACGACATTGTTCCCGAACTCCTGATTCTGGATGGATTGATGAAAGGCAACCCATCCATATTCCCGGTCTGCTTTGATGAAGCCGGCCACCGGGTGGCCGCGCAATATATTCTGGCCGCTCTCAATGGGTTTATTCCAGCTACTGAACTGCTGCATTACCGGGAATTTGACAAGGATCTGTATGGCCATCCCGAACGAAACGATAAAAAAGGTATTTTTTTCAGCTCCGGCAGACTGGGTCACCTGTGGAGTTATGTCAATGGCGTTGCAGAAGCCCACCCCGGTCAAACCGTGATTCTGTTCGGAAGTGACGGATCCCAGCAGGAAGGCGGCGATGCCGAGGCCGCACGCTATGCCGTATCACGAAATCTTTCGGTCAAACTGATGATCGATGACAACGATGTCACCATTGCCGGTCATCCCAGTCAGTATATGAAGGGATTTGATGTGGGAAAAACCCTGGCGGGTCATGGTATCCGGGTTGATGCCGGGGATGGCGAAAACATTTCCGTTCTGTTTTCCAGAATACAAACCGCACTTGGTCAGCCGGGGCCGTCGGCCCTGATCAACCGCCGAAAAATGGCGCCTTCTGTTGACGGCATCGAAGGCTCTCCGAAAGGTCATGATGTGATTCCGGTTTCCAATGCCATTTCCTATCTGCGTGGCAAAGGATGGATAGAAGCCGCCGACATGCTGGCTGAAAAAGCGCCCAAATCCGTTGCGCCGGTCCATTTGGGCAGCACACCGGAAATGGCCAAAAACCGGGATGATTTTGGAAAATATCTTTGTGAACTGATTCAGGCCCTGGAAAATCCAAAAGATCAGATTCTGGTAGTTGATTCGGACCTGGAAGGCTCCTGCGGACTTCACCATGTCCGAAAATCCTTCCCGGATATTTATGTTCATGGCGGCATCATGGAACGGAACAATTTTTCCGTAGCGGCAGGCTTTGGCGCATCCATCGGAAGACAGGGCGTATTTGGAACCTTTTCTGCATTCCTGGAAATGGTTGTTTCGGAAATCACCATGGCCAGACTCAACCATGCCAATGTTCTGGCTCATTTTTCTCATGCCGGCGTCGATGACATGGCGGACAACACCTGTCATTTTGGCATCAACATTTTTTTTGCCGACAATGGACTGATGGAAAATGATCAGACCCGGCTCTATTTTCCTGCGGACAGCCACCAACTGAAAGCCGTATTGAATACGGTGTTTCATGAAACCGGGCTGCGTTTCATTTTTTCAACCCGGTCTGCAACACCTTATATTCTTGCAGAAAACGGCAAACCCTTTTTTGATGACCGGTATCGCTTTTTACCGGGCAAAGATGATTTGATTCGAACCGGAACCGACGGTTATATCGTCTCCTATGGTGAAATGCTCTATCGGTGTCTCGATGTGGTTGAAACACTCAAAACCAGAGGCATCCATGTCGGACTGGTCAACAAGACCACACTCAATGTGCCGGATGCGGATATGCTGAAACGCATCGGAGAAAGTCCGGCAGTGTTGGTTGCGGAGACCCAGAATGCCAAAACCGGGCTGGGCTCAAGAATGGGCACATGGCTTCTGGAAAAAGGTCTTCATTGCCGCTATGGCGCCTTGGGAACGCGTCGCGAAGGAAGGGGTGGGCTTGCCGAGCAGATACCGTATCAGGGTTTGGGAACCCGGGATATCGAAAAATGTCTGACACAATTAATCGGCGGTTAGCCGCACCTGCAACCCATTTTCATGACTGAACAGCCATGCATCACAACGCCTCACACATCAAAGAAAATATTGTCATTTTTGTATTGATTTTTCTAATTTCCCTGATGCTGTTTTTAATTATTTCCGGTGACAGGGGTCTTGCCGGATTACAACAGGTTCGGCAAAAAAAAGAATCATTGATTCAAAGCAATCAAGCCCTTCGACTGAAAAATTACGAGGCGTATCGAAAAATTGAACGGCTGCAACGTGACCCGGCGTATATCGAAGCCATTGCCAGGACAGATCTGGGACTGATTCGAAAAGATGAGTTGGTGTTCAAGCCCCATGACGCAAATATTTCCCGGCAGCCCTACCTGCCGGATCAGAATCGGCGAAATCCGGATGATTGAAAACAAGATATTCTACACAGAAACCATGGCAGATGTTTTTAGAAATCAAGGTCTTACAGATAAGGCCAGGCACATTTACCAATATCTTCTGGACAAAGACCCTTCCCGGACAGACATTCAAACCAAATTGTCTGAAATGAACTGCAGGCATGACACGCCAACTGAACCGGTCAGAGATTCGGCGTTTCTCCTGCAGAAATGGGTTGAATTGGTCCTGCGATACCGGCAGATTAGACGCCTGAAAGCCATGATCCGCCATATCTGTTGTTAAACCATCCATATCGTGATAATCAGTCACCATGAAACAATACGTCATTGACCAACTTCGACCTCAGGATTACATCACCCTGAAAACCCATCTTGACGCCGAATACCCGCAGGCCGGACTTCCGGGAATTTATCAGATTGAAATCGATCCGGATCTGCTGACGGATCTTCAACGCGAACATGCCGCATGTCAGCCCTATTATTTTGCAGTGGAGCTGAATCCGGATGCCCTGTCCTGTGAACTGCTGGCCCGATCCAGCCAGAAGATACGATGTGCCTGCATGGGATATGCCACAGATACACAGCGGAACTGGCTGATTGACCGGATCGATGCCATGCTGAGTGACATTGGCATACGGATATGAAGTGGTCTGACCTGCCTTGGCTCATCCGAACCACCGGCATCATCCTGTATGTGGTGCTGGCGATCATCGTGTTCGGGACCGTGACCATTGTGGCCTCATTTCTGGATCATAAAGGCATCTGGCCCCATATTGTCGCCCGATACTGGGCAAGATCCATTCTGTTTGTCAGCCGGACCCGGGTTCAGATCACCGGACTGTCCCATATCGATCCGGACAGGCCTTATATTTTCATGCCCAACCATACCAGCAATTTTGACATTCCGGTTCTGCTGGCACATCTGCCCGTGCAGTTTCGCTGGCTGGCCAAGGCCGAACTTTTCAAATTCCCCCTGTTTGGATATGCCATGAAGCGGGCCGGATATATCAGCATCGACAGATCCAACCGTAAATCCGCGTTTGAAAGCCTGGAACAGGCTGCCATTGCCATTCGAAACGGAAAATCCGTGATGATTTTTCCGGAAGGCACCCGAAGCAGGGACTATACCATCCATGACTTTAAAAAAGGTGGGTTTGTTCTGGCCATCAAGTCCGGTGTGCCCATCGTTCCGGTCATTATCCATGGCACCTGGCGAATCATGTCCAAAAACGGTTTGATGATTCGGCCCGGAAATGTCCTTCTCGAAATTCTTGAGCCCATCCAGACATCGGAATATACCCTTCCCCAAAAGGATCAGTTGATTGAAAGACTGAGAGCCATCATGATGAATGCGTTTGAATCGGGTAAAAAGGCGGGGCTGTGAAGCTGTCCATCACCCCGCTGGGGGGCCTGGGTGAAATTGGCCTCAACATGATGGCCTTTGAATATGACGGGTCCCTCATTGTGGTCGATGCCGGATTGATGTTTCCGGAAGATTCCATGCTGGGCGTGGATTTTGTCATTCCCAATATCACCTGGCTGAAAGAAAACCACTCAAAAATCCAGGGCATTGTCCTGACCCACGCCCATGAAGATCATATTGGTGCGCTGCCCTGTATCCTGCGTGAGATCCAGGCGCCCGTGTTTGGAACACCATTTACCCTGGGAATGGTGCGTTATAAACTGGAAGAATTCGGCATCCTTCAACACGTGACCCTGCAGACCGTACGGGCGGGTGATTCACTGACCCTGGGCCACTTTGTGATTGAATTCATCCGGGTCAATCACAGTGTGGTGGATGGTGTTGCCCTGGCCATTCAATGTCCGGCCGGTATCGTGATTCACACCGGTGATTTCAAAATCAGTTATACATCGGCGCCGGGCATGATGACCGATATCAACCGGTTTGCCCATTTTGGACATCTGGGCGTTCTGGCGCTTCTTTCCGACTCCACCAATGTCGAGAAGGAAGGCTACACCCTGTCGGATTCGGATATTGGTGATAATCTGAAGGGGATTGCCAGCCACTCCATGGGCCGGGTGATTGTCGCCCTGTTTGCATCCAGCATCACCCGGATTCAGCAGATCGTGGATATTGCCGAAACGCTGGGCCGAAAAGTGGTCTTCAATGGAAAAAGCATCGAGACCAGTGTTCATATTGCCAAATTCCTGGGATATCTCCATATGCCCGATGGCATGGAAATCCGGATCAACCAGTTGCCGGAATATCCGGACGATCAGCTCGTTATCATTACAACAGGCAGCCAGGGAGAACCCATGTCCGCCCTTGCCCGAATGGCCGGCGGCATCCATAAATACATTAAAATCCAGCCTGATGACACGGTTATCCTCTCCTCCAAGTTCATCCCGGGCAATGAGCAGGCCATTGCCAGAATTATCAACAACCTGTTCCGGAAAGGCGCCAATGTCATCTATGAAAAAATTTCCGATATCCATGTCTCCGGCCATGCCTTTCAGGAAGAACTCAAGCTGATGATTCAGTTGACCCGTCCCCGGTATTTCATTCCCATTCATGGCGAATACCGGCATCTGGTGCTTCATGCCCGTCTGGCCCGCCGGATGGGAATCCCGCCGGACCGGATTTTTCTGATCGAAAACGGTCAGCCCATCATGATGGATGAACACCAGGCCGTTATTCAGGAACGGGTCATTACCGGACGGGTTCTGGTGGACGGGAAAGGCATTGGGGATGTTGGCAAAAGCATTCTGAAGGAAAGACGGCTTTTGTCCGAAGACGGATTTGTTGGCGTCACCCTCGCTTTTGACGAGGAAACCGGTATCATCCTGTATGGCCCGGAACTGTTCTCACGCGGATTCATCTTTGAAAACCAGTCCGGTCATCTCCTGGAAGATGCCAAATGTGTGATACTGGAAGTGGTTGAAGACCTGCCGCCCGAGGTTCCGGGCCGGTTGGAAAAAATCAAATCCCGCATCAGCACAGCCCTGAAGAAATATTTTGATTTTGCCATTGACCGCCATCCGGTCATTCTGCCGTTTATCCTGGAAATCTAAAGCTTAAAGACCG
The DNA here is from genome assembly GCA_050179135.1 of Desulfatirhabdiaceae bacterium. Taxonomy (GTDB): domain Bacteria; phylum Desulfobacterota; class Desulfobacteria; order Desulfobacterales; family Desulfatirhabdiaceae; genus UBA4064. The sequence goes on along the minus strand of JBFXFK010000032.1, from coordinate 15,127 downwards.
ACACCCATCATGCGCAAGGAACTCCTTGGTATTTTTTCAGTTTTTGTCATCGTTTGTATCGCCGTCAGCCTGTTGTCATTTCACATCGATGATCCATCTGTTTTTCACCCTGGCCGGTCCGGACCGGTTCATAACCTCTTTGGACTGATTGGCGCGCACATATCCGGCCTGTTGTACGGACTGTTCGGAAAAGGCGTTTTCTGGATTCCGGTTGCCCTCAGCCTGTTTTCCATTCAGCTTTTCCGGTCCTCCCCTGTTTCGGTTTTTGGACGAATTTTTCTGGGTGGCGCCTTTCTGGTTCTGACAACCAGCAGCATCATGACCATTTTTGACCATTCTTCGATTCCGTCGGGCCATTTCTATGCCACCCCCGGCGGACTGGCAGGGGTCCACATCTCGGTATTTCTCCTGTATTACACCGGCCTGCCCGGAACCCTGATTGTATTGGCCGTTCTGGGTCTGATCGGCATTCTGCTTTCAACCGGACTGACCCTGAAGCGCATGCTGCTGGGATCTTATCACACTATTCTGACCGGCAGAAATCTCTTTGCCAGGCCCGAAAAGCCGTATGCAGCCTCAATAGCCCCTGATCCGCCCGCCTTTTCGCGCAAACCGGCCAGACGCCGCCCCAAAGATCCCGGACCCGTGGCGGAAATTGATGTTCCGCCAATCCGGCCTGCAATTGTTCCCGAAACGCCAACCGAATCTGCGCCTGACCCGTCAACGGTCCAGACCGATGAAACCGGGTTCCGGCTTCCGGGTCTTGAATTTCTGGATGATCCGGACAGCCAGCCCATTCAGGAAGACAATGCACGCCTGATTGCCCAGTCCCAACTTCTGGAAAACAAACTGTCCGATTTTGGCGTCAAGGGCAAGGTTACGGCTATCACCCCGGGCCCTGTCATCACCACATTTGAATACGAGCCGGCTCCGGGAATTAAAATCAATCGCGTCGTCAACCTGTCTGATGATCTGGCTTTGGCGCTCAAGGCCATGAGCATCCGGATTGTGGCGCCCATTCCCGGCAAAGCGGTCATTGGCATTGAAATCCCGAATATCACCCGGCAGATTGTTCATTTCAAGGAAATTGTATCATCACCTGTTTTTGAAAAAGCCAAATCCTGTCTGACCCTGTGTCTGGGAAAAGATATTGTCGGAAATCCCGTTGTTGCGGAACTGGAGCGCATGCCTCACCTGCTGATCGCCGGCGCCACCGGTACCGGAAAAAGCGTGGGACTGAATGCCATGATTTGCAGCCTGCTGTATAAATCCATGCCGGATCAGGTCAAACTGATCATGATCGATCCCAAACGAATCGAACTGACCCATTATGACGGCATTCCGCATCTGATCACACCGGTTGTGACAGATGTTAAAAAGGCCACCAATGCCCTTTTCTGGGCCGTCAAGGAAATGGAAAGACGGTACGAGCTGCTGTCGGAAACCAAATGCCGCAATATTTCCCAGTTCAATCAGAAAATTCTGAAGCAGAAACCGGACCCGGAAAAACCCCGCCCGGACCGCCTGCCCTTTATTGTAATCATCATCGATGAACTGGCCGATCTCATGATGGTGGCCTCCCGGGATGTGGAAGTGGCCCTCACCCGTCTGGCCCAGATGGCGCGGGCGTCTGGAATCCATCTGATTCTGGCCACGCAACGACCTTCCGTGGATGTTCTGACCGGCATCATCAAAGCCAATTTCCCGACCCGGCTGACCTTTCAGGTGTCTTCCCGTACCGATTCCAGAACAATCATCGATTCCAACGGGGCAGAAAATCTTCTCGGAAACGGGGATATGCTTCTGTTGCCGCCGGGGACAGCCAAACTTCAGCGGATTCACGGGGCCTATATTTCGGAAGACGAGGTCGGACGAATCACCGAATTTTTAAAACTGCAAAAGCCGCCGGAATATATTGAACAGGTAACCGAAGCCCATGAGGACGAACCGGAAGAGGCCGAAGCCGAAGTCCATGACGAGCGCTATGACGATGCGGTGGCGCTGGTTACCAAAACCCGTCAGGCCTCCATCTCCATGGTTCAGCGGCATCTGAGAATCGGATACAACCGGGCTGCCCGGATCATTGAAATGATGGAAAAAGAAGGCGTTGTCGGGCCATCGGATGGCGTGAAACCGCGTGAGGTGCTGGTACGGGGATATGAGGATTGATAAAAATATGAAAATGGAGAACCGGCGTTTATGCTGAGTGAAGAAATCATCTGTTCTGTGAAAGGATTCATGGACCCGGAAGAAGGCATGCGTCTTTACAGCCTGGCCTGTGAGGCATCCACACGGGGGCCCTGCCTGGAAATCGGATCATACTGCGGCAAATCCGCCCTGTATATCGGATTTGCATGCCGATCCAACAACAACACCCTTTATTCAATCGATCATCATCGGGGATCTGAAGAGCAGCAGCCCGGCGAAGAATATTTCGATCCGGGCCTGATGGACCCGGTCACGTTGAAAATCGACACATTTCGGCATTTCAGACAAACCATCACCCTGGCGGGTCTTGAAGAAACCGTGGTTCCCATTGTCTCCGATTCCAAAACCGTGGCCCGGGACTGGACAACGCCGCTTGGCATGGTGTTTATAGACGGCGGTCACGCCTATGAATCCGTGCTGGCGGATTACACCCTCTGGTCACGGCATGTCATGCCTGGCGGGTATCTGGTCTTTCATGATATCTTTACCGATCCGGCCAAAGGGGGGCTGGCGCCCTGGCGGGTTTATACCCGGGCGTGCGCGGATGCCGGTTATACCGAATGTGACATGACCAAAACATTGGGGGTCCTGAAACGGGCGTAGCGGAATTCATTATTGAGTTATCCGGGCTGATATGCCAGAATCCCCCGGATTAACCAATATCGTCACATCCACATAGACTTTCAGAAAATTAATTTCGCAAGGCAGCAGGGAGGGAATCAATTCATCATGACAATCCGGAAAGCACCGTGTCTGGCGGTTCTGGGAACCGGGTCCGATGTGGGAAAAAGTATTGTGGTCACCGCACTGTGCCGGTTTTTCTCCAATCTGGGCATACGGGTTGCGCCATACAAGGCGCAGAACATGTCAAACAATTCCGGAGTTACACCCGATGGCCTGGAAATGGGCCGGGCTCAGGTCGTTCAGGCCGAGGCATCCCGAATTGCTCCCCATGTTGACATGAATCCGGTACTGCTGAAACCGACCAGCGATGTGGGCGCCCAGGTCGTGGTTTTGGGAAAAGCCATTGCCTCATCCAGCGCCAGGGACTACCATCAATACAAGGAAAATCTGTTTTCAACGGCATGTCAGGCCCTTGACCGGCTGAGAACAGAATATGATCTGGTCATTCTGGAAGGCGCCGGGTCATGCGCCGAAGTCAACCTGATGGACAACGATATCGTCAATTTCAATATGGCGGCCTATTCCGATGCCCCTGTCGTTCTGGTTGGCGATATCCATCGCGGGGGCATTTTTGCCCAACTGATCGGGACACTGGCCTGTATTCCCAAGCCCTGTCAGGACCGCATCGCCGGTTTCATCATCAACCGGTTTCGGGGCGATATCGATCTGTTCCGGGATGGGGTTTGCTGGATTGAACAACACACCCAAAAACCGGTATTCGGTGTCCTGCCCTGGTTCGATCATTTCCAGATCGAAGCCGAAGACTCTGTTGTCATTGAAAATCCGGGCATTGCCGGGAGGCCGGACACCGGTTCACCTCAAATCGCCGTCATCCGGCTTCCGCATATTTCCAATTTCACCGATGTGGACCCGCTGCAGGCCATACCCGGACTGAAAGTCAGCTTTCTTGAAATCCCCCAGGATCTATCATCATTTCAGGCGGTCATCCTTCCCGGTTCAAAAAATACCCGTTCGGATCTGAAATGGCTGTTTGATGTGACCTGGGCAGACCGGATCAAACAGTATGCACAAAATGGCGGCGCTGTTCTGGGGATATGCGGCGGCTATCAGATGCTGGGTCGCCGGGTTCATGATCCGGATGGCGTCGAAGCGATTCCCGGAAGCAGCGCCGGGCTTGATCTGCTTCCGGTCGAAACCGTGCTGTGCTCCCCCAAAATCACCACCCGAACCCGGTTTTTCTGGGAAGATGCTCCCGGAAGCGGATATGAAATTCACATGGGACAGACCCAACTGCTCGAATCGGACCGGTTTGCCCTGACCGTGACTGCCAGAAACGGATTCGCATGCACGGATACGGATGGCTGTATTTCTGAAAACAGCCGGATTATGGGCCATTATCTGCATGGATTTTTTGACGAGCCCCAAATCACCCGGAAGTGGCTGGGCCGGATTGGCCTCCCGGATCTCATGGCATCCGTTATTCACGGCCCCTCTGCCAGAGATCGCGCCTATGATCTTCTGGCAGACCACCTGAAACGGTATGTGGATATGGACAAGCTGAAAAAGGAGACCCGGTTATGCCTGTAACACTGGTCATTGGCGGATGCCGAAGCGGCAAAAGCCGTCATGCCCTGAATCTGGCCGAGGCCATTCCTGCAGATCGGCGGATATTCATGGCGACCTGTATCCCGGCCGACGATGAGATGAAAATGCGGGTCCGCAATCATCAGACGGAACGATCACCGGCATGGATCACGGTCGAGACCCCGGTTGATCTGGTCGGCGCCATTCACCGGGAAAAAAGCACCGCCGGTGTCATTCTTGTCGATTGCCTGACGCTCTGGACCAGCAACCTGATGGCTGAAGATCGAAATATTCAGTCTGAAATCAATTCCCTGACCCAATGCCTGACAGAAACGGGCTGCCCGATCATTCTGGTATCGGGTGAAACCGGCCTGGGCATCGTTCCGGAAAATGCGCTGGCCAGGGCGTTTCGGGATGCGGTTGGACTGATCAATCAGCATATGGCGCTCTCGGCCCAAACCGTTGTATGGATGGTGGCCGGAATTCCGGTTGTCATCAAAACACAGGTCCCTTCATGAAACATCTGACATCGGCCCTGGCATTTCTGACCATTCTTCCGATCCGGGGATCAACAGAATTCGATACCGCAAAAATGATTCCCTTTTTTCCGGTTGTCGGTCTGATTGTCGGAGCACTCCTGTCCATTGTTGACGCACTGGCGATCCGGATATGGCCGGGACCGGCTGCAGCAGCCATTGACGTGGTATTTCTGATGGGCATTACCGGTGCATTTCATCTCGACGGACTGGCCGATACGGCGGATGGACTTCTGGGGCATCGCAGCAGAGAGCGGGCACTGGAAATCATGAAAGACAGCCGGATCGGTGTCATGGGCGCGTGTGCACTGATTGCCTGCATTTTACTCAAATGGGCCGGACTGGCCCATATGGGACCCGAGCGGAGTCTTGCCCTGATTCTGATTCCGGCCTATGCCAGAGCCGGTATTCTGTTTGGCATGAAAATGCTCCCGTATGGCCGGAGCACGGGAACCGGCCTTGCGTTTTTTGGAAACAGTCTGCCATTGTCCGCATTTGTCTGGCTTCTGATTCCGATCGGCGGATCATTTTTTCTGGGTTTGGCCGGCATTGTCATGATGGGGATGTTTTTTCTGATCCTGAGGACCCTTCTTTTCTGGTATAAAAAACGCATGGGGTGTATCACCGGAGACATGATGGGGGCAATCACCGAGATGATTGAAGCTGTTTTGTTTCTGACGATTTCTGCAGGAGGAATTCTATGATTTCCGGGCATGGGGGTAACATTCATGAATGGGCGGGTGTACTGAAATGCCCGCCGGAGGATATTCTGGATATGAGCAGCAATGTCAATCCGCTCGGGCCCATCCCGGGCGTGGAAGACTTTTTGTGCAGCCAGATTCATCAGATTGCCAATCTGCCGGAAGCCGATGCCGCCACCCTGATATCCCGGTTTGCCCATTTTTATGATATTGATCCATCCCGAGTGCTGGCCGGAAACGGTTCCACGCAACTGATTTATAATCTTCCCCTGGCGCTTGGTTTCAAAAATGTCAAAATCCTTGGACCGACCTATTCAGACTATGCCGATGCCTGCGCCATGCACCGGGTTCCCTTTGCTGTCATATCATCAGATCCTGAAAACGGGTTTGTTCCGGATGATGCCACATTTGATAGGCTGGCAACCGGTTCGGATGCCGTTTTTATCTGCAATCCCAACAATCCCACCGGGGTTCTGATCCCCGGAAACCGGATCAAAGACTTCTCCAGAAGACATCCCGACATTCTGGTGGTGGTTGATGAATCCTATCTGCCGTTTGTGGAAAACGGGGACACCGAAAGCCTGGTTCAGACCGGTTTGCCCAATGTCGTGGTCCTGAATTCCATGTCCAAAATCTTCAGAATCCCGGGCCTCCGGATTGGATTTGTGGTTTCCGGCAATATCTCCCTGATCGATTCCATCCGGCGATATATGCTTCCCTGGAGTGTCAACAGTCTGGCTCAGGCCGGCGTGTTGCATATTCTGTCCCATCGCGATGCGGCCCTCCGGTTTATCGAACAGTCCCGAATTTTTCTGAAAGATGAACGCCACGCGTTTCATCAGCGGCTTTCCGGTATTTCCGACCTGACGCTGTTTCATGGCCAGGCCTCATTTATTCTGGGAAAACTTTCCGGCGAATACAAGGCGCCCGATATCCTGAACAAACTGATTCAGCATCGCATTCTGATCCGCAACTGCGCCAATTTCATCGGACTTTCGGATCGCTATATTCGTGTTTCCCTGAAGATGGCCCACGAGAATGAACGATTTGCAGACGTCCTGAAAGTCGTGATGCGTGACGGGGGATAACATAGGTTATTAGGCTGAAGACTGAAGGCTGAAGACTGAAGGCTGAAGGATAAATGCCGGCGCCGGACAGCCAGAGAGATTCTCAATACGCATATCTCAATACTTTAAAAACAAACATCCAATATGACTTCACCGATCAACCCATTAACACCCTGCCCTGGCAGTGATATGAATGTGATTCTGAACGATCTGCTTCGGATCGGGATTCGGCCCGGAGAGTTTTCAGAACAGCTCGACAGCCTTCTCGATGTCATCCTCTCCATACCCTGGCTGCCTCTGTCCGGAACCGGCGCCATTTTTCTGTGGGATGATAACCGCCATCATCTTTTTCTTTCCGCCGGCAGAAATCTTTCAACGGCACATCAATCGGCCTGCAAAACCGTCACTTCCGCAACCTGTACCTGTGCCCGGGCGTTCCAAACCGGACAAATTCAAATTTCGAAGCCCGAATCCGATTCCTGTACCTGTGCACAAATGCCGGGCACACACCACATGGCCATTCCCCTTCATGCCCAAAACACCTGTTCAGGCATACTTCTGCTGTTTATGACACAGGCGTTTCAACCCGACAATGCGCCACCGGACTGTTTTCCGATGCTATCCGGAACACTTGCCGACATCATACAGGCCAAACACCTTCAACTTACCCTTCAGGACAATGAAATCCGGCTTCAGACCATTCTGAACAGCGCCGTGGATGGCATTATTTCTGTTGATGAAACCGGCATTGTTCAAGCTCTCAACCCGGCCGCAGCCCAAATTTTTGGCTATAGGCCTGATGAAATCATCGGTCAAAACGTGAATACGCTGATGATCGAACCATTCCGGAGCCAACATGACAGCGCCATTCAAAACTATTTGAGAACGGGTACTGCCCATATCATCGGCATGGGGCGGGAAATTCAGTGTGCGGTACGCAAGGACGGGGTTGTTTTCCCGGCATATCTGGCTGTCAGCGAGGTGCCGGTCAAAGGAAAACGGCTGTTTACCGGGATGGTGAGAGACCTCACCCAACAGAAACATTTTGAGCAGCAAATACAGGAAGCACGTGATGCCGCACTGGAATCGTCCCGGCTCAAATCCGAATTTCTGGCCAACATGAGCCATGAAATACGGACCCCGATGAACGGTGTCATCGGAATGACCGAACTGTTGCTGGATACCGGACTCACGGATATCCAGAAGGACTATGCCCTTACCATTCAGAGCAGCGCCAATTCCCTCTTGACCATCATCAATGATATTCTGGATTTTTCCAAGATTGAAGCGGGAAAACTGGTGATGGAACACGTGGAGTTCGACCTGATGACCGTGCTGGAAGATGCCATCGATCTATTTTCCAAATCGGCCAGAAAGCGACATATCGAACTGGGTCTTCTGAAAGACAGCAATATTGTCTCGCCGGTCATTGGCGACCCGGTTCGTCTCCGTCAGATTTTGACCAATCTGGTTGGAAATGCGGTCAAATTTACAGAAAAAGGCGATGTTCTGATTCGCGTTCAGATGATGACCCAGACAGATGAAACCCAGCAATTGCGGTTTTCCGTCTCGGATACGGGTATGGGCATTGCGCCGGAAAAACAGCGGCTCCTCTTTCAAACATTCACCCAGGTTGATGGCGCGACCACACGCAAATATGGCGGAACCGGCCTGGGACTGGCCATATCCAGGCGGCTGGTTGAAATGATGGGTGGGGATATCGGGATGGAAAGCACCCCCGGGAAAGGATCGACATTCTGGTTCACTCTGCCTCTGACCAAACAAACAGAATTTTATCTCAGCGCCATTGAAGACAGAACTTCAAACGCGATCAGCCCACTGAACACAACCCGGTGTCTGATTGTTGACGCCAATGCCACCAGCCGAAAGATACTGGATCATTACCTGTCCAACTGGAATGTGGCCCATGAAACGGTCGGGGATTGCCAGAGCGCCATCCGCATGCTGGAAAAGGCCGCTATTGAGAATTCGCCGTTCACCCTCCTGTTGATGGAACTGGCCATGCCGGAAATGGATGGTCTGATGCTGGCTCAAAAAATTGAGGAAAATTCCAATATTCCCAATCCCCGGATGATTCTGTTAAGCTCGGTTGGCGGCTATGTGGATTCGGCCGCCCTCCAAAAAGCCGGACTGGATGGTTTTCTGACCAAACCGGTTCGCCAGTCCAAACTGCTTGACACCCTGTTCACCGTTATGGGGGGAGAAAGTGGTAAAGTGGCTTCTGCAGCAGATTCCTTTCTGATGAAAAAATCCAAATCCCGGATTGAGGATTTATCCAGATCCGCCGGCCAAACCCCGCCACACCGGATTCTTCTGGTGGAAGACAATCCGGTCAGTCAAAAAATGGCCTATATCACCCTGCAAAAATTCGGATTTGATGTCGATCTGGCTGAAAATGGCCGACAGGGTGTCAGCAAACTGATGGAAAACCTCTATGACATGGTCCTGATGGACATTCAAATGCCGGAAATGGACGGATTGGAGGCAACCCGACGCATCCGCAACCTGGAAGGTGATTTATGTCACACGCCGGTTGTGGCAATGACCGCTCATGCCATGGCAGGCGACCGGGAGAAATGTCTGGAAGCCGGAATGGATGATTATATCAGCAAACCCATCAACCGGGATATTCTGCTTCAGGTTCTGAACAAGTGGCTCAAAAAACCCGAAGTGCGTGGGGCATAATGGGCGTATATGTCCGATTATTACGCAACGCATTTTATGGATTACCACCAGAAAACGGTTTCCGTTGAACCGTCCTTTCTTCAACCCTTTGTGGACCGGCTTGAAAAAGGGGCCTCCATTCTGGATGTGGGCTGCGGAAGCGGCAGAGATTTGCGATATCTCCAAAAATGCGGCTTTGTTGTGACCGGTTTTGAAAAATCTCCCGGTCTTGCCAATCTCGCCAGAATTCATTCCGGATGCACCGTTATCCAGGGAGACTTTGAAACGTATCCATTCGAGTCCATGGCTTTTGATGCCATACTCCTTTCGGCAGCCCTGGTCCATGTTCCCTTTTCCGTTCTGGCCGCCACCCTGATTCGCATCCTGCAAGCCTTGAATCCCGAATCACCACAGGGCGGGCTGGCCTATCTGTCCCAGAAAGAAGGCGTTGGGACCAGACGGGATAAAACCGGGAGAATTTTTTATCTTTGGCAGGACAGCTTGCTGCGGGAACTCTTTGACCCGTGCGGACTGGAAATTCTTCATTTCGACCGAAATATTTCTGCCATCGATACCGGCGATATATGGCTGGGATATGTCCTGAAAAGGCTGAAGACTGAAGGCTGAAGGCTGAAGACTGAAGGCTGAAGACTGAAGGTACGGCATACAGCATTCCGATGGATTCACCCCGATCTATGAAAATGACATAAACCTTTTTATTCTGAATTCTGAATCCTGAATTCCTGGGTAGTTACTGCGGATTATTATTTGTCTTGATCATGGAATCGTGGTAACGTAATGCATCATTGACTCTTTGGATTCAAGGGAGAGATGCGCCATGAACCATGTCATTATCGGCAATGGCATTGCCGGTATTCAGGCCGCTGAAACCATCCGGTATCTCGATCCAACCGCCGCCATCACCCTTGTTGCCGCCGAATCCCACCCCCCGTATTGCCGCCCCATGATCAGCCTGATGTTGGAAGGCAGGATATCTTCAGACCGTCTTGCCATTCGAAGCCCCCAATTTTATGACGACCTCCAGATCCGGTCCATCCCCGGTGCAACCGTAACATCCATCGACGTGGATGCACATGCCGTAACGATCGATGACCATGAGTCGATTTTCTTTGACCGCCTTCTGATTGCCACTGGTGCGGACCCGCGTACCCTGAAAATCCCCGGACATGCGTTAAACAATATTTTTCCCATGAGAACCGTTTCTCATGTGGAAAATATGCTGACAGACATTTCCACGGCCCGCCATGCCCTGGTTCTGGGGGGTGGTCTGGTGGGATTCAAGGCCGCTTATGGCCTGATGCGCCGAAACATACCGGTCACCATGCTGATCCGCTCAGAATATCCCCTGTCCATGCAGGTGGATGATATCGCCGGCGGCATGATTCTGGACAGTCTGAAAGCCAATGGCCTGACAGTCCGGACCGGAATTGACGCGCTTGCTTTTGAAGGCGATTCGCGGGTGCGGGAGGCCCATCTTTCTGATGGCTCTGTGCTTGCCTGTGACCGGGTAATCGTGGGGAAAGGGGTTCGGCCGGCTGTCGGGTTCATTCCAAAAGACCGGATACCGGTTGATCTCGGTGTTCTGGTCAATACCAATATGGAAACCGGCATCCCCGGAATCTATGCCGCGGGAGATGTGGCGGAATGCATCGATCGGGTGCGACAGCGCCCCTGGATCAATGCCATCTGGCCCGAGGCGGCCATGCAGGGCCGGGTTGCCGGCATGAACATGGCCGGACGGACGGTTTCATATCCGGGAAGCTTGGGCAGAAATGTCATTCGCATATTTGATCTGGATGTCATGACCGCCGGTCTAATCAATCCGGAACCGGATGACGGGTATCAGATTTACAGCCGGATTGAACCCCGCCTGCCGGTTTATCGCAAATTTGTTATAAAGGACAACCGTCTGGCGGGTTTCATTCTCATCAACCGGATTGAAAGCGGCGGACATCTGGTATCCCTGATTCAGCGACAGTTTCCACTTTCGGCTTCGGAGATGGGGATATTGAAAACACTTTAAAGTAGTTACGATATTATTTTTCAACGGAATAAAGGAGGATACCGTCATGAAACAGGTTGTCATACATCCTGAAAAATGTGTCGGGTGCATGCAGTGCATGACCGCATGCGCCACAGCCCATTCCGTATCGCTGTCACTTTTTTCCGCAACACAGGAAAAACCGCTTCCCAAGCCCCGCATTCATATCGGCGCCAGCCTGTATGGCCGGGGATTTCCCAACCGCTGCAGGCACTGTGATCCGGCGCCCTGTCTTCTGGCCTGCCTTCCCGGTGCGATTTATCGGGAACCCGCGACGGCAACGGTTTTGATCAATCCGGATTTGTGCATCAACTGTGCGTCCTGCGCCATGGCCTGCCCGTTTGGTGTTATCCGGTATCATGAGGACAACTGGGCCCCCCCGGGAAAAACCGTGGCCATCAAATGCGATAACTGTATTTCCAGACAGGCTGTCGGGCTGATTCCCGCGTGTGTTGAAATGTGCAAAAGCGGCGCGCTGACGTTTGAACCGGTTGCCAAGGCCCAGAACCGAAAAACCCGGGAGATCACCCAAACCATTTGGCCGGAGCCTGTAACGGTGGCCACTGGCAAATTTGACGGGTTCGAACTGTTACAAGCCATTAAAAAAAGCCAGCATAATCTGGCAACAGCCTGTTGACCGGTCTTCAGACAAGGAGGATTCCCATGAATTCATTAAAGAATTACAGTGAATACAGTATTGCGCAGGATACCCGTCTGATGCTTAAAAAGGCGGAACAGGAGATGATTGAAACCGTATGGGACCGCCATCAGGCCCAGTCACCCCATTGCGGATATTGTGAAATGGGACTGAGCTGCCGAATCTGCGTGATGGGACCCTGCAGGATTGACCCATTTGGAGAAGGCCCGCAACGGGGTGTATGCGGGGCTGATGCCGATATCATTGTGGCCCGGAATCTGGGACGCATGATTGCAGCAGGCGCAGCAGCCCATTCGGATCATGGCCGGGATCTGGTCGAGGTTCTGGAAAAAGTCGCCGCCGGCAAGGCCCCCGGATATGCCATAAAGGATGAAATCAAGCTGGGAACGGTTGCGCGGGAATATGGCATCGATACCGACGGGAAAAATGTATTGACCATTGCAGCCGAACTGGCCGGTGCCATGCAGGAGGATTACGGCACCCGCAAGACATGTCTTCAGTTTGTCAGCCGGGCGCCGGAAAAACGGAGAAATCTTTGGGCAAACATTGGCATCACCCCCAGAGGCATTGACCGCGAAACATCGGAAATGATGCACCGGACCCATATGGGCGTTGACAACGACTGGGTCAGCATCCTGCTGCACGCCCTTCGCAATGCGCTTTCCGATGGATGGGGCGGTTCCATGATTGCGACAGATGTTTCGGATATTCTGTATGGGACGCCCATGCCATCCCAATCCTCGGCCAACATGGGCGTGTTGAAGGCGGATCAGGTTAACATTCTGGTGCATGGCCACAATCCGGTTGTGTCGGAAACCATCCTTCAGGCATGTCAGTCCCCGGACATGATTGCGCTGGCAAAGGAAAAAGGGGCATCCGGCATCAATCTGGCCGGTTTGTGCTGCACCGGAAACGAGCTTCAGATGCGGCATGGCATTCCAATCGCCGGAAACCACTTAAGCACCGAGCTGGCCCTTGTCACCGGCGCCGTCGAGATGATGATTGTGGATTACCAATGCATCATGCCGGCCATTTCCCAGGTTGCGGCCTGCTATCACACCAAAATGATCAGCACCAGCGACAAGGCCAAATTTCCCGGAATGACCCACTGTGAATTTCATCCGGAAAATGCCCTGGAACTTTCCCGAAAACTGGTTCGGGAAGCCGTTGAAAATTTCAGTTTCAGAAACCGGAGCCGGGTCTATATTCCGGTGGAACCGGTCGACATGATGGCCGGTTTTTCCATCGAATCCATTGTCAAGGCCCTTGGCGGCAGCGTAACCCCGTTGATCGACGCCATCAAATCCGGCGCCATCCGGGGGGCTGCCGGCATTGTGGGATGCAACAATCCAAAAATCAAACAGGACTATGGTCATGTCACTCTGGCAAAACGCCTGATTGAAAATGATATTCTGGTGGTGGATACCGGATGTGCGGCGGTTGCCAATGGCAAGGCCGGGCTCAAAACACCCGAAGCGTCGGCCCTTGCCGGACCGGGACTGAAAGCGGTATGCCAGTCTTTGGGCATTCCACCGGTGCTGCACTTTGGCAGTTGTGTGGACAACGTCCGCATTCTGAACCTGGCTGCGGCTTTGGCCAACACACTGGGTGTGGATATCAGCGATCTGCCGCTTGCCGGTTCGGCGCCGGAATGGTATTCGGAAAAAGCCGTGTCCATCGGGGCATATTTTGTGGCATCCGGCGTATTTACGGTTCTGGGTCCCATGCCGCCCATCACAGGCAGCATGAACGTGGTCAACCTGTTGACCGAAGGACTGAACGATGTGGTCGGAGCCACATTTGCAGTCGAACCTGATCCGGAAAAAGCCGCGGTTTTGATTTGCCGTCACATCGAGAAAAAACGGGCCGCGCTGGGATTATGTAGCAGATAAGTTTTTTTTCGATCGGGAAAGCGGAGGGCGTCCGGGCGTGAGAGCGGAACCATTTCACGATAACGCCCTCACGATTTCACGACATATTTTCCATAAAAAGAGAATACGCATGTCATACCGGCTGCTGGATCCGTGTACATTGCAGGGTTGGCTGAATCGTCTGCTGAATCGCCCCTATGCCGTCATCACATTCATCGGCATCATCACCCTCTTTTTTTCATTTCACGCGATTCGTCTGTCATTCGAAACATCGGTCTATGATCTGGCCATCGAAAACATTCCGGAAACCATTCAGTATCAGGACTATAAAAAGGTCTTTGGATCGGATGAAATCATTCGAATCGTGGTTCGCGGCGATGCCGTTTTCAGGCCGGAGTCATTTGCCGTCATTCAGGGACTTTCCGATGATGTATCCCGGATTCGGGGCGTCAGGCGGATCATCAGTCTCCCGGAAGTCAAAAAAACCGTGGATCTCGGCAATAAATGGTCGATCGGGGAATTCGCAGAGAGACTGATGCCGATCGACATGTTTCAAAAAAATCTGATATCGACGGATCACAGAACAACCGCCATTACCGTGGTACTGTCCGAAAATGCAAAACGGGAGTCGGTGATTCAGGATATCGAGGCCCGTATCAGCCGGATTCCGAAACCGGCATTCGCCTATCAGATCGGCATCCCCCTCGTCTCGCAAACCCTGGCATCCCTGACCCGACGGGATTTTCTCAGCCTTCCGCCCATCTGTATGGTCGTGTTTGCCGGCATTCTCTTTATCATTTATCGCAACATCAACTGTGTTGTCCTGCCGGTCCTGTGCGTCCTGACTGCCCTGATCTGGACGTTTGGCCTGATGGCCCTGTGTGAAATCAGCATGTCCATGCTGACCATGATGGTTCCGGTCTTTCTGATGGCCATCGGCATCGCATACTGTCTGCACATCTGCTCGGAATACATGCACCAGTGCCAATCCGGAGATACGCCCTTGCAGGTCGTTTTTCGGACATTCAGCCATACCGCATTACCGACATCGCTGACCGTATTGACGACAATAGTCGGATTTGCATCACTTTTAGTCAATCAGATCAATGC